>CAYGQJ010000355.1:0-1001 GCA_964351845.1 uncultured Flavobacteriaceae bacterium | reverse complement strand
AAGCAAATCCTGAATATAAGAATGATTCACTGCCCGACTCTTGGTATTTTCATGATAACGAAAAAGATGCCAACCGATTAGGTGAATTAGTCGTCAACGGTCAAAAGAAAGCTTCGTCTGGCTTATATCAATGGTATAAAGACGCAAATGCGGACTTACCAAAAATCGGAACAAAGCAGATCATAACAAATTTTGACGGAAAAGCATTAGGAATCATAGCAACCAAAAACGTGGACACCATCCCATTTCATCAAATTTCTCAAGAATACGCTGCGTTGGATATGGGAACAAAAACGGAAGCCCTCAAACAATGGAAAAAGGCACATTGGGACTTTTTTGCAGGCGCCATGGAAGAAAGCGGAGAACAACCAAGCGAAGATATGTTAATCGTTTGCGAGTGGTTTGAAATCATCTGGCCAGAAAAATAATCCTTCCTACAAGAATCTAGTTTAAAAATCACCTCCTTCTAAGGCAATGAAAGAAATCCAATTTTAAAATCCATTTGGTAGTACATACAGAATGCTTCCTCCAAAATTATACCTATCTTCCTACCTCACAAAAACCAAAACACACCACACATGCGCACACCTTCCATCCGTAGTTTTCTATACTTGACCCTTGTATCTCTTTTTTTCGTGTTGCAATCCTGTGATCAAAACACCGATATGAAAACGACCAAAAAGGCTCCTGAAACTCAAGAAACCACCAAAGCCCCTGAAAAACTCTTAAGACACGTGGTATTGTTTCATTTTAATGAGAGTGCCACCCCCGAGATTTTAAAAACAATTGAAGACGCATTTGCTGCCTTACCGAGTCAAATCGCCGAAATACATTCTTTTGAGTGGGGAATTAACAATAGCCCAGAAGGACTAGATAAAGGCCTAACACATTGCTTTTTTGTTACCTTTTTATCCGAAGCAGATAGAGCCACCTACCTACCCCATCCTGCGCATCAAGGCTTTGTGACACTCATTGGCCCGTATGTAGAGGACGTTACGGTG
>CAYGQJ010000354.1:0-1004 GCA_964351845.1 uncultured Flavobacteriaceae bacterium | reverse complement strand
AAAAAATTAGTATGAGGCAAATTTAAAACGTAATTTTGCCCTTTTATGGATTACGAAAAAATCAGAGGCAATCAAGTCAAATTTACGACTTTAACCTCATTGACCACAGAAGAGTTTGACTACTTACTTCCACAATTTGAGATAGAACTCAAACGTATCTATCGAAAAACGAGTCGTGGTACTATTCGGCGTAATAAATTTAAGTGGCGAGCCGAGCTACCAAGTGCTGACCATCATCTGTTTTTTATTCTTACTTATCTGAAAGAAAATCCTACCCAAGAGTTTCATGGAGCTATTTTTGATATTTCTCAAGAAACTGTAAGTGGTATCATAAAGAGTTGTTTAACAGCACTAAATGAGGTTCTTAGAATCAAGAAACTCCTTCCTTGTACTCAGGGAGAAGATTACGCTGATTTTATATCGGATTTGAAAGAACGGTTTAAAGGCTATTCACATTTAGCTTCTGCTTCCACACAGGATGCTTTAATGGATTGTTCTGAAATTAAAATTCAACGCCCCTCAGATGAGGGTGAGCAGAAAGATAATTACAGTGGAAAGAAAAAGCATCACACACTTAAGAAACTTATTATTAGCCTTTTTTGTGGCTATATTGTCTTCTCTTCACATCAATTTAATGGTAGTGTATCTGATAAAAAAGTCGCTGATTTAGAAGAAATTAACTTTCATAAGGATACTTTTTTATGGACTGACTTAGGATTTTTAGGTTATAAATCTCCAAACGTTTGGCTCATAATACCTCATAAAAAACCAAAAGGAGGAGAATTGACAGACGAGCAAAAATCTGAAAACCAAATCATTGCCTCTTATCGAATTCGTAACGAACACGCTATTGGTGGAATGAAACGTTGCCGAATTATGAAGGATGTCATCCGAATTCACGATGCTGAAAAACGGGATAAAGTGTTCTCTTGCTGTGCAGGTATTCACAACCTAAGAACCTTAGCTCGTAAGGCTGCATAAGGAATTTTTGTTAATAAACACTA
>CAYGQJ010000353.1:0-1013 GCA_964351845.1 uncultured Flavobacteriaceae bacterium | reverse complement strand
GATCGCCCCTGAAAGGTGTGCAGCTTTCGAAAAGCACTCACAAATGACTCCTGCAGAGCATCTTCTGCCGCAGCAGAATCACCCAGCATCCGGGTACAAATGTTGTACATCGCCCGGGAGTACAGTTGGTACAACCGGAATTGAGCTGTGCGGTCGCCCTGTTTACAGGCTTCCACAAGGTCAGAATGTATAGGAATTGTTGTTGCGCTCAACGCTGTTCTTTCAGAAGATTTACCCAATGACTCACGAATATCAACCATGGTTGGAAGAGATAGGAGGAATTTATACAAAATTCCATATTTTTATCTAATGGACGTTTATTTACTGCTCGCATCATTGGGTCTTAGCTTATACCTGGTTGGAGTCCACTGGACTTTTCAACTCGTTCACTTTCCCTTACTCACAAGAGTAGGCGTAAATGAATTTCAGGATTATCAGGCCTCCCATCAACGAAGGGTTCTGTGGTCTGTTCGCATTCCAAGGCTCATCGCCTTCTTGCTCGCCGTGGCACTCATTCTTCTCAAACCATGGGGAATAAAGGCCTGGGAACTATATGTGTACTGCGGTTCACTCATCCTTGCAGCTGGAATTTCATTTCAATTTATCCGACCACTACAGACACTCATGAGCCGTCAGGGGTATTCGTCTAAGATGATCCAGACCATGACAAGGCTGCATTGGACCCGAACTCTTCTTTCTACGGCAGGAGCGATCATCTTGTTGGTCGCAGTTGCGAGAATCCTCATTAAATCCCTGGCTTGATCAAGCTTTACAACCTCTGCCGCTCCCGTCCCGTATAGAAGCTAAAGCCTTTAAATCTTACTTAGGTCCACCATTTGCGAAAGATTTACCCTTTTTGTCCTTCAGATTCACAGCGAAAACACTATCTTCCTGTTCAAATAACCGGAATACAGTGCATTTCAATTTGTTGTAAGTAAGAAAGACCCAAAGAGAAGTGCCTGGAGGCGAATTTCCTTCGAATTTCCAGGCGAGAGGTATAATCACTATGAAAT
>CAYGQJ010000352.1:0-1020 GCA_964351845.1 uncultured Flavobacteriaceae bacterium | reverse complement strand
CATTAAACCATTAAACCATTATCTCATTAACTCATTAAACCACTGACACATTGATCCATTTCATTCCCATTCAGCGAGAAGATATTGATACTTTACAAGCACTGGCTACACGTACGTATACACATTCGTTTGCGCATAAAAATAAACCTGGGGTATTGGAGGCGTATGTGGCGTCCGCTTTCGCGAAAGCACACTTAGAAAAACAACTCGCAGCTCCCCACTCCTACTGGTATTTTATAAAAAACAAAGACACGATTGTCGGATATCTTAAACTCAATACTGGAGAAGCACAGACAGAATTTAAACAGCCCGACGGACTCGAAATTGAGCGTATTTACATAGACGTGCCTTACCTAAATAAAGGATTTGGAAAAAAAACAATAGATTTTGCCATTTCTGAAGCATTGAAACGGGAAAAAAGCTACATTTGGTTAGGTGTTTGGGAAGAAAATCCAGATGCCATTCGATTTTATAAAAAGTGTGGTTTTACGATTACGGGAACACATCCATACGATATGATTGCCGAAATTCAAACAGATTACATCATGCAATATGCGCTTACATGGAAGTAAAAGAAATAGAATGCATCTCAATATTTGATATGCTTAAAATAGGGGTCGGTCCTTCGAGTTCTCACACCCTAGGCCCTTGGCGTGCCGCTCGACGTTTTATAAAAAAACTGAAAGAAGAAAACCAATTTGACAAGGTAGACCGTTTACACGTTGATTTATATGGATCTTTATCCCTCACAGGAAAAGGTCACGCGACTGATGTTGCCGTGATGATGGGGCTTCTTGGAGAGGACCCACAAACCTGTTCTATTGATGCTATTCCTACAACGATTGCGAAGATTAGGGATACCAAAGAAATCACTTTTGATGGCGAGCGTACCCTCTCATTTGACCCTGCCATGGCGATACATTTTAATCGCGAATTTCTACCTTTCCACCCTAACGGGATGATCTTTAAAGCCCATATTGGTGATCAAGCCATAGAAGAAACTTTTTACTCCATCGGTGG
>CAYGQJ010000351.1:0-1023 GCA_964351845.1 uncultured Flavobacteriaceae bacterium | reverse complement strand
TTTACTCTATACAATATGGGATACAAAGTATTACCTAAAAAGATAAAAGGGTAATTTGAAAAACGAAAGTAGAAAAACGACATCTAACCTCGTGAATAGTAGAAAGACTCAAGTGATGCTTGGGTCTTTTTCTATTTTATGCTCTGTAGTATTCAAACAGGTGCAATAACGTATATTTTGAATTTATCTAGTTACCATATTTATCCTGTGCTTTGTATTGATCGTATTGTTCTTTTGTAATATCCTTGCCATGATAATGGTAGGTATGCTTTTTAGGTAGTAAAATACCGTTATCATCTTTTGGATACATAACAAATTCCCCGTGTCTTTTATCATCAAAATAAGTGCCTGTTATGTATATGGATCCATCGTTATGGAACCCTATGTAACCTCCATGCTTTTTGCCTACACGATAGTAAACATCAGCAGCCTTATTCCCTTCTGGGTAATAGTATTGATATAACCCTTCTCTTTGTCCATTTATATAATTGACAGTATAGCTCAATTGACCGCTCGGAAAGTATTTTTCACATAGACCGTTTAGTTGGCCATTTAAAAAATAGCATTTCGCCTGAACTGAACGGTCTTCATAGTAAAGAATAGCTGGACCGTTTTTAAAATTACCTGATGTATGAGCTCTTTCTTTTAAAGAACCATTTGAATAATACTCCTCTTGCTGAACAACAACACCATCAACAAGTTTCTGTGCCACATGAAGTTCTCCATTAGCATGGAATAAGGTTTCATAACCTGTGAAATTTTCACTCTTTGGGTTTTGTGCCTCTAACGTGAAAAAGGACATAGTAGAAAGTGTAAAAACAATAACTAAATATCTTATTTTTTTCATTTTTAATTTTTCAATGTAAAAAAACAATATTGAACAAAAGTATATATTATTGATTATCAGAATACGTATCAGTAATTAAATCACCTCAAACAACTTTCCCGGTAATGGGCGGATCACGCCCTTGAGTTCCATGGTGAGGAGAATGCCTGCTATTTTGTAGGTGGGCATTTTACAGT
>CAYGQJ010000350.1:0-1026 GCA_964351845.1 uncultured Flavobacteriaceae bacterium | reverse complement strand
CTGTTCTGATCTAAAATCACTCAGCCGCCTGGCTTTTGTACGATTTAAAATTAAGAGAATACACTTTTTTACACAAGAGTATAAAAGTTCCCCCTTTGGGAGTTAGGGGCCTTCTTAACTTTTAACCATTTAAACCCATAAACTTTTAAACAAACAAACACCTCAACTCGTAGACTAAAGACACATAAAATGAGAGGTAGTGAACATAAATACTTCCTAGAATAAAACGAGCATTACGCGACAAAAATTACTTGTAATACTCATCTGAATCATGGAAATCTGCATTGATAGATTTGTAAAACATACAGAATCCTGTAAAACTTGCCACGACAAAAAAGATAGAGAGTATAACCAATAGAACTCCTAAAAGACCTCGCACAGGGCCAAAAATTACTAGCCCTATTAATACCAAAGCAACTATAAATCGCGAGACACGATCCATAGAGTTCATATTCTTATTTAATTTAATCATAAGGGGTTGGATTATAAAACAATACAAAATTACTGTTTTTGCGCGTATTAGATAAAGAAATATCCTACAAATTAAAGATTTAACTTTTTTTTATAATACCCACATAAGAAGATATCTGTACAATAATAGGTACTATTGAATTCATTTTCATAGGGAAGAGCATATTATTAGATAAAAACATAGATTTTCAGCTTCTTATTTACCTGTTTATGCACGCTATTTTAAACTCAATTATTTTTTAGCGATGTATTTTTCTGTGTTTGCTTTCGCGAAAGCGTTTACATAATGAATCTCAAATATGATAAACCTGTTACACAATTTAATTATTAAAATGGCATGAGTTCTCCTTGTATAGTAATCAATAATAAAACTATATTTAAAGAGAAATTAAAATTACAAAGTGTGTTCATTGTTCATGTCACATATTTGTATCATCAATCAGTTATAAGAAGTACTTATGTTTTTTGGCTTTGGACCTAAGAGTTCTATTTTACTTATTTTCTTTTTCCACGGAATCGTCTTTTCCTTTTTATTGTTTAAAAAAGGTATACAAA
>CAYGQJ010000349.1:0-1027 GCA_964351845.1 uncultured Flavobacteriaceae bacterium | reverse complement strand
ATGAAAGTAAGAGACCATTTATCAAAAGCTATAGAAGCAAAGAAAACGGAGTTTACCTTTGAAATTCTACCCCCGCTTAAAGGGCAGAATATCAAGACCATTTTTGATAATATAGATCCGCTCATGGAGTTTAAGCCTCCATTTATTGATGTGACCTATCACCGCGAGGAATATATTTACAAAGAACGTCCAGATGGACTGCTAGAAAAGAAAGTCGTTCGCAAACGTCCGGGAACGGTTGGGATTTGTGCTGCTATACAAAATAAGTATAGTGTTGATGCTGTGCCTCATGTATTGTGCGGTGGATTCTCAAAAGAAGACACTGAGAATTTCTTGATTGATATGGATTTCTTGGGTATAGAAAATGTGGTTGCCTTACGTGGGGATGCTGTAAAAAGTGAAACCTATTACAAGCCCAATAAAAATGGCAATGTCTATGCGCAGGATTTAGTTGAACAAATTGTTGCTTTAAACAAAGGAATATACTTGGATGAAGATCTACAAAACAGTGCCAAAACAGATTTTTGTATCGGTGTTGCGGGCTATCCTGAGAAGCATCTAGAAGCGCCAAGTATGGAAAGTGATATTCATTTTTTAAAGAAAAAACTGGAAGCTGGAGCGTGTTATGTAGTCACGCAGATGTTTTTTGATAACCAGAAGTATTTTGACTTTGTTGAGAAGTGCCGTGCAGCAGGCATTACAAAACCGATTATTCCAGGGTTAAAACCCTTAGCCACAAGAAAACAGCTAAATATGATTCCGCAACGTTTTAGTGTTGATGTCCCTGATGCGCTTGTCATGGAAGTGGTCAATGCAAAAGATGCCGCAGCCGTTCGCCAAGTGGGTATCGAGTGGTGTATCCAACAGAGTAAAGAATTAAAAGCGGCTGGTGTTCCTGTATTGCATTATTACTCTATGGGAAAAAGTGATAATATTCGACAGATTGCAGAAGCAGTGTTTTAGAGATGTTAAGTAGTATGGGTACGCTTTCGCGAAAGCATATACCACAACATTACCTTCTAATTGC
>CAYGQJ010000348.1:0-1030 GCA_964351845.1 uncultured Flavobacteriaceae bacterium | reverse complement strand
ACGCATTCCCTAACTTTGTGTAAAAGGATGTAACACTATGTTTCAAGATTTTCCTGCTGGACTTACCGCTGGTCTTGTACTGGCCTTTATGATAGGCCCAGTATTTTTTGTGCTTCTTGAAACGGCTGCTACCAGAGGGTTTAGAGCTGCTATTATTTTTAATCTTGGTGTTTTTACAGCCGATATTCTCTTTATAGGGATCGCTTATTTGAGTAGTTATCAACTACTAGAAAACCTCAGTAATGCACCAGGGTTGTATGTTTTTGGAGGGGTCATACTCATTGTTTACGGACTGATGATGTATTTAAAAAAGCCCACACGAGAAATGTTAGACCCTTCTAGGGTAAAAAGTAGCAAACACGGAAACCTACAACTCTTTATCAAAGGGTTTTTACTCAACTTTATAAATATAGGCGTATTGGTTATTTGGTTAGGCGTTATTATCGTGGTGGGACCTACAGTAGATAACAATCCTGTGCGACTGTTTACCTTTTTAGGCATTATGCTCTCTACGTATTTTATAGTAGATTTAGGAAAGATTGTACTCGCTAAACAATTAAAAAGATTCCTCACACCTAGACGTATCTTTAAGGTAAAAAAACTATTAGGGCTTATTTTAATTATCTGCGGACTCGTTTTGACGGTAAAAGGCTTTTTACCAAAAAACCAAATGGATATCAAAAAGGGCTTAGAAAATATACGAGATCGGCAATAAACTACTCATAAACAAGCACTGCTTCTTCATTTTCACAAATCACATCTACAGGGGCTGCAAGAATATCACAGGTGGAAACAATACCATAATTTGAATTATATATAGCCTCTTCGGTGGTATAATTTTCTACTAACATCAAGAAAGTCTCCACGTCAATCGTATTAGGATAGGCAATATATCCTTGAGGGCCGCCACAGGCTTTAGATCCAAAAGCCACAAATTCCCATACTTCAGCATCTGTACACGGCTGATTTGCCATGGTTTCAAACTCTTCAAATAGATCTAGGAGCAACGCCAAATCTTCTTCTTGATTTC
>CAYGQJ010000347.1:0-1034 GCA_964351845.1 uncultured Flavobacteriaceae bacterium | reverse complement strand
CTTGTTATAGCACCCGTATCAATTTCATTAATCACTGCAAAATCTGTCCAACCGGCATCTATATATACTTGCATCGTGCCTTGAGGAACGTTTAGCGTAATTTGATTGCGATTGCTAAAACTTGAATTTTCTATACTTGGAGGTGTGGTGTTTAAAGACGTAACTTCTGTTATAGGGTTGTTTTGAAATGCTTGGCTACCGATAGCGCTCACATTGATAGGCAGTGTTACGGCGGTAAGTTCGTTATTACGAAAAGCATTGTTATCGATAACCGTTACACTATTGGGAAGATCAATACTACTCAGGGCATTGAATTGAAATGATTGCTTGCTTATGATGGTAATACCTTCTGGAAGCACAACACTAGTCAAGGCATTGCTATTAAAGGCTATAGTACCTGTTGAGACAACCGTATTGGGTAATACGACACTGGTTAGGTCACCTTGACCTAAGGCATTACCTAGGATAGAAGTGACTGTAAAAATCTCTAATCCTTTGGATACCGTAGTTGGGATTTCTAAATTGCCAGTTGGTGTTCCTCCTATAAGTTGTACTTCATTAGGGTTTGTTCCTGTAATTGTATAGAATAAAAAGTCACTTACGATATCAACTTCATTAATACTTCCAAAACCTGTCCATCCTGCATTTAAATAGACTTGTGTGGTCCCAATGGGTACAATTAAATTGATTTGACCACGGTTGCTAAAACTATTTGCTTCGATGCTTGGTGGTGTAGGATTTAATGATGTAAGGCTACGAATAGGGTTTTCTCCAAAGGCTTCGAGACCTATAGTATTTAGATTAATAGGTAAGGTGACCGCTGTGAGTTGATTATTACGAAAAGCATTATTATCGATAACCGTTACACTGGTAGGAAGATCAATACTAGCAAGTTCATTATTCTGGAAGGATTGCTTGCTTATCGTGGTAATACCTTCAGGTAATACAACGCTGGTGATATCATTAGTACTAAAGGCGGCAAAACCTGTTGCAATAACCGTATCAGGCAATACAACGCTGGTTAGGTTACCTTG
>CAYGQJ010000346.1:0-1038 GCA_964351845.1 uncultured Flavobacteriaceae bacterium | reverse complement strand
AGAATGATGGATCTGGGGGCTTTGGTCCTCAACAGAGCATTACACTGCTAGCAGATGGTTCTTATGATGTTGCCACTGCAGATCTTGATGGGGATGGTGATCTAGATGTGCTTTCAGCTTCTTTTTTAGATAATCGTATTGCCTGGTATGAAAATGATGGCTCAGGAGCTTTTGGCCCTCAGCAAACCATTACCACCGCAGCATCTGTAACGTTTAGTTTGACCACTGGCGATCTGGATGGTGATGGCGATCTAGATATACTCTCGGCTAATGCTGGAGATGGCCGTATTGCTTGGTATGAGAATGCAGCTCTAGAACTTATAATGGCTACCCCAGCTACAAACGCACTTAATATAGCTACAACGACAGATATAGATCTTACCTTTAACCAAAACATAGACGCTGCCAGTCTTACAGAAAACACGGTAACAATTTCTGGAAATAACGGGCTACCGTTTAGTTTTCCTGCTCCTGATGTGACTGGGGCTATGGCAAGTATTAATCCCAATCGGGATTTCTTTCCTGGAGAAGTAATTACAACAACACTTACTACAGGGGTCGTAAGTAGTGGTGGAGATGCCTTGGTCGCTCCTGTTACCTATCGCTTTACCGCGGCAGTAAGCCCAGACAGCCCAGGAGTGTTTGGTCTGGGGCAAAATACCATTACCACAGCTGCATTTGATGCTTTTGATATCACGACTGCCGATCTGGATGGTGATGACGATCTGGATGTACTCTCAGCTTCAATCGATGATAACCGTATTGCTTGGTATGAGAATGAGGGATCTGGCGTTATTGGATCCCAACAGACCATTACGATAGAAGCAGTTGGTGCTGTAAGTGTTACTACTGGAGATCTGGATGGTGATGGTGATCTAGATGTACTCTCAGCTTCTCGAGATGATGATCGCATAGCTTGGTATGCGAATGATGGTAGTGGAAACTTTGGTCCCCAACAAATTATTACCATAGCAGCAGATGGTGCTATACGTGTGACCACGGGAGATCTGGATGGTGATGGCGATCTGGATGTGCTCT
>CAYGQJ010000345.1:0-1039 GCA_964351845.1 uncultured Flavobacteriaceae bacterium | reverse complement strand
TTATTCTGTTACTGTTTGACATATTTTATTTTTTACTTATTGAGCCTAACGGTCTCGTATAACCGTCAGTTACGGGTTAATATGCGTTAATTTTCGGTTTTGCACAGGCTTTAGCAATTCCGAGTGGATTCGGACGTAGTCGAATCCGCCGTAATTGCGGTTATACATTGTTAGGCACTGGCTTTTATTCCACGATGTCATATCCCACTTCTTTAATTCCAAGAAAATCTTGTTTAGACTTTCTCTCGGTCAAAATTCCATTTTCTTTTAGCTCAACTAATAATTTTTTCAGTTTTTTTATTCTCGGTTTTTGATTCAGCAACCAAGTTTGGTCAGAAACAGGTGCTCCATTCAGTTTCATAAGGTTTATTGGCGTAATGACTATATTTTTGTCCGAATCTTTAAGTTCAATTATCAGTTTTTTTAATAATTCCAATGTCAATTCTTTTGGGTCTAATCTGCTGACATTCGAAAACCTTTTCCAATCAGGTATCTCTTCTGGTTCTTCGTTATGTAATTCAGCCCTTTTGTCAAATTTTAAAAGTCCGTTCAATAAGTCTTCATCTTCGATGTTGAAGACATCAGAGTTTGGTTTATCAGCACTTGCTCCGACAACAATTAATTGTCCCAATCTAAAGTCAGGATTAGCTTTCCAAATTCGTTCAAGTTCGTTTAGTGTTTTCGGAATTCGATTTTTATCTCTCACTTTCTTTTGAGTTCTTTTTTCAGCTTGTGCCTAACTAGTGTATATGATCACCTAAAATACTAAAATAAACCATAACATGCTTATATAGAGATGGTAAATCAAATGTCTCACGTTTTTAACCGTTAAAAACGATTACACTAATTTTTAAAACGGTACAACTCCCCTCAAACTGCTTTACGCACTGCGGGTGAAAAAATGAGAGATCTGAGTATAGTAAGATAGTTCTCGAGGGCAATCGAACGGACAAGATGTACTAATAAAATAGGAAAGTAATGAAGATGGACTTCGACACGCTCAGCCTGACAAATAGTAATTTTACACCACCTTCTTAAT
>CAYGQJ010000344.1:0-1059 GCA_964351845.1 uncultured Flavobacteriaceae bacterium | reverse complement strand
GGAATCTCATTTTCACAACTCAAATCATTTTCAAAACCCTAATTCAAGAGGCATTTTAAATCCCCCCTTCGGGGGTTAGGGGGATACACCCTTCATTGGCTATTCGGCTGGAATAGGTATCTACGTGTAGGTTTTGTTGTTTATAATAGGCTTTACTTGCGGCGAGGTAGTTGTCTATATCTGCTTTCGCGAAAGCGAATGCAAACATACTAGGACCACTGCCTGAAATACCAAACGCCATACATCCATGCTCTTTTGATAGTGTTTTAATTTCGTCAAAATGCGGAATCAATTGCTTGCGGTGGGGCTCTACCAATACATCTTGAATGCTCTCTACAAATAATTGCTTGTCCCACTCATACAGACTCGCGACAAATCCTGCAAGATGTTGTGCTTGGGTAATCGCATCTTTAAGCGGTACCTCCTTGGGGAGAATGGCTCTGGCGTCTTTGGTCGCAATGGTAATATGCGGATGCAAAATCCCGACGTATACGGTCTCCATGGGTGGAAGCGCAATGATGCGTAACGGGTCATAGCCTGTAATGAGTGTGGTCCCTCCATAAATGCAAGGCGCCACATTATCGGCATGCTCGTTTCCACTAGCAAGCGCTTCGCCTTTCATGGCGTATGTGGTGAGTTCTAGATGAGAAATAGGGGATTCTAGCAACTGATTGATCCCGTAAACTACGCCTGCAGCACTGGCGGCACTGCTTCCAATACCACTCCCGCAGCGTATCTTTTTATGAATCTCCATAGCAATACCAAAATCGGCTTGGATGCCTTCTAGCATGGCCATCGCAGCAACACCGGCAACGTTGTTGTGAGCCTCCATCGGGAGTTCTTCTCCAGTGATCAGCTCAATGGTAACGCCAGGTGTAGTCACTTTACGGATCACCATCTCATCACCAATACCTTCTAGTGCAAACCCCAAGGTATCAAACCCACAGTTGACATTAGCCACGGTAGCTGGGCAAAATATTCTTACTTCATCTCCGCGAAGGCGGAGCTCTTTATTAATTTGTTCCATACGTATCACCGCGTAAGCGGCTTTCATTTCAT
>CAYGQJ010000343.1:0-1076 GCA_964351845.1 uncultured Flavobacteriaceae bacterium | reverse complement strand
TTGAAAATGCACAGTCTCGGATTCGTCAAAAAAAGAAACTGTACCGACACTTCGTACTTTTCTTAGCAGGTGCTGTCTTAATGATTATCATCAACCCTATCCTAGGGATCGGAAAAGACATCACGCTTTTTGGATACGACTGGTTTTTATGGGCGATCTTATTATGGACTTTTTTCTTTCTCGTACATGTCATTAATGTATTTGTTTTAAACCGTTTTATGGGCAAAGCATGGGAAGAAGAACAAATCAATGCTTTAGTCAAAAAACAACAAGATAGAATTGCAGTTTTAGAGGAAAAAGTGGCTGTAGCACATCCTTTACCGGAAAAAAAAAGCAGCAACCTGACCTCAGAAGCACCAACTACACTAGATCCAGATTCTCCCCTATGATAACAATGATTGCTGCTGCGGCAGAAAATAATGCCTTAGGAAAAGACAATGACCTTGTATGGCACTTACCCGATGATTTTAAACGTTTCAAAACCCTCACGACGGGCCATCATATTATTATGGGGCGTAAAACGTGGGAGTCGTTTCCAAAGCCATTGCCTAACCGCACCCACTTGGTCATTACACGCAATACAGCTTACAAAGCCGAAGGTGCTATCGTAGTCCATACGATGGAGGATGCGCTCGCTTTCGCGAAAGATGACTCGAATGCATTTATCATCGGTGGTGGTGAGATTTACACCATCGGACTCGACTTTGCCACCCACATCGAACTCACCCGCGTACATGGCGAGTTTGAAGCCGATGCATTTTTCCCTGAAATAGATCCAACGGTTTGGGAATTGCAGGAAAGTGTGTTTCATGATACAGACGACAGGCATAAATATGGATTTACGTATGAGACGTGGAAGCGGAAGTAACGTTTGAAAAAGAGTCAAGACCGCTACGCTGCTAGAGTCAAGATCGCTGCGCTTCAAGACGCAGGACTCAGAGCCAAAGACCAAAGACTAAAGACTAAAGACCGCTTTGCTTCTAGAGTCAAGATCACTGCGCTTCAAGACTCAAAACCAAAGACCAAAGACCTTTAAAGGTTTAGTGCACATAATAACAGTTAAAATCAATGAGACT
>CAYGQJ010000342.1:0-1088 GCA_964351845.1 uncultured Flavobacteriaceae bacterium | reverse complement strand
TTAGCAAAGCTTTATACTTTTTTTATATACAGCGTTATCGGTTTGGTATTATAAACTTTCTCTTTTAATCATTATTATTGAGAACAGCTTCGTCTTTTAATACTTCTTCGATTGCAGATTGTAGCTCTTTTTCTGCACCAACCATATCTAAGATTGTCATCATTAGCATTTCCTTCTTTGCCTTATCAGTCTTTTCCATGTTTTGAAACATAAAATCCATTTGTTTTTCAAGTCTCCATCTCAGATTTTCTTTTCTTTCTTCAATACCTGCTAATGCAGATAGTTTATCATAAGCTATTAATTCAATTTTAGAATTGGCAATGGCCTTCCACGCATTCGTTTTTATTCTTGGAGCATGAACACCATTAGATCTTGTAATTATATTGTATATAGAGACTTCTTCGTTATTAATGTACTTTTGTATGCTGTCTGCAGATGCCATTTGCTTTGGAATTACTCTTTCTATATCTGTGAGGCTTTCTTCTAATTCCTTTTCGATGGATGAGAATATTTGATTCAGATACTCTTTATCCTTTCTATCTTCGTTCCAGTTATTGATAAATAAAGCAATCAAAATTCCAATTATTACCGGAACCGTTTCTTTAATTATATAATTTAATTGTTTCATTCATCGTTGGTTTTTATTCAGTTTTATATAATTTCGCCACCTTTTTAAAGTCGGTCGAATCGTTTAATTCGTAAAAATAATCCAATTGCCATTTTTGAGTTCTTTCCGCCTGTTTATTTTTCGGAATGTCCCAGTTTGGATACACTCGAAATGCTCTTTTCCCTTCTTTTTTAGCTGTTGATATGATCCCTTTTTTAATCAACATAGATTTGGGAAAAACAAATTGTCCAAACTTGTTTTCAGTTCGCACATTCACGGCATAAAAATCAATTTGGTCATTTTCTTCAAGAGGTTCAATCGGTCCGTTTCCATTCCGTTTCCAGAATGTTACGAACTGTCCAACTTTTTTAGGTGTAACTTTAGAGTTGCGACTTATTATTTTCCGTCCATTCAATTCAAATCGGCACGCATCATATTCTTTACTTTCAGGTTCGAGTTGAAAATTAGATATTTTCAGCCC
>CAYGQJ010000341.1:0-1093 GCA_964351845.1 uncultured Flavobacteriaceae bacterium | reverse complement strand
CTCTTTACTTTCTAAATACTCCTTACGGCTATTCATACTTTTCAAAATTCCCAGCTTCCCTTTAAGCCCTAAATCTTGCTCATCTCCAATATTTTGTGCCACTAATTTAACTAACTTCTCAGACTTATGAGTATTCAATTGATCTACAATAAAAATCCACTTCCCACTTGGGTCACTCTGAATAGTTTGTTGAATGTGATTTACAAAATCTACCTCTGTTCGAGTTGCACCAATAGTAGGGCAAATACTCTTTCCTGTTGCAATTTCAAGATTTCCTATCAATGCCTGTGTTCCGTGACGTTTATAGTTGAACTCTTGTTTTTCACATTCCTTTGTTCTCATAGGCATAGTAGGGGCTAATCGTTCCAATGCCTGAATCCCCGTTTTCTCATCTGTACTTACTACATGAATACCTTCTTCCAATAGAGTTTGGGCTTGAGAATTTAAATCGCATAATTCTTCTACACTTGCTTCAAATTCCTCCCAGTTATCTATATTAGGGTGTTCCCAATACTCTACTCGATGCGGTTGCAACTTGCTTATTTTTTAAAATTCGAGCTATGTGAGAGGTCGATATGGAAGGTACTATTTTTCGATGGATAATTTCGTGTTGCAAAAGAGAACCTGTCCAATGAGTAAAGGGTAAACCTAAATCGGCAGGGCTTTCGCTAGCTAAAGCAACTATTTTATCTCTATCTGATTGACTAAATTTTGGTGGAACACCCTGTCTGTATTTGTCTTTAAATAATATAACTAATTCTCTTTTATAGGCGCTTTTTGTCAGTTCTTTGTTTTCATAAGAGTCATATAATTCCTCTCGAACCTCCTTAGCACATTCCCAACGATTTATCCAAAGATATACGAAATCTCGAGTGCTCTGAATAACCTCACTTACAGCTTTTTTATTTCTCTTAGAGTCATATAACAAGACTGCTTTACTCCGTTGTACGACACTCGCAGGTAATTTGCTGCTTCGGGTAATCGATTCTAATAATTCCTGTTCGATAACTTCCATAAAATCATTTTTTATTCTAATAATACTCAAAGATACCATCTTTTTTTATGCCTATGAATTTAAGGGATGGTACACTAG
>CAYGQJ010000340.1:0-1101 GCA_964351845.1 uncultured Flavobacteriaceae bacterium | reverse complement strand
TAAGTAGCATGACAAAAATATATTAACAATTCGTATTTTTGCTAGATGCAAGGTAAAAAACGTTTTATTCAATTAAGTCAAGAAGAAGAAAAACTGGCTATGAGTGGCTTTAAAAATGGAAAAAAAGCAACTTTTCGTCAACGCTGTCATTACATTCTTCTAAGTCATCAAGGTAAGACAATAAAAGAAATAGCAGATATTTATAAAGTTACTCGTCAGAGTATTATGGGATGGTTCAATCGCTATGAGTCACAAGGTATATTAGGTTTACATACAGGTAAAGGAAAAGGTCGTCCTCTTATCATACGCCTTGATAATGAGGCAGAAATAACAAGAATAGAAGAATTGGTAGATGCTAATGCCCAAAACCTCAATCCTGTCTTACAAAAAATTGAGGAAGAATTTGGTAAGAGTATGTCAAAGAGGACATTACAGCGTTTCTTGAAAAAAAAAAGTGGAGCTGGAAACGATGCCGTAAAGTAACACCTAAAAAAGCAGATGCTAATGAATATAAGGATAAATGTAAAGATTTAGTAACTTTAGTTGGTTTATTCTTATTGGGTTGTATAGATTTACGCTATGGAGATGAAACTGCATTTAGTTTAGAACCCAATGTACCCTATTCATGGAGTCGTCAAGGAGAGCAAAGAGAGATTCCAAGCCGTAAAGGAGGGAAACTTAACGTATTCGGTTTAATGAATTTAGCAGGTGAATTAACGACTTATCAAACTACATGTTCAGTGGATTCACATCAAGTAATTGATTGGTTAGATAATTTTGCATCTACTATTGAAAAACAGACAGTTGTGATATTAGACAATGCCTCTTGGCATACTTCTAAAAAAATAGCTGATCAGTTAGAGGAATGGGAATCTAAAGGCTTGTATATCTTTCATTTACCTGTGTATAGTCCTCATTTAAACTTGATAGAAACCTTGTGGCGAAAAATGAAGAACGAATGGTTGAAGCCAGAAGACTATGAAAACAAGGAAACTTTGCACAGGAAAATAAATTATATTTTAAAAAATTATAATTCTGAAGAATTTCAAATTAAGTTTGAAATTAATTTAGAATGTTAGTTTATTTTTGGCAGACTACTTA
>CAYGQJ010000339.1:0-1109 GCA_964351845.1 uncultured Flavobacteriaceae bacterium | reverse complement strand
CTCAATAAGTAACGGGAATATTGATTTCACACCAGCTTAATTACTTTACTAATAGAATGTATAGATTCTTTTAGAAAGTTGAAATGCTATCACCCCATAGGTGTGTTAGAAAGCTCATCAGAAATGATGAGCTTTTTTTGATTGACAGTGATATAATCACGTAAAAACACTCCTATTTAAACTAAAAGTTCTAATTATTTTTGAAGATGCATGTTTGTTTTATGATTTCAGACATCTAAACTAGTATACCATAAGTTTCATTATTTAAAATAAGTATTATGTCAAATTATACACTTAATATTAGCTTTACAAACCAACAATTACAAGATTTTTATGCAACTGGATCAAGGGTTAGTGTTGGAAAACAAGTAGCAGGAGGAGCACCAAATGTTATTTGGCAAAGCTTTGCACCTTTACAATCTAATGAAGTAGGCTGGGTAGAGGAATATGGAATTTATGTGTCCAACACACAAGTGCAACAAGGAGCAACAATAACAATACTATCAAGCACACCTGTAGGAGCTGCTACCGATAAACTATACACTTTGGAGTCGTCAGGAGTTATTTCGGGACCAACAACAGGAGGGGTGGTAGATTCATTTGCATTGCTTAATGACTATAGTAATCAAGATTATATAACAGTAGGTCTTTATCAAGATGCAACGGTAAATGGCGTTGATATTATAGGAAATGCAGTATCTGCAGCACCTACTTTATTAGCAAGTACAGCGGTGATGGAACCTAGTAAAACAGTGTATATTTGGCTAGAATCTGATATAACAGGTAATTCTGTAGTAACGACGGTGACTTCCCCTATGACTGAACTAAAATTTGGAGGAGGCGTAAATCAGATAACTGTTGCATACGATACGCAGACAGGATTGTTTATTGTTCAGAGTTAATATAGAACATTAATAACACTGTAACGCTATACTTCATACGGAGGATTTATAAAACAACAAGTCTGCTTTCGCGAAAGCATACCTATTAATAATAGAATTTAAAGTTATGTTTTCTACACCACATCCTGATCATTACCCCCTCTCAACACCGCTTCTATCAATTCCCATGACTTATCTGTCCATGACCAAACGAGGGAGCCATGCCAA
>CAYGQJ010000338.1:0-1129 GCA_964351845.1 uncultured Flavobacteriaceae bacterium | reverse complement strand
CACTGTCACTATTTAAAGTAACCGAGAGTACATCCAGATCCCCATCACCATCCAGATCTGCAGTTGTAACATAAAAAGCTGCATCTGCTAGTATCGTAATATCCTGTTGGGCTCCAAAGCCTCCTATTCCATCATTCTCATACCAAGTAATACGGTCACCATCAAATAAAGCTGAGAGCACATCTAGATCACCATCACCATCCAAGTCTGCCGTAGTAACATAAGCAGCGCCATCTGCTAGTATGGTAATGGTTTGTTGGATTCCAAAAACCCCAGAGCCATCATTCTCATACCAAGCAATACGGTTATCGACTAAAGAAGCCGAGAGCACATCCAGATCGCCATCGCCATCAAGATCTGCAGTACTCACACTTGCAGCAAAACTTGTCGCTGTACTAATGATTTGTTGGGCACCAAAGTTTCCACTACCATCATTGGCATACCAAGCAATCTTGTTATCTGAAAGAGAAGCTGAGAGTACATCCAGATCGCCGTCATTATCCAAATCTGCAGTGGTGACCCTAAAAGCGTCATCTGCTAGTATGGTAATGGTTTGTTGAACTCCAAAACTGCCATTTCCATCATTCTCATACCAAGCAATACGATTGTCATTTTGAGAAGCTGAGAGCACATCCAGATCGCCATCCCCATCCAGATCGGCAGTCGTAACATCAGAAGCGCCATCTGCAGCTGTGGTAATGGTATTTTGCCCCAGACCAAACGCTCCTGGGCTGTCTGGGCTTACTGCCGCGGTAAAGCGATAGGTAACAGGAGCGACCAAGGCATCTCCACCACTACTTACGACCCCTGTAGTAAGTGTTGTTGTAATTACTTCTCCAGGAAAGAAATCCCGATTGGGATTAATACTTGCCATAGCCCCAGTCACATCAGGAGCAGGAAAACTAAACGGTAGCCCGTTATTTCCAGAAATTGTTACCGTGTTTTCTGTAAGACTGGCTGCGTCTATGTTTTGGTTAAACGTAAGGTCTATATCTGTCGTTGTAGCTACATTAAGTGCGTTTGTAGCTGGGGTAGCCATTATAAGTTCTAGAGGTAATGCATTTTCATACCAAGCGATGCGATTATCATTTCGAGAAGCTGAGAGTACATCTAGATCACCATCACCATC
>CAYGQJ010000337.1:0-1133 GCA_964351845.1 uncultured Flavobacteriaceae bacterium | reverse complement strand
AGCGCATTCAATCGGTTTAAATACGATTTTGCTTGTCGATAGCTAGTGATCGGGCGTACCATATAGTTCCAACTACTATGAAATCCTGAGTCCGATAACAACGGATTCAAATAGCGTTCATAGGTGTTATAATCTATGGTTTCTTGTAGGCTAAAACGCAGTAATGCGAGTGAGATCGCTTCGGTTTCAGAAAGATTGGCTTCAGAAATGGTCGCGAGTTTTTCTAATTGCGCTTTCGCGAAAGCGGCCTCCTCCTCAAAATATGCCTTCGTAAACAGCCCCATCGGATAATCAGCACGATCATATCCTTTGTGATCCTGAACGTCTTCGATGACTTGTGCGAGGTTTTCAGAAGGGGTTTGGGCGTAGACACATACACTACAACTGATGGTCAATACTAAACTTAGAATCTTATTCATATTTATAGTAGTTTAACAGTATTGTCTAAAAGGCTTTTTAGTTTGTCAAACTGAGCTTGTCGAAGTTTTTATCTTATGATAATCAACATCCCTTCGACAAGCTCAGGGTGACAACTAGCTAGTTTAGGCACATTTTAGACAGTCTTATTTATTTCTTTAAAAATGCTGGCAATAATTCGTCAGGGAAATCTTGATAGCTAAAAGGGCGCACCCATCTTTTAATGGCTTGATTTCCTACGGCTGTAAAACGACTGTCTGTAGAGGCGGGATACGGCCCACCGTGGGTCATCGCGTCTACTACTGCAACCCCTGTAGGAACACCGTTAAAAACAATGCGTCCTACGCGGTTTTGCAGTCTTTCAATAAGGGGTGAAAGATCTTTATAGTCTTCTTCTTGTGCAATGATAGTGCCCGTTAACTGACCCTCTAAGGTACTGATAATTTCTAATAACTGAGCGTTATCTTTACATTGCACGACTAACGAAAAAGGACCAAATACTTCCTGATGCAATTTTGAGTTATTCAAAAAAGCATCCCCCGATACGGTGGTGATTTTTGCTTGTGCGTAGTTTTCTTCTCTGTTGCCTTGATGTGCGGCAACAAGCGTGGTTTCTGACTGATTTATAATGGCCTCCCCATTTTTTTCATAGGCTTTATGAATGTTTGGGTGCAACATACACGTTGGATCGATTGCGGCTGTTTTTTCTCCAAGGT
>CAYGQJ010000336.1:0-1140 GCA_964351845.1 uncultured Flavobacteriaceae bacterium | reverse complement strand
AGAAATTAAATCCAAAATACAAGAGGAGTAATCCTAAGAAATGATAGCGGTAACTAGTAAGTTTTCCATCACCACCTACGGTTGTAAAGACACGATCCCAACGGATCCGATTCAATAATCCATTTTTGTTTGGGTCTAAACTAAACCATACAAATACAGGTTTCCCTACGACATGCGTATACGGAGTGTATCCCCACATTCTTGCATCTTGGGAGTTATGACGGTTATCTCCCATCATCCAGTAATAATCTTGTTTAAAGGTATATTCAGTGATAGGATTTCCATTTAATGTAACGGAGTTACCGTTTACTTGAATATCATTTTTTATACCCATTTCAGAACCTTCATACACTTCGATAATACGTTTGTAAAAGGGAATCGTTGCTGCTGTAATGGCGACTGTTTTTCCTTCTTCAGGAATGTATATTGGCCCATAATTGTGAGTGCTCCAATTATTTTTAACAGGACGTGGGAATAGATCCTGTTCTCCTCCTTCAAATGTATTTTTTGTAATGCTAATAACATCTGGGTGGTTTTTCAACTTAGCAATAGCTTCATCAGTAGCAGCGCTTATATAATATCTTCCTCCTTGAAGACGCTGTGCATTGTCGGTAATATTATAACGATTTATGAAAACACGGGAAGGAATTTCAGCGCGAACTTCTACAATGTAAGAAAATTGCAATTTTGCTCTATCCGGAAGTTCATTTCGTTCTCCATTTATATATACATATCCGTCACGTACTTCTAGAGAATCACCTGGCAATCCTACACAGCGCTTTACGTAATTTGATTTTTTGTCTACGGGTTTGTAAATGGCCTTACTTGATGGGTCTGTGATCACTGTCAGTGTATCTACAGGCCAACTAAAGACAACGATGTCATTGTGTTTTATGTTTTGGAAACCTGGCAACCTAAAATAAGGTAATTCTGGTGAAGATGCATATGATTTTACACCAGCGTATGGAATGGCATCATGTAGCATGGGAGTTGCTACGGTAGTGATAGGGGTTCTAGCGCCATAATGAAACTTACTCACAAAAAGGTAATCACCAACTAAAAGAGTCTTCTCTAAAGAAGAGGTAGGAATCGTAAACGGTTGCATAAAATAGGTATGCACAAGGGTCGCTGCTACGACAG
>CAYGQJ010000335.1:0-1200 GCA_964351845.1 uncultured Flavobacteriaceae bacterium | reverse complement strand
GAGTAACAAGAAACGAAAATACACAGATGAATTTAAGGCAGAAGCCTTGCGCCTGCTAAGATCAAGTAGGCGATCAGCCAATCATATCGAGGCAGAATTAGGCATAACACAGGGGCTACTATCAAAGTGGCGACGAATCGATGAATATGAAAAAGCTGGGACAGGCTACGAACCTGAAGGTGAAAACCTAGAGGCAAAAGTTAAGCGGTTGGAGCGCGAGAATTCAATTTTGCGTCAAGAAAGAGAAATTTTAAAAAAAGCAGTGGCTATCTTCAGCGATCCAAAGAAATGAGATTTCAGTTCATTAAAGAGCACCAAGACTTATACGATATTGGGTTAATGTGCCGCCTGTTACAGGTTTCAAACAGCGGATATTACGGCTGGCTTAAACGAGCGGTCAGTCAGCGGAAGATGGCCAACCAAAAGCTTTTTGAGCATATCCAACGCGTGTTTCATGAAAACCGGCAAGTGTATGGGCCGATTCGAGTTTGGAAAGCATTGCAAAAAGAAGGTGTTGTATGTGGCCGGGATCGAGTAGCGCGACTGATGAAAGCCAATCAACTAAGCTGTAAAAAGCGAAAACGGTGTATGACGACCACAAAAAGTGATCCAAGCAAAAAACCGGCTCCCAATTTGCTCCAACAAAATTTTGAAGCAAATACTCCCAACGCAAAGTGGACTTCGGATATCACTTATATTCCAACACGTGAAGGATGGCTCTTTTTAGTGGTCATTCTTGATCTCTTTTCTCGAAAGGTAGTTGGCTGGGCCATTGATGCCACAATGACAGCCGGATTGGTCTGTCGTGCTTATCAAATGGCATTGGATCAGCGTCGACCGCCAGCTGGTCTTATCCATCATTCAGATCGAGGTAGCCAATATACCAGCTATGATTTTCAGCGGTTAGTGGCTAAAAGCGAGGCTTTGGTTAGTATGTCAGGTAAAGGTAATTGCTATGACAATGCGGCCTCTGAAAGTTTCTTTGGGACACTTAAAACTGAATTAGTTCCTGAAGATGGGTACCCCAATCGCCTAGTTGGAAAAATGGATATATTCCGCTATCTCGAAGGGTTTTATAATCGCAAAAGACTTCACTCATCATTGGGCTATTGTAGTCCAGATGAATTTGAGGCAAATTACTGGAAGAATCAATCTGCAGCTTTGGCTTCTAATTCTCTCCACTAAACTCAGCATAGGTCA
>CAYGQJ010000334.1:0-1203 GCA_964351845.1 uncultured Flavobacteriaceae bacterium | reverse complement strand
CTCAATAAGTAACGGGAATATTGATTTCACACCAGCTTAATTACTTTACTAATAGGATGTATAGATTCTTTTAGAAAGTTGAAATGCTATCGCCCCATAGGTGTGTTAGAAAGCTCATCAGAAATGATGAGCTTTTTTGTTTAGGTACAACAAATTGTAGTTTTATTTTGTTGAAAAAGGTTTAACTTAGATTATCTTAGAGTTTTAAAATATTTTATTGTTTCAAATCTCTTTAGATTTATTTATTTGGGTTTTTTACTTGAGCTTTAGTTAAGGATTTTATTGTTTCTTTTCGTTCTAAGGCTATAATTGATTCAATTTCAGATACAAAATTCTTAAAGTTCTCTGTTTTATCATTAAGATTATATGGCTCTGAGTTAGTTTGAAACAAGTGAAGTTGTGTGGTCAATTTATCTTCTGTCAATTTGTAATTTTTGTATGTTTCTCTAAACTGAAATGTTGTTTCGATAGAGACGAAAACTATTACTAATATGCTAAAAACTGTAGCAATGTCTTTATGCCCCGAAATTGATTGCCAATTCACAAAAACTGGTACTAAAGCTCCAAAGATTAGTGTTAATAACAATAACCCACGATACCAAAATTTATAAAACTTTGACTTTTTAAAGTAGAGTCTAATTTTAAATAAAACTCGGTTAGCGATATATTCATTTACAGTGAGAGTTTCCTTAGATAGCAATTCACTTCTATTATTTTCTATTGCCATATGATATTATTATTGCTTTTGATAATTATGCTAATGATGTGTTCTTTGTGTGGTTATTTATAAAAGTAATGAAAATATTATTGATTTGCAGGTGTTTAAGTGCTCAGTGCTTTTCGAGACAAGCAAATTGAACTTAAATTATCTGTTTTTATTTCCAAAATCTCACACACCTATTGTAGGAAATTAAAACTCTTATTTGACTTATTCTTTCAAGATTTCTACAAACTTGAAATTACAAAGCATTAAAGGAATAAATTCCTAGTATGTTTTGTGACTTCAATAACCCTAAAATCTAAAAGGATGTAATAAATCAATCAGTAACACTTTGTACTATGGTGAAATTGTTGCAGAAATATTTTTTATTGACTCTTTCTGAAGAAAACTACACCACATCCCCATCATTACCCCCTCTCAACACCGATTCTATCAATTCCCATGACTTATCTGTCCATGACCAAACGAGGGAGCCATGCCAA
>CAYGQJ010000333.1:0-1212 GCA_964351845.1 uncultured Flavobacteriaceae bacterium | reverse complement strand
TCGAAGTCGAAGTTGAAAATCACAAATTCCAAAAAAATCAAATCTCAAATTCCAAAACCTTTAAATCATTTAGGCAAAATGAGGCGCGAGTGACCAGCTTGCCTGCTGTAGGTAGGAAATCGCATAAAATGATGCCAATGAAATCGAAATTGGAATTGAGCTTCTTGTGGGATCTCTCCTAACGTCGAGATGACGTAAATCTCAAAAAAATCCCCCACTCACCGCTACTCCAACAAATTCACTATCTTATACCAAACAATCATCTTTTACCACATGAAAACCAACATCCTTCTTCTATTCTTTATCCTCAGCGTATGCTTTACGAGTTGCCAACAAGACTCCTCATACACTAAAAAAGGTATGGTCAAAGTGACTATCTTATATCCAAACAGTGACGGCAAAACCTTTGATATGGATTATTATTCTCAAAAGCACATGCCTATGTTGGACAGCCTATTTGGTGACACCTTAAAACACATCGCCATCGATCAAGGAATCGCGGGTAGGACCCCAGATGAGCCTATTCCTTATTTGGCGGTTGGCTATTTATACTTTGACACGCTTGCAGACTATGAAAAAGTGTTTGGACCCAATGCAGAAAAAATTATCAGTGATATTCCAAACTACACAAACATTCAGCCTGTGATTCAGATTAGTGAGATCGTTCAATAACTACGCAGAAGTAAAATCACAAAATCTCTTCAGTCATTTCGACAGAACGAGGCACGAGTGACGAGAAATCGCATCACAGTGCTACCATTGAAATCGAAACTGAAATCGAAGTCGAAGCTGAAAACTTTAAATCAAAAAAAGAATTTCATAGCCAAAACTTCCCTCCTAGAAAGGCTAGTATCTGTACATATCTCCTTCGCTTCTGTATCTTATACCTTGATCTATTTACCTCCACTGGCAGGGTAAGTGCTTTTTTATTTTATCATTTTAGTCTTGAATCATGACTCCTTTGATTCGTGTTTCTTTTTTCGCGAAAGCGCACAAAAATTCACAACTCTTAAAATAGACCTAAACCCTCCCGACTCATTCCTTTTTTTCCTACTTTTGACAAAAGCTTTACACAGGAATGCAGTTTAAACATCCAGAATTACTTTACGCTTTATTTTTACTGATCATCCCTATTCTCGTTCACTTATTTCAACTTCGTAAGTTTCAGAAAGAGGCCTTTACCAATGTGGCTTTTTTAAAACAAATAAGCAT
>CAYGQJ010000332.1:0-1250 GCA_964351845.1 uncultured Flavobacteriaceae bacterium | reverse complement strand
CCTGATTTTGCCGTTTGGTGTTCGTACAAATATTTGAATAGCGGCCCTGGAAGTTTGGGCGGTTGTTTTGTACACGAGCGTCATCACCATGACACAGAACTCAACCGTTTTGCCGGTTGGTGGGGACATAATAAAGATACGCGTTTTAATATGCGACATGGGTTTGATCCGATCCCATCTGCTGAGGGCTGGCAATTATCCAATCCTCCCATCTTATCGATGGCGGCGGTGAAAGCTTCTTTAGATATTTTCGCGGAAGCGGGCATGAAAAACCTACGCGCAAAATCCATACAACTTACAGGCTACTTGGAATACCTACTCGACGATTTGAACAATGATCGTATCTCAGTGATTACGCCTAGAGATCCTGAGCAACGAGGGTGCCAACTCTCGATTCAAGTACAAAATGCCGATCGTAGTTTGCATGATCGATTGACGGAAGCAGGAGTGATTTCAGATTGGAGAGAACCCGATGTGATTCGTGTGGCACCAGCGCCTTTATACACGAGTTATGAAGATGTGTATGAACTTGTGCAACGATTGAAGAAGGTGTTAGGATAGAATAGAGAGATCCCCGCCTTCGCGGGCATTAAAAAAAATGTATATACCAAAAAAATATAAAAACGAAAACCCAGAGCAAATTAGGGCGTTTATTAAAGCCAATAGCTTTGGCATTCTTGTGACCCACAAAGATGGGATTTCACTTGCGACGCATATTCCGTTGGAATATGCTACAAAAGAAGACGGTACAGAAATTCTACATGCACACATCTCAAAGTCAAATGAACAATGCAAACATATCATAGACGGAGCAGAAGCTTTATGTATTTTTAATGGCCCACATAGTTATGTGTCTAGTAGTTGGTATGACTTTGAAGAAGTCCCCACGTGGAATTATATCGCCGTGCACGTTCGTGGAAAATTGACGCTATTAGATCAAGAAGGGGTATGGAATTCTGTAAAAACGCTGATGCATACCTATGAAGATGGGCAAGAAAACCCGGTGCGTATGGAAGAACTTTCAGAGAAAACATTGAGACAGATCAATGGTATTACCGGTTTTGAAGTGGAAATATCATCTATAGAAGCAGCGTATAAATTGTCACAAGGAAACGATGATAAGAATCATGCAGAAGTTGTGCATCAATTGAAAAATATAGGATGTCCGCAAGAGGTTGCGATTGCAGAAGAGATGGAGAAACAAAGAGAGAATAAAAAAGGGAAATAGAGAACTAATTCATGAGATTCCC
>CAYGQJ010000331.1:0-1253 GCA_964351845.1 uncultured Flavobacteriaceae bacterium | reverse complement strand
ATATTAAAAAATAAACGCCGATATTTGTTCTTCAAAACGAAATCAACTTTTAACCGATATTTAGACATGGGGTATAATTTACTGAAAGGAAAAAAAGGAATTATTTTTGGCGCATTAGACGAAAACTCAATCGCATGGAAAACTGCAGAACGCGTTCACGAAGAAGGTGGCACTTTTGTGCTAACGAATGCACCAATTGCAATGCGTATGGGAACATTAAAGAACCTAGCAGAAAAAACAGGTTCTGAAATCATTCCTGCCGATGCAACATCTATCGAAGATTTGGAGAATTTAGTAGACAAAGCACAGGAAATCCTAGGCGGAAAACTAGATTTTGTCCTGCACTCTATCGGAATGTCTGTCAACGTACGTAAAGGACGTGCCTACACCGATCAAAATTATGCATGGACAGAAAAAGGATGGGATGTCAGTGCCGTTTCTTTTCATAAAACCATGCAGACCTTATTTAAAAAAGATGCCATGAACGAGTGGGGGAGTATTGTTGGCTTGACCTATATGGCAGCACAACGTGTATTTCCAGATTACAATGACATGGCAGATAACAAAGCTTTTTTAGAGTCGATAGCGCGTAGTTTTGGCTACCATTTTGGGAAAGATAAAAATGTACGTGTCAACACCATTTCTCAATCACCAACACCTACAACTGCAGGACAAGGTGTCAAAGGATTTGATGGCTTTATCGCTTTTGCAGAAAAGATGAGTCCGCTTGGAAATGCCACAGCCGATGATTGTGCGAATTACACGGTTACTTTATTTTCAGACTTGACCAAGCGTGTGACCATGCAAAACTTATATAATGATGGAGGTTTCAGCAACACCGGCGTGAGTAACGAGGTGATGGATGCCTTTGTAAGAGATCAGGAATAAGCCCCCTAGAAAGCCCCCTAGCCCCCAAAGGGGGAACTCTTACTCATACTTTTAAAGGGGAACTCTTATCGTTTACTTCTTACATGAATGAAACTACAATCATAGCTCCTTCCCTCGCTGAGGGAAGGTGGCTATTTTGAGGTACGAAAAAATAGACGGAAGGGAGCTTGTTTATAGATTGTAGGTCACATGATAGATCACACTCCTTATTCCCCTCTTACTAAATAAGAAACTGTTAAATAAAAATAGAGTAGTGCTCTAAAATAGAGTATTACTCTATTTTTTTGTTCCTCCTAACTCCCGAAGGGTTAACTCTTATCGTTTACTTCTTACATGAATGAAACTACAATCATAGCTCCTTCCCT
>CAYGQJ010000330.1:0-1274 GCA_964351845.1 uncultured Flavobacteriaceae bacterium | reverse complement strand
GGAAGTATGGGGAATTTATGTTTGGATAAGATTCAGGAGAAGTGGGATGAGGCTAAAATATAGTACAATAGAAAGCCTCTTACGTTTTAAGAAATGGATTTTTCAAAACGTAAGAGGCTTTTATCTTATTGATCTCAACCTATTAATTATTACAATTTGATACATCTAGTATTTGTACGCTAGGTTCACTTGTATTTATTGTTGGAATAGACGTTGTATTATTTGAAAAATCGGTTGTTCCCGTTTCTAAGACTAAGACTGTGCCAGCTCCAGTGACTTCAAACGCTAAAATTTGTGCCGTTTTAGGTTCATCAAAAGTCATTAAGATTCTCACATCATTAGCTGTTCGTACTACATTAGGTGTTGCATCAGGCGTATTTAAGAAGCGTATATTATCTACTTGATTATGCAATATTCGAACAAACATATATTTCACACCTCCCTGATCACTTGCGGTAACTCTAAAGTCAACCTTACTATTCGCTACGTTAGTCACATAACTTGTTCGAGTATCTCCTGCATTATTTGTTCCTGATGGACACACAAAATCTGCTAAAACAATCGTAGGGTCAGAAGAAGCGATAAGCTTACTGCCAGAATTTGGCTCTATAATTGAAACTAGGATTTTAGGAGCAACGGTGTCATTCAATGGGACCGTAACTTTGCATCCTACTAATAAAAAGAGAATAGAGAAGACACAACAGACTGATTTATAAATTTTTAAATAATTCATGGTTTTAGTTTTTGGTTTTACATTTTCTTCAAAAGTAAATGCCTTTCTCCTAAAGAATCCCATGAAAAAACCCCCTTACCACAAAGGCAAAACACCCTAATATACTAAGATAAAACACCTTAACACATTTCTGTATCTAAAGAGGTGTCCTGTAAAATCAAATTAAAGAAGTCACGATAAGCACCTTTTAGGTATGATATTGATACTACTTCTGATCAATTTCTAATACCTATTGATTCATGGTATATAACTTTGGGATATAGGTTTCTCTAAAATTGTAATGCTCCTTCTTTTTTACTACTTTTTGAGGATGAAAGGTGAAACCCAAAAGAAATCTTTGAAACTTGAAAATCAGTACAAGGGTCAGGGTGTTAAACCAAAGATTCCGCTCAAAAAGCGGGATGAGTTCAACTAGCCATTTTGAATTCGCCCTTTGGACTTTTCAAAATAGCGTTTCACTAATAAAATAAATGATGGTTCATCACTAAAAAAAGCGACGAGTACATGAGTAATTATCACATAAAGCATCTCGAAGAATATT
>CAYGQJ010000329.1:0-1275 GCA_964351845.1 uncultured Flavobacteriaceae bacterium | reverse complement strand
TTAAAACAACAACGGAACGATCCAATAGGCAACTGCAAATAACAATCCTACAGAGATTAAATTTAAGACAATTCCAACACGCGCCATTTGATCTACGCGCACGTGACCACTGGCAAAAACAATCGCATTGGGAGGCGTTGCCATGGGAAGCATAAAAGCACAACTAGCGGCAAGTGTTACAGGAATGACCATTTGTAAAATGGGGACCTCCATTCCAATAGCAATACCCACGACTAAAGGAACCAATATGGTAACTAGCGCTACATTACTCATTAATTCTGTCATAAAGAGCATCAAGAAAATAAGGACAGCGGTTACGATCCACATACTCCAATCGGTTTGTCCAGAAATATAATCACCGATCATGTCAATAAATCCAGCGTCTTTAAGACCCGATGCAAGCGCGAGTCCGCCGCCAAAAAGAATTAAAATTCCCCATGGTAATCGAGCGGTGTCTTTCCAATCTAACGGGAATTTACCGTTTTTTAGATCTAGCGGTATGGTAAACATAGCCAGTGCTGCAATCACACTAATGGTCGTATCTGTAAGGGTGATATTCGGTAAAAGAGAATTCAGGTAGCTACGTGCCATCCATGAGATAGCCGTACATAGAAAAATCACTAATACTGTTTTTTCGCCACGGCTCATTTTACCAAGCTTATCGAGCTCTGTTTGAATAATAGCACCCGAACCCCCTATTTGCCCTAATCGATTCGGGAAAAAGATGCGCGTGATACAGAAATAGGCAATCGCTAACATCACAATCGCAAAAGGAACGCCCATTTGCATCCATTGGAAAAAGCCTATTTCAATGTCTGGGTAATTATCATTTAAGAAGGCGAGCATGACCGAGTTAGGCGGCGTCCCGATTAAGGTCGCCATCCCTCCAATATTGGCTGCAAAAGCAATCCCTAACATAATAGAAAGGGCAAAATTCTTATCATTCTTGGTAAAACCATCAGCGTCATCTATGAGTAATTGAATCACTGAAACAGCAATAGGAAGCATCACAACGGTACTTGCGGTGTTTGAAATCCACATACTCATGAGTGCTGTGGCAATCATAAATCCTAGGACAATTCCATTGGCTTTGGTGCCTGTAATTTTAAGAATAGAAAGGGCAATGCGTTTGTGTAATTGTACTTTTTCCAGAGCAAGGGCAATCACAAATCCTCCAAAGAATAAATACACAATCGGATTGGCATAATTACTCGCGACACTTTTGATATCCCCAATGCCTAATAACGGAAATAAAGCCAACGGAATCAAAGCCGT
>CAYGQJ010000328.1:0-1315 GCA_964351845.1 uncultured Flavobacteriaceae bacterium | reverse complement strand
CATTTCATCCTAATTGCTTTTTATGGGAAAGGTCTCGACTGCGCTCGACCAGACACTAGAAATATAATTCATCCTCACTATAATTCTACACTCCGGCAACTTCGATACCATTTTATAGCATCACGCTGTTCTGATATAAAATCACTCAGCTTCCTCGCTTTCGCGAACCTGCCTGTTCGGCAGACAGGAGCGTATAAAATAGCTAATAGGTGATGGAGTCATTTTGTTTTTCTGTAAACCTGTACCGAAGTTACCGATCCCTCAACTTTTAACCTTTTAAACCCTTAAACATTTAAACTCAGAACAACTCCTCAACTCTTCCAACAATTCACTACTTTTAAGCAACAATCTAACAACAACCTTAAAAACCAACCCTATGAAACTAGGCGCATTTTCATCGAGCTTGAGTGTAAAGGACATCAATGTCTCCAAAGCATTTTATGAAAACTTAGGATTTGAAGTATTTGCAGGCGATTTAGAACGCAACTACCTCATTATGAAAAATGGCAATGCCCTCATCGGACTCTTCCAAGGGATGTTTGATGAAAATATTTTGACATTCAATCCAGGATGGGATGAAAACGCTGATCCACTAGACGATTTTACCGATGTACGTGATATTCAGAAACACCTCAAAGCAAAAGGTGTCCCTTTAGAACGCGAAGCCGATGAAACTACAACAGGTCCTGCCAGTGTCGTACTCCTTGACCCCGACGGAAATGCCATTCTCATCGATCAACATGTGTAAATTTTTGAGATTAAGTGTGTTACTCCAAGAAACTTTTTTGAATGTTTTCGGCATTCGAAAAGTTGTCGTAAAATTTGAAGCGAAGATTCCGTAGAATTTCACACTGTTTGAGCGTAGCGAGTTTGAGAAATTCAGGAATTAAGCAATAAATTTAGACAAGATTTCGCCAGCCTAGACTTTTTTGTTTCTTTTTTTGGCAATTCAACAAAGAAAAAGAACAATTTTTTAAACGAACAAATATGCTTTAGTTTAATCGTTATTATAGTTTAAAATCAATCTAGTACTTTTAGATCTCGACGGAAATGCCATCCTCATCGCTTTAGTGATATATGAAAACGATGTGTCAGGTGATGGAGTGCTTTTGATTTTTCCGCGAAAGCGTAAAAATTACCGTACTCTTACCTCTTAAAACCTATTAGCAAGCTTATTTTTGAAAAAGCAAAAAAATATGTGTATAAATAAGTATTGTTTCACGTAGTATTATTTTAGATTAGATAATTATTTCATTTACTTTTAATAACCCAATAACCCAATAACCCAATAACCCAATAACCCAATAACCCAATA
>CAYGQJ010000327.1:0-1318 GCA_964351845.1 uncultured Flavobacteriaceae bacterium | reverse complement strand
TGTATATCCCTGATTAGAGTTGACCGTTTTTAGTTAATTAATTCATTATTAAATATAGTCATCAATTTTCTTTGTTGAGGCCTCAACAAAGAAAATTGTTTTATGAACTTTTCAGGGCTCATTCTTTGGTTATTGTTATGCAACCTTTTGTTGTTATAATTGTTTACTGCTCTATAGACCATTCTTTTTAATTGTCCAAAGTCTTTTGGTTTCCAATGATCTAGATACTCTTCTTTTATAGTTCTATTAATTCGTTCTGCATAGGCATTATCTTGCGCTGATAGTGACATACTTATCTTACTACCATTACTCTGTAGAAGTGCTATATACTCCTTGTAAGTATATTGACTTCCTCTATCACTATGATGAATCAATGGTGCTTGATTTGTCTTTAAAGCCATATTGAGTGCCTCCATATTAGCTTTTGCTCTCATATTGTCTGATATCTTATAACCTACAATCTTTTTTGTATACACATCTATTATAAAAACAGCATAATAATGTCTGTCTCCAATAGGAATATAAGTGATGTCAGACTGCCATATCATGCAAGGACGATCAACTTGCATTCCTTTTATTAGATTAGGGTAATAAATTTTAGAAGCTATAGTGGTTCTTCTATAGTTTTTTTTACGTTTTAATCGATACCCTAATTCCATCATCAGTTCTATAAACCTATCTCTTCCAATAAAATCAGGGTTCAGTGTATAGTACATTTTCTCCACCCCACAACCTGGATGATCCTTTCGAATATCATCTGCTTCAAGGATCATCTGTCCTACTTTCGTGTCAAAAGCTTTTTGTCGTGCGTTATATTGCACAACGGCTTGTTTGCTTAAGCCTGCTTCTTTATAGAGCTTGTTCATAGAAAAACTTACTTTTTGTTTGTTTTCTCTGAACCAGTTGATTGTGGGGTGGCGTAATTTTTTTTGATATCGATATTTAGCTCTTCTTTAGCAATCTCCATCATTTTCTCTAGATATTCAATCTTTATCTGTTTACGACCTACAACACTCTCTAGCTCTTTAACACGGGCTTCTAACGCTTTCATTTTTTTATGACTGCTGTCTTTCATCTCTATAACTCTAAATCCCTTTTCATTAAAGGTAGAAAATTTATAGATCCAATTATAGATTGCAGGATTAGAAACACCATGTAAACGTTCCAATTGAGCAACACTATATTTCCCGCTTTCAAAATCATTTACAATCCTCTTTTTAAATTCTTCTGAGTATTTACGCTGTTTGCGAACACTTCGTACGTTTGCTTTCATAAGTTTTCCACTTTAAAGTGGTCAACCTATATCAGGGACGTACAC
>CAYGQJ010000326.1:0-1343 GCA_964351845.1 uncultured Flavobacteriaceae bacterium | reverse complement strand
TGGTTTTTTGATTTATATGCTCCTACCTATTGGCGAAACAAGTTTGCGAAAGCGGTAAAAGTATGGGTTAATGAGTATTCAGCACTCCTTTATTCTAGTTGTATGACTCTCTAGTTTCAAACTCTTACTTTATACTTCCAGCACTTAGGATTAGACCAAATTAAAGATTACAAGTGCATAGGCATAAAAACGTAGGTAGCGTAAAACGCCAAAGAGTAGGTAATTGGTAAACTTATACTTAATCATCCCTGCGGCGATACTCGTCATGGCAAAAGGAATAGGCAGTAAGGCACCTACAGCAATAATAAGACCACCCCATTTGCGTGTATTCTTAATATGCTTTTTCATTTTTACTTCCAAGTAATTATGAACAGCGGGTATTTTAGTAATGGCTTTTCCCATAAAGAAAGATAAGATTCCTCCTAAGTAGGACATGGTCGCTAATAACGTAAGACTTATAAGTGGAGAAGTGGTTTTAGCACTCCACGCAATAAAGAGTTCTGGCGGAATAATTCCTAGAATAGATTCTGAAGCTAGGAAGGTAAAAATGATGGTAAAGTCGGAATAATTATCGATGACATAGGTAAGTGCTGTATTGACATCAATAACCGTATAATTAATCACTACTAATATGCCAACAACGATAAGGATGGCTGGAACTGCTTTTTTTAAGGCGTCTTTTATAAAACTATAAAAACCAGTGTAGCTATAGTATTGATGCAATAATTGCAAGCGGCTTTTTTTTCTGGTTTTTGTAGGATTCATACTATATATTGAAAAACGATACTCTAAAGTGTAAAAATACTATTTACTAGACGGTTTTTATATTAATAAATTACTAAAAAATAGAAGTATTTTTGGATATGACGTGTTTTTACTGTGGATGTTACGGAAAAAGTGATGTATTTCATTACAAACAGGTTTTAGGGCATTCCTCAAACTATATAACTTTATGAAATCAATAGTATTCTTGACTGTACTCGAATTGTTATGCTATGAAGTATATGTCATTCAAAATAAAGGCTCTCTGAAAAGCATAAAAATGGAGCTAACTGTCATCCTGAACTTGTTGAAGGGTTTTAATAGTCAGTAGTTAAAAACTTCGATAAGCTCAGTTTGACAAATAAAAGATGCTTTTTAGATAGTCTCATTTTGTAAGAAGATCTATGCGTTCTTTTCTATAACTGAAGGGGCTGTGTTTTTAAAATTTACTATCTAAATCCACAATTTTATGTTGTATGGCATAGACCACAAGTCCTGCAATGTTTTTGGATTCTGTTTTGAGCAATAAGTTGTTACGATGCCCTTCTACCGTACGCGGACTTATAAACAGGGCTTCTGCA
>CAYGQJ010000325.1:0-1369 GCA_964351845.1 uncultured Flavobacteriaceae bacterium | reverse complement strand
AATTTATGGATCTCACTAAGCAAAACGCTTCCGCGAAAGGCGTTCCGATCACAACACCCCATCGTTGGGCTTGTATTTTTAATGCTTCTGGAGATCTAGGATGCGGATACGCGCGACGTTCAAACTCATAACTTTCCATCCCCTTTATTTTGGCATCCAAGTTATCTTGTGATACGCTAAAAAATACATTAGGTAAAAAATGACGCGGATCTGTCGGGGCTCTCCATTCTGTGCCCGACGGGGTTTCAAAAGTGATAATGGTCTTTACGTTTTCATGCGATAAAGGTCTGCAAGCGGTGATCACTGCTTCAAAAGTTCTTTGATGATCGATATTCACATCGCCTCCGTGATGCGTGAAAATCACCTCTGGTTGAAAACTTTCTTTTTCTTTTTCAATGACCTTAATGATATCTAATAAAGCAACCGTATCAAATCTATTATCAGGAAAATCAAAAATGCTATGGCTATGATAGCCGATAGATTGCTGCGCACTTTTGATATTTTCTCGGTGTGTTGCTAGTTCTTTTTGCCATTTTTCAACATCTCGCTCATCAGATCGTGAGGTAATGCCCTCACCAAGAATCACCACATGCGTCTGTACCTGATACTCATGTATCAATTTATGTAGCGTTGCGCCGAGTCCTAATAATTCATCATCAGGATGCGCCACCACAATCATTATTTTTTTATTTCTTAAGGATTCTAACATGTGCTGTAATTATGTCATCGTCTGTATTAAAATCGGCTTTTGTGAATTCTAATTTTAGATGAGCGGTTTCTAAAAAAGCAGGAGGATACCCATCGGCATCCAGCATTCTAATGTAATCATATACTTTTTCCAACTCTTGTAATTCGTGGATGGTACTATCTTCGGGTTTGCGTCTTTTAAAATGGACAATCTCCCCTTCTTGTTCGATAGGAACTAACTGATTGCTGAGTATGGCAGTAATCATTCCTTCAATAACGTCATTTGCGCTACTGAAAATCTCTTGAGCGGTACCGCTTAAACTGAGATCGCTTTTCAAATAAATAGGCCCCGCATCCAGCTCTTTGACCACTCGTAATGCGGATATCTTCGTGGTTGTATGGCCTCTTACAATTAAGTTTTGCAAAGGGCTTCCGCCTCTTCCATAAGGCAGGTCTGTCATGTGAAATACAATACACTCATAGTTCGCATAGATCTCCTCAGGAATGATATACGACCAATGCGGAATAAAAATTTTATTCACCTGTAACGCTTGTAACGTATGGATGTTAAAATCATCCTTAGCGTCAATCAGTAGCCAGTTGGCATCTTTGTGTTGACTTCTCAATGTAGAAATCAACTCCTTATTCCATTCCTTTTCTGATACGATGATGTTTGTCAATT
>CAYGQJ010000324.1:0-1384 GCA_964351845.1 uncultured Flavobacteriaceae bacterium | reverse complement strand
CCCAATTCACAAAAACAGAGCACCAAGCAGTTTCTTCTTTTACCATTTTTCCTTTGTACCCTAATTCTTTAAAATAGGCTACGATTTGAGGATTATTTTTTGCTCCTTCTAACTCCTTGACCCCATATTGGCTAAAGGCGCATCTTAAGTGTTTTTTCATTTTTATATTATTGTAAATACTGCTATGCTGCATTATTTTAATTTCTACTAATTTTTTATGTTTTGACTTGTTTTTTTGAAGGCTGGGTACGCTTTCGCGAAAGCGTGTAAAACCATATCCCTCACATTCCTATGGTTTATATTATTTTAACAAACAGCTCATTAGACCTGATCTTTCAACAGAATCTACCCTTATAGCCCACCTTATTTTCATAGATGCTTTTCAGAAGCCTTTTGAATAGCTCAACCCGTGAACGTCTTCCTTTTTGAATAGAGATCAAAACCCTATAAGACATATAGGATTCAATCGCTTTTTGAAATCTTACATACAAATCGCCAATCCTTAATTACCTCAAATCCATGAACTCTATGTTTAGGTAAAAGAATGTTTTTAAGAGATTTCAAATGAAGAGGAGTCACGGTTTCTATAGCAAACCCAGAAAGTGTCACTATTTCCTCTACCCCATCGTGATAATGTTTGGTATATTGAGCTCCAGCAGGAGCAAAACCTTCTAAAACAACACCTATTTGAACACCTTTATCATCTAGCACTTTCTCTATACATTGAAGCGTTTTTCCGTCGTCAAAGTCATCTACAACAATTCCAAGCGGAAATGCTTCAATTAAATCATCAACTAAAATTTCTTCGACATCTTCTGTAGATAATACTTTCAATATTTTTCTAAATGCGTCAATCATTACGATAGGTTTTTAATTCATTTATTTTATCACTGATATCTTTATGTTCTTTAGAGATATGCTTTTCTAGATATCCCTTCGTAGTAATACTTTGATTCATAATAACCTCTCGTAAAGCACCTACACTTGCGATATATTTTTCTGCATCTTCATTTTTTAATTTCATTAAGCGCTCTAACATTTCTATTCTTTCTCTTTGAAGCTCCTTATTTTCTAAATACAAGTACCTAATAACAATAAGAGCTACGACAAATAAGGATCCCAACAAACCATACTCAAGAAATGCTGATGTTGGGATTTCTTGAATCAATGAAATAGCTTTATTTATTAGGGGGATTACAAACATCATTTTCATGTATATTTTAAATTTTATAATTCAAAGAGAGTCTTTTCAAATAGATAGCTTATATTATTCAGTAATACATTAATAAACAATTTATTAATACTTGAACACCCTATCTTTTGACACTCTTATTTATCTTTAATAATCGATTTTATAGCGTGATCAAAGTCAAAAACACTTAGA
>CAYGQJ010000323.1:0-1385 GCA_964351845.1 uncultured Flavobacteriaceae bacterium | reverse complement strand
AACAGCCAAGCCCTTCGACAGGCTCAGGGTGACATTTAGTTCTTTAATAGCCAACAGCTAACAAACTAATTTCTAAAAGCTAAGTGCTGCCGTCTACCGACTAAAAGCCAACGACGAATAGCTACCAGCTATGCTTTCGCGAACCTGCCTGATGGACAAGCAGGAGCAAAACAACCACCACTCCTCTTTGTATACTTTGTAATAGGTCTATTGCTTTTTCAGAAAAACTCCAGTAATTCTATTATCTATCAGCGGTGATTCATTAAATGTAAAGGCCCCTGAAATATCTTCTACAGCATTAAGAAAGGCGTTATTGGCTATTATTTCGTTAACAGAATCGTTGATACTCTTGATGATTTTTGGTCTAATAATTCCCTTTAAAACTGTTTTAAATGAATAATAAAAGGCGTTGCGTATCGCTAAATCAAGATTAGGTCTGTGAACGACAAGATACGCATCATCAGTATCATCATTCCATACAGGATTATCACTTTCTGTAAGTTTAAAAGAAAAAGTTACTCGTACAGGCTTAAATTTTCCATTATTACGGGTGCGAAATTCTGCATTTGAAGTAACCGTCAATCTTCCATCCACAGGATTGCCATAGGAGATGTCTAATAAATTAAGTTTAGGGTTTGATAATGTTCGATTTAACTCCCTTACTGATGGAAGATTCGCTGTTAAGTTTACTGGCGACACAATATCTAATGGTCTTGCCATGAGTTCTACATCACTAAAGGTGTTTGTCGTAATAAGATTTGTACGCGCAATAACTTCTCTTCCGCGTGTAATCATAACGGCAAATCTCTCTGGATTAACCCCTGGAAAATCTACAATGTAATTTTCTCTTCTTTCGCGTAATTTTTTTCGGCGTTTGGTTTTCCATTTGCTTCCTCCCCCTCCATAATAGCCAGGACTTCTAGGTGCAAATAGTGTAATATGACAGTCATCAAAATCTATAGGAGTGCTTACATTTTCTGGTTGGGTGATAATAAAATTCATTTCTTATATCATTTTAAAGTTTCCAACAAGGTAGATGACAAGAGGAATTTTGGCACTTTTTTTTAGTGAATGGTATAAAAAAGTTAGTGAATGTGAGATTTTTAATATGCTAACAGTCAATTAATTAAATTCTTTATGAATCCCTCATTACCGAAACAAGTTCAGCACAGGCTCTAACCTTCTCCTAGAGGGAGAAGGAACTGTTATGGGGTAAAAAGTTGCTGTGGTGTTTTAGTGTATGTACAAAATAGCGTAGTACTCTAAAATAGAGCACTACGCTATTTTGAAATCGAAATTGAAACTGAAATCGAAACTGAGCTTGATGTGGGATTTCTCGGCGCTACGCTTTGTCGAAATGACAGCTCCAGTCATTTCGAGCGAGC
>CAYGQJ010000322.1:0-1388 GCA_964351845.1 uncultured Flavobacteriaceae bacterium | reverse complement strand
CAGCTATTCTCGGTTTAGTAAAAAGCAAATATATTTTATTCTAATGGAGGTATATTTAACTGCTTATTTAGGCAAATAAACTTATAAATTGCCTTGATAGATTTCACAGGGACGAGGTAAAATATACTCCTAATTCTCTCCCAAAAAGCCTTGAAAGTCTTACAAACAGCTTTCGCCTTTTGAAAATGGGTATCCATATGTTGGGCTATTTGGTCAACTAAAAATGCCAAAAATGTCAGCAAGGCAAAATTGGTCGCTAAATGCTTTTTCCCATGTCCATAATTATGCTCTAAATGATACCCTTGATTTTTCAAGGTATTGAAAGTCTCATTCTCTATTTTCCATCTGGCTCTTGCAACTGCGACTAATTCCTCTATATTTCCTTCATTAATAGGAATATCCGTTATCCAAGTGCTATAAAAAACTTGCTCGCCTGTTTCATTATCTACTTCTCTGTATTCAAAATAGTTGGTCTCAATATCTAAGTGAGTGCCATTCAAGATAAGTCCATTGGTAAAAGAAGCAGTACAGGTTTTATTGCCTTTTTGCCAAGTACGACTTTGTAATTGGTTTGCATCTCTTAATCTTTCAACTTGAATTTTCACCAAGCTTTGCCCTTTAATCCCAATAATATACCTCATATCCTTTTTGCCTAATTCCTTAATATGAAATCCATTAGGGTATAAGGCATCAAAAATAGCAATGATTTTCTCATCAGGTAACATTTTACGAACCTGAGGAATCAAACGTTTACAGGCATTTAGTTCACAATCATTTTTCACATTTCCGTCCTGTTGAACAATGGCTTCACAAGCAATAGGGAAAACGGTAGCTTGTTCGGGGTGTACTGCTGCCGCTCCCAAGAATTGATGATAAAACGTTTGTTTCCCATTCTTATGGTTTTTCACCAAACATTGGGGGCAACTTTTTTTGCCAGAACAATAATGACCGGTTGCATCAAAAGGAATGGCTACATAACCCCCTAAAACATAACGATTTTTAAACACTCCTTTTTTTAATAGCAAATCAATTGGAGTTTTGAATTGTGATTGTAAATCCGATGGACTTACACCATCTAAACCTTCTCGAAGTCCTGTGTCTGAGGGTAATGAATCTATCCCATAGATTCTTTTAAGATTCGCTGACCGAACTTCGTAAAGTCCTCGGAAATGGGATAAAGAAGGGTCTTTTAGCGAAAACATGGCAAAACCTGTCATCAGTAAATTGACTAAAGAATAGGTTGCATTTGAGCTTCGATGGTCCTTTATTGACTCAAAGCTACTCCGTACTGTTTCAATTAAATTGTCTATCATTCAACTTTTTAGCACAAAAAAAGCTTTTTTTTCGTATATTATCATATTAAAATTTTACTAAACCGAGAATAGCTG
>CAYGQJ010000321.1:0-1389 GCA_964351845.1 uncultured Flavobacteriaceae bacterium | reverse complement strand
CTAGAATGTCATATTTTACAGATGAATCCATAAGGATTTGTTTTACTTCGGATGCGGTTAGGGATGGATAATAAGAACGCATAAGGGCTGCTACTAATGATACTTGAGGAGCCGCAAAAGAAGTTCCACTTGTTTTCTTAAAGCTAATTTTATTTCGAGATGAAGTTGTATATATGCTATCCCCTGGAGCAAATATATCTACCTCAGAAGCTCCATAATTAGAAGTAATCAACTTTAACTTTTCATTTATTTGATAGCTAGAGCCTCCAACTCTGATGAATGAATTAACAATTTCTTGATTATTTGTATCTGTATCATTTGGAAACTGTAAATGATGATGCATATCTAAATCCTCATTATCATTTCCTGCAGCCACAACAATTAGCACATTATTTTTAGACGCATATTTAATAGCATCTAAAACCTTTGTTCTATTAAGTGAAAAACTCTTTCCTGAGCTAATATTTATTATGTTAGCACCATTATCTGTAGCATATTTGATAGCATGATACATATCCTTATCATTTTCATCACCATTATTGGATATACAGATTGGCATTAATTGAATCTTATCGCTATAATCTTGAGAATTTAGTCCTAATGTAAACACTCCTGCTACTAAAGTCCCATGATACAATTCTTTAGTATGATTATTCACATACCTATTGCCATAGCCATTTTCATTAAAGTTTGCAGGATCGTCATTTATTAATGCTCGATCATTATAATTTATATTTAAATGCTTTTTGATTTTATTTGAATAATTGATACTATCACTAACTAAGTCATTGAGCGTAAGCCCAAGCAAATTGGCTTGATATATAAAGTTTACATCTTCTTTTACTATTACTTTCTGATTAATTAGACTGTCCAACAATACATTTGTGATTTTTCCTTCCTTAGGTAATAACGGATTATCAAGCTCAAGCCTAAGTCTCGAAAGCATAAATGGTGTTCGTTTTAAAACATTTTCAGAAAACGTAGTCTCTTCGTCAAGTTTTTCTTTCGCTTTTGAGTACAGTATATATGTATCAGAAAGTGAATCTTTTGCTATAACATCGGGATGTGTTGTTAAGCTATTAACAATCCTGGTATATTCATATTGATTGTATAAAGTACTTTCTCCATTTTTATCTCCTAAAAAATTCCAACCATTGATATCATCAATATATCCATTACCATCATCGTCAATACCATTCTCTGGAATTTCTTCTGAATTTACCCAAATACTTTCTTTTAAATCCGGATGATCTATATCAACCTCTGTGTCTAAAACAGCCACGATAATCTCTTGCCCATTTTTGCTTTTTAGTATTTTTTCAAAAGTCCTATTTAAACTTGTACCAGGAATAGTATCCTTTTCTATATCTAAATGCTGCCAGTTTTTCT
>CAYGQJ010000320.1:0-1427 GCA_964351845.1 uncultured Flavobacteriaceae bacterium | reverse complement strand
CTGAGATAGAAAGATACCAAGGGAGTGGTTTTGTATATAAGAATCGTACATCATAATCGCTATCTGGAGAGGCAAACCCCCAGGCCCTACTGCCTGATTCGCATGCGAAGATAATGTTTGCATCGCGTTCTTTTTCTATGAGTTGAAGTCTTGTTTCCATGGTTTTGAATGAATTATAGTACGAAGATGTGGCTGTATTACGCAACGTTTTTGCGTACTTTATTTTTGATTAAAAATAAATAGGATGTCTTTTTTCCAAGATGGTATAGGTAATAGATATTCTATTCGCTATTTCCGAATCTTTTGTGTCATAGAAAGAACGCTCTAGTTTATGCAGTACAGCTTCGGAGTATAACCAATCTGTTACGACATCTATATGTTTTTTGATATTTTCATATTGCCATCCGTTTAAGACAGAATCTACAATAAATAGTGTAGAGGAAAGAGACTTTGAATGCTCCCAAGCATTGAAAATCATTTCTTTATTCTGGTATAATAAGACTACTTCAAAAACATCTTGGATTTGATAGGTGTTTGCATTCGTATCTTGAATAGTAGTTTTCCATAAAACATCAAAGTAATGCTCTATGGCTCTTTGCTCTATGTCAGGCCAAGTTTCCCATTCTCCATAATTCAGTTTTTCAAAACAAGTAAAATCATTAAGAATATCGCTATTAGGCTTTGACATAACATCAAAAATTCTAGGAAGAAAATGCTTGTAATGATCTACATGTCCAAAAGTAGAAATTGCTGATCTAGCAATATGTCCCAATGCTTCTTCTGTAAGTTCTTTAAGAGGTTTTATAGTCACTTCTCTTATTTCATAATCATCTACACAACAATCACAGCTGTAAGCTCTTAAATCTTTAGGATTTGCTGTATAAGAAGAAAATACTTCATAAAGATGATCGATAGCACGTGTTAATTCAGTTTTCATTATAGTTATATTGCATTATATAAATTATAGATCTGTATATACAGTTTCTATAAGCACCTGATCTTTCTGGAAAGCCAAGTAATGATAGGTGTAACATTCGGTCACAATCGTGGCAACACCAAGACCGCAATTAGGGCAGGTTTGATTTAAGAAATCAGTATCATAATACCCACAACATCCATGATAATCGGATAATTTTTTATGATCGAATAGTTTCGAATCTCTTACATTAATGAGGATTCTGTTTTGGTGAGTTGTAGAAATATCTTCGTCTCCATGACTAAAATATCCTCGTTCTATAATTTCTTCTCCATCTTGCAATAGACCTACATCCAGAACCACTTCTTTGAGTGTATTGGAAAGTTTTGCTTGGCATCGTTTACAAGTTAATGTGATCATGTCTGTGATTTTTATTTCTTTTTCATTATAGATGTTTATATACAGTTTCTATAAGTACCTGATCTTTCTGGAAAGCCAAGTAATGATAGGT
>CAYGQJ010000319.1:0-1433 GCA_964351845.1 uncultured Flavobacteriaceae bacterium | reverse complement strand
CAAGCATTTTAGTCAAACGAATGAATTGCTAAATTCTCTTGGGGAAAAGGAAATAAAGTGGTGATTTTTACAATAATATTTTTAGCTGCTCTTCAATTTCATACGCTGTAGGATTAACAGCTATAATTTCTCCTTTTTGATTTACAAGAAAAATAGCCCCACCCCCTTGAATTCCGTATTGTTGCCAAATATTTTGTGCCTTATCTAGCTCTACTAGGTTTATCCACGGATATTGATCTCTTGCTAAGGCTTTTTTTAGCGCATCTGTAGTATCAAACTCTCCTGCAATACCAACAACTGTAAATCCGTTGTCTTTATATTTTTCATACACAGGAATGATTTTTTTGCTTTTTGCAATACAGGGTCCACACCAAGAGCCCCATAAATTGATAATAGCCACTTTATCTTTTATAAGGGTTGATATCGTTTTTTCTTCCCCGTCAATGGTAGGTGCTGTAATATCTACAAAAGAATTGCCTATCTGAATATTTTGTTTTCCATTGATTATGGCTTCAACTTGTGGAGTGTATGGATGGTTAGGAAATTTTGATTTTAATTTTTCAAATGTCTGAAAGACATCTTTATAATTAAGTTGATCTTGATCATAAACAACACTTTCAAAGAACAAATAATACCCTAATATATCTTGACGGTCATTGATGTATTCATACTTCCATTCTAGCGCCTTGTTGCTTATTGAATCTATAGCATTTCTGATAGGTGTTGCTTTTGCACTATAATACTGGTTTACTTTTTTGAGGGAATCTAGTAATACATAATAGTATTTCTTTTCTAAAAAATCTGAAGTCGCTTCTTGTTTTTCTTTCAAATCATAATAGGCTCTAGTACCATAAGTTTTGTTTTCCTGCATTACATTTAAACGATCAAAATAACTATTTGAGATGTCCCAAAATTCTTCTTTTTGTTTTTGAGCAAAAAGCGTATAGTCATTATTTAATGCTGATCCTTTAACGATATTAGAATCAAAATTGTCTTCGTCATAAATGGTGAGTTCAGTAACTCCAACATCAACAAAAAAGTTCAGATATCTACCACCTTGATTCGTTACTGTTTCATCAAGCATAAGCAAATATCCTTGTGGTTGACTGATATCTAATTCATATTCAAATTGATGGTTACTTACAGGGATTTGTATTCCTTTTTCAAACGTAAAGTCTTGATCTGGTGAAAAGAGGTGAAGTGTGTCTGCGGTTGTGTTTACGGTTGTTCCTTTGATTATAAAATTGGTAATCTCTGGTTGTTTTTCTTGACAGCTATATAAACAACAAACAGTTATTAAAACACCAAAAAAACTAGAAATAGATTTTATCATCTTGAGAATCAGTTTAGAAAACAAAGTTATGTTTTCATTTCATTACAAAAAAAATGACGCCGAAAATTTGAATTAAGCTTCAGCGCCATTTTGTATTGTG
>CAYGQJ010000318.1:0-1444 GCA_964351845.1 uncultured Flavobacteriaceae bacterium | reverse complement strand
ATAGATGCCTATCAGATATTATTGGTTCATCAAGATAGTGTGAAAGGCTAAGTTGGGTGTCAATCTAATTAGCTCAAATAAAAAATGGCAAACTATTTCTCTTTATAGTTTTTATTAGCGCTTTCGCGAAAGTCTACTATGTATTAAATAAAATTTAATATCTTCATTTAATGAAGTTTACACTAAAATGCATTCTATTTTTTACTACGCCAATAGTTTTTTCACAAACCCCTGAATTATTTTATCAGGATGGAGGTGAATTAGGCCCTGTTGAAATTAGGAATGAATATCTCTATTATGTAGATCAAAATGAGGGTCTTAAACAACTTTCTATTTCTAATCCAAACGAGGCGTTAGTTCTGGTTACCATAGATGAGGTTTCTAAAGATGTAGCATATATATTCTGGAGTCTAGATGAATCAAGTGTCTATTTTGGAGATATTTTTGGATGGTATCGCGCCCCGTTTTCTACAACACAAACGAGTGAGGCTAGTTCCTATTTATACTTTAATAGTCAATCAGCTTTTGATGTAAAATTGTACAATAACGAATATTATGTATCATTTTATGATCTTGGAACTGGGCTTATGAAACTTACAAATATTGATCCTATAGCAGGAGTGGAGAATATAGGAGGGAGTTTGGCTCCAGTGTGGAATATTGCAACCAATGGGATTACATTTTATTATTCTGATGAGGCCATACAGAATGATGGTAATGATGACGATGAGAATTTTGGCTTATACGGTGCAACTATAGGTTCTTTTAATCAAACAAAAGAATTACTTTTCAATTTTAATGAGCCTATACATCAATTAGAACTTCAAGAAAATTTTCTATATGTTTTACTGCAAGAGAGTAACTCTATTGTTGTCTTTGATAGTAATCAACCCGATCCTTGGGTGCCTATAAATTTTATTACACTAGATCCCTCTATATATACAATTGAAAATATAGTGATCGATCAAACGGACGTATACTTTACAGATAGTAATCAAGGAGCCATTTTTCTTTTGGCAGATGCCGCACTTTCTCTTGAGCAGGACGCTTCCTTTACGCCATTAATTTTTCCTAACCCAGTAGCAGACTATTTGTTTTTTCAAAGTGAAAGAGTGCATGGACTACGTATTTTAGATACAAACGGAAAGATTCTTACTTCTGTAATAGGGGGTCAGATTACAAATCAAAGCAGTATTGATGTTCGTAATTTAAGTAAAGGAGTTTATATCGCTTATTTTACATTAGAGGATGGTCAACATGTAGTGAAGCGTTTCATTAAAAAATAAATCTTCTGTATGTAGACTAATGGGACTTAAGCTTTAGGGAGGCTTTCTTTTCATTCTTTAAAGCATTATGATAACAAAAAAAGATAGTAACGTCTTTATACATACTTTCAATAAGATAGTGACTACCCTTAAAATAACTTTGAATCACAGTCACAGCA
>CAYGQJ010000317.1:0-1445 GCA_964351845.1 uncultured Flavobacteriaceae bacterium | reverse complement strand
CGTAGTACAAAGTAGTTCAACCCCTTAAAAAATGAATATGAAAACTGTAAAATTTGTATTTACAGCAATGGCATTGCTATGGCTTCTAGTCACCGCAATATGCATGATACCTATAAGTCTATTAGCAACTCCATCTCTAAGTATTTCAAAAAAACACTATGCAGAATGGATATTATTTTTCTTTGCTTGTATTAGCGCAATAGGGTTATTTCCACTTGGGATTTTATATAGAATCCTAAAATGGAAAGATTTTAAAAAATACCTCAGGCAAGTGAGTCTTAGTATTGATATCGCAGGAAACGCAATCCTAGGAGCGCTCTTAAATGACAATTTTATAACCAAAGAATCTGTACATAAGTTTGGTGTTGTACAAGAAACAATTAGCGATAATCTAGGAGAAAACGAAAGAGATGATACACTGACAACTTTTGGAAAAAGAATGGTGAATCTTCTAAGTGTTTTTGACTTTGATCACGCTATAAAATCGATTATTAAAGATAAATAACAAAGAACAAAGAACAGATGTATAATAAAATAGTAGAATACTCTAACGAGTTTAAGATTCTTGTATACTCACTTTTTGTATATCTAGAAATAGATGTAGAACTCTTAAAAGTCTTATTCTGTCTTATGTTGATAGATACTTTTTTAGGGATTATTAAAGTCATTGTGCTGGAAAAAACCTTTTCATTTAAAAAATTAATACAAGGCCTTGTGTCAAAAATTGCCGTGTTGCTTGTCCCTATTTCTTTAACACTTATGGGACAAGCACTCAATTATGATTTTAAATGGTTTGTAACCCTTGTTATAGACCTTCTAATTGTAAGTGATGGGATTTCTATTTTCAGTAATGTAATAGCCATTAGAACAAAAAAAGAAGTCAGAAACTTTGATGCGCTCTCGAGGCTCTTAAAAACAGTAAGATGTTCATTGATCAAGGTATTCGAAAGATTTCTGGATACCATCGATGAAAAAAAAGAAGAGTAATAATATGCCAAATATTTAGACATTAATAAAAAACATGTTACAAAAAGTAATTGAAATAACATTAGAAATTTTATTTTAAAATGCTGAAATTCAGTTCTTTGTAAATAATTGAGAACAAGCCATTTAGATTAAGTGTCTATCAATAGCGATATGGAATAGACAAATGCAAGCTTAGGGGGTGTTTCTTTTTACGCTTTCGCGAAAGCGTACCCTGTCTAAAAACATCAAAGTAGTTGAAAATAAGAGACAACTAAACGAACACAGTATTGCGGTATTCGCAATTCACAATAGTATAAAAATGAAAAAACACTTAAGGTATGCTTTTAGCCAATACGGGGTCAAAGAGCTAGAAGGAAGTAAAAATAACCCCCAAATCGTATCCTATTTTAAAGAATTGGGCTATAAAGGAAAAATGGTAAAAGAAGAAACTGCTTGGTGCTCTGTTTTTGTGAATTGGG
>CAYGQJ010000316.1:0-1464 GCA_964351845.1 uncultured Flavobacteriaceae bacterium | reverse complement strand
AAAAAATAAAATCAATTAAAGGTGTTAAAGATTGTGAAGTCGAAATCACCTTTGACCCTCCGTGGACGCAGGAATTAATGAGCGAGGAAGCGAAATTAGAATTGGGGATGTTGTAAAGCACTTGAAAACGACTCCTAGGACACGGAGACATGGTAGTTGTTTTTATTTTTTTTGTAACTTTTTTTACACAAAAAAATAAAAACTTTCTGTCCCTAAAGTTCTAAAATGAGCGAAGAGGCGAAGTTAGAATTGGGAATGTTATAAAAACGCTCAAAACAAATCATCAGAACAAGGAGATGTGGTAGTTGTTTTTATTTTTTTGTAATTTTTTTACGCAAAAAAATAAAAACTTTCTGTCGCTAAAGCTCTAACATGAGTGAAGAAGTAGAATTGAAATTAAAAATGTTATAGAATAATTAACCATAATTTAAATGAACATCAAACCAAAAGACAATCCTGAAGAATTTAACCGATTTTTATTGGAAGAAGCTGGGATAGAATTATTTGAAAATAAATTCTTGTCTGACTATATTAAAAGAGCAAGTAATGGTGAACTAAAACTATATGATGCTTCATTACTAAATATTTCTGATGACAGTTGGATACTAATATTACACGGAGATGTATTACTAATCTATGGAAAGAATTGGAAAGTAGATCAATTTTCGGAAATAAAAGAAATCTTTGAGCTTAACTCATACACTAATTATTCATTGACTGGAAACTCAGAACTAATTTATGCTTTAATAGCTTTTTTTAAGGTAGATAATCACACGGTTGAAAAAGAAAGGATTTTTTACAGAACAACAAAAATTACCAATTTCGACTCTAAAAATATCACTATTGAATTAGGAGAAATACCAGATGTTACCGAACTCTCGGGAATGCTTCAACAGTATTACCACGAAGAATACAATGGCCAAAATGATAAGCCCCTTGACGAAATGGTTCAACGGATTTTTAGTTTAATACAAACAAATTCAATTTATGTTCTAAAAAATAGTGCTGGTAAAATTTGCAGTTTCTGTACAATCATAAATCCTGACATTGGAATTCTGTTTACTAAAAGTGAATTTCGTGGAAATGGATTTGGTAAATTAATAATATCATTTTGTTCTAAATTACTACTTGAAGAAAATGATGAAGTGTTTGTAATGACTGACAGAGCAAAAGTTGCATCAAATATTGTTTGTAAAAAAGTAGGGTTTATACCATATTTCAATTACACGATTACAGAAATAAACAAAGGCTAACAAAGTATTCTATAAAATATAGCTAGTATATGCTTCTCGATAGGTTTTGTTTATTTACAAAAATTACCAATTTAAAAAAATAAAAACTTTCTGTCACTAAAGTTCTAAAATGAGCGAGGAAGCGAAATTAGAATTGGGAATATTGAAAATGATTAGCATCTAAACCTATGGAAGAAATCGTAAATAGAGTTGCCAATAGCAAACTCATCAC
>CAYGQJ010000315.1:0-1469 GCA_964351845.1 uncultured Flavobacteriaceae bacterium | reverse complement strand
ACCTGTAACCTCTTGAGCCGTAATCAAGTGCGCTATTCAGTTGCGCCACGAGGCCTTTTGTTTTCCAAAACAACAAAATAATTATTTGTTTGTTTCGGGGTGCAAATATATTTCTTTTTATCTTTCCAGCAAATACTTTTTATAAAAAAAATGAAACTAATTAACTACATCCGTAATATCAAGGATTTTCCAACGCCAGGAATTATTTTTAAAGACATTACACCCTTGCTTGGAGATCGTTCCGCTTTCGCGAAAGCGGCCCAAGAATTACTCGAACTCATTGGAGATCAGCAGATAGATAAAGTGGTAGGCGTGGAGTCCCGAGGCTTCTTTTTTGGAGGTGTACTGGCCGAAAAATTAAACGCAGGGTTTGTTCCCGTGCGAAAACCCGGAAAGCTACCGTATACGACCGTTTCTCAAAGCTACGCCTTGGAATATGGCACCGATACCTTAGAAATTCACAAAGATGCCATTCAACCCGGTGATAAAGTCTTGTTACACGACGATGTCCTCGCCACAGGAGGCACCGCCGAAGCGGTTGTCAAACTAATCGAAGCTCTCGGTGGGGAAGTGGTGCAATGTAATTTCTTAATTGAATTGAGCTTTTTGTCAGGAAAAGAAAAACTGCAAGGGCAAGACATTAAAGCGGTGATTACGTATTAATAGTAACGAATTGTCACCCTGAGACCAATACGGCTCTTGTGCATTTTTCCTTGATAAAAAAATGAACCAAAAGAATAGCACTTTGAGAAGCTAATTTTATAAAAACAAAAAATGGAAGGAATTACCTACATCGAAGATTTTTTAGAAAATCCGTCAGGCTTATTTCATCACTTGCAGACAACGATTATATGGGATGAGCGCATGTCGGCAAGAAAAACAGCAAGCTTTGGGAAAGCGTATAATTATTCTCAAATGGACTATGTCCATCAGGCTTTTACACCTGTATTGGAAGGAATCACACGTGATATCGAAGATGTGCTAGGTTTTAAACCTAATAATTGTTTACTGAACTATTATGTGGACGGGAAATCTACGATGGGTTTTCATGCTGATCAAACGGATATTCTTGAGGAAGGAACGGGTGTAGCGATTGTGTCTTTGGGTGCCACTCGAATTCTACGCTTTAGAAATATTGAAGACAAAACGATTAGAAAAGAGTACACCCTCCCAGCGGGATCGCTTATTTATATGCGCAATGAAGTACAAGACAGTTGGCAACATGCCATCCCAAAATCTGACGTTGTAGGTGGACGAATTAGTGTAACATTTAGAAAAATAAGATAAGCGAATCGTACTAGCGGGATGCGGTTTCTGCCTTCGTCTTCTGGAGGCATTTTGAGTAGACGGGAGACTCGTGTACTATTGTTCATTGCGTTGAACGGGGTGCGGTTTCCGCCTTCGTCTTCGAGAGGTATTTTGAGTAGAGAGGGGAGATTCATAAAACAATCTTAATCGCGTTGAACGGG
>CAYGQJ010000314.1:0-1474 GCA_964351845.1 uncultured Flavobacteriaceae bacterium | reverse complement strand
GGGTGCATCTCAAATTGTCGCCTTAGGCAGATTTTTTATATAGGATAGCCTCTTTTGCTTTAATTAAATCAATAATATAATTCCATTGTTGATTCATGTTCATCAGTCTTAAATCAATAATTTTTTGTGCACCATCTAAAGTCCATCGTTGCCCTGATTGTTTCAACCTCTTCTGAATAACGGTTCTATGAGCAGATTCTATCGCTCCTGAACCAATAGCAATTCCTCTCTCTCTAAATGTTTTATAATACATTCGAGATTTATTGTTTCTTAGATAAACCAATAAACGCAAGCGTTCTTCTTCTGATTTTTTGGTGCGCTTCTCTAAGGACTCAATCTCTTTTATCACTTGGAGTATTCTATCATTGAGTAAATAATTTTTTTGTTTCCCCACCCATGTTTTTTGTACGTCTTTTCCTTTAAAATAGAGTTTGGCAAACTTACTTAAATGTTCTGCTCCATGATAGAAATCAAGGACTTGGGTAGCCTTTGGATAGGATTCTTCTATCCAATTCCAAATCCAAGGTGCACCGTCTGCTACGAATACAAGTCGTTTATGCAAGGACTCAAAAATATCTACTAATGGCTCAAACTTGTTGAGAAAATCTGTGTGTTTGCCTAAGTGAGCAGAGTAAACGGAGTGTTCTATCCAATTATGATTTTTGTCCAATTCATAATGGTCATAATCCGTAAATAAGCGACCTAATTTTACTTCTTTCCAGTCATTGCCTTGCTTACCTTCCCGTGTTTGAAGCATCCCTCCATCTACCATACAGTAAGCATGCCCTATCTCTACAACGTTTTCTTTTAAGGATTCACTTAAATCAACCTGTGCTTCTGGCAGTACAGATTCTACCGATTGTAGTTCTTCTGCGTAATGTTTTGTCACTCTTTCGGTTTGGCTGCGATTCAATTTAATACGAAGATACTTCTCTAAATCACGTACAGCAGAAGTATAATTATCCGATTGTCCAGCATAGGCTTGTAATTCTTGGAAGTAAGGACTTATCTGAAAGCCATTTATGCCATTACTCCAAGGATGAGTTTTTGATATTTCTATCAATCCTAATCGGCTTTCAACTTTTTTTTTTGCGGCGGTCTTCACTTGGTTTACTTATACTTTGCTCTAACAAATCCTTACCAAAATCAAGTAAATTCTTTTCAAACTGTTTTTCATATTCATAAAAACTTTCCTCCTTTTCGAGAGATTTAAATGAATCCCAATGCTTTGCTGCCAACTCTAAATATTCCTCCTTTGTCATAGATGATCTGTATTTTTGACCCAAAAGTAACTTTTTTAATCATATTCGACAATTTGGGATGCACCCGAAAAACAAGCTTCAATCCTATTGCAGCAATAACCCACACAACTTTTTCTACCTTCAATCGTTTTTTCTGTCCTATCACCCTTCAATAAAAACAATCCAATATGAAAATCCTACTCACAGGCGCAAATGGTTATATCGGCAAACGA
>CAYGQJ010000313.1:0-1477 GCA_964351845.1 uncultured Flavobacteriaceae bacterium | reverse complement strand
TAAAATCTGTTTGTTCGGCAATCAAGGTATTTCTATACATTGAGTAATTATTTGCAAGACGCTTTATAGACCTCGGATTGGGGCTTATTAAACTATGAAAAGACAACAGTAAATGTCTCACGTCTTCTGTATTCTCATCAAGGGCTTCAATAGCCATATCTGTCGCTTGCTGACCAGAGATGTTATACTCTTGCTCTATATTACTTCTTTCTTGTGCACTATTTTCATTTTCATTATAATTGACGACCAATCGCTGCTTTATTTCTTCTCTTTTCTCTGCCGTTATCTCTTCTTCAGCTTCTAGCGTCACTTCAATATCAATAGTATCTCCTATAATTTCTTTCCAATAGTCGGCTTTAGATGCTTCACTCACATCGGGCATACGTACCGAAAGTTGAAACGCTTTTTCCAAAAAGAGCTCGCCTAAATTTTGACCCTGTAATTCAGCAACACTCGAAAACTCCTTATAGTTATTTTCAAAACAAGAAGTAATCCATTTGGTATCACCTGCAACGATATACAAAACGCGTCTGTCCTTAAAAAGTGTTTGAATACCTTCTAATAATTCTATCGTATACGCACGATTACAGCGGTCTATATCATCTATAAAAACGGCGACTTCATACCCTTGCTTATTAAAATCCCCTAGAAGACCATTAAAATGCTCTTTAATACGATTCATAGGGTCAGAAGCCCTAAGCGTAAATCGTTTCGCTTGTTCAGAAGATTGCATGGCTATAGGAGTGGAAATGAACTTTGCAAAGGAAAACACAAGTCCAATTATAGACGCTATGCTCATGATAAATTTTAATACAGTTGCATCATTAGAATTTTCTCCTAAGTTTGCCATAGTGCTAATGGCTTTAAAAATTCCCTCGTGATTTAAGCTGATTATTATAAGTAGAAGCACAAATATCCCCAACGAGGTTATTTTCTGCCACGCACTATACCAGAGCCATCTCCGCATTTTTTCTTGACTCCATAGCATAGGTCGTTTTGTAAACCAATGTAACTTTTGTTTTCCTTGCCTATATATTTGATCAATAAGAGACCACCAAGGGGGAGAGATATGTTGATTTTGCCAAGCATTATACTTTACAACAATCCATTTTCTTTTATCGGTATCCAAATGTTTCTCGATAAGATTAAGAAAAGTAGATTTCCCAGACCCCCACTCTCCCTGTAAATGCACCATAAATGAATGGTTCATTTCTTTCTGATCAAAAATATCTTTATTAATGAGTCGAGCAAGGGACTTCGCAACGGGCTCTCTATTCAATTTATCTATCGTCTCCACATTATCCAAATGGAAAGGAATTTTGTCTTTTGCATGCACCTGCACATCTTCTTCTTCCTCATTTTCCTGGGTAAGTTCTTTTAGATTTTTAAGAAGGTCAGGGTGTGGCTCAAATTGAAGAAATGTATTAGTCCTATCTGCGTATTCTTTATATGCTACTTCAGGAATATTTTCTGAAAA
>CAYGQJ010000312.1:0-1501 GCA_964351845.1 uncultured Flavobacteriaceae bacterium | reverse complement strand
GCCTCGGGGTATTAAATCCTTTGGCGGTGCCAATAAGGCATCCTTATAAGAATTTGTCTAGTCCTAAATAACCGATACAGATTATTAACGGATTAAATTTATTAATTAAAGCTGAACAATGATATCATTGTTCAGCTTTTTTGATTTGTATTGTTTTCTTTTTAGGATTTGTTGTTTGTGCATTTGTATTGGAGTTAGCATATGGTTTGATAGATGTGGCCTTCTATTGTTGTAAATAGTTATTGCATTTTTAATGAGTTCCTTCTTTAAATCTAGGTTCTTTATATTTTTTGCTATATCAAACTCTTGCTTTAATATTCCATTTATTCTTTCTGCAATTGCATTTTCATACGGATCGTACTTTTCTGTCATACTAGATTGTACGCCATTATCTCTGAGGAGTTTTTGATATTCATTAGCACAATATTGTAGACCTCTGTCCGAATGATGTATTAGTGGCGTTGCCTTGTACTCCCTATTTTTTATGGCCATGTCTAAAGCTCTTAAAGCACCATCCAATGATAAGCTGTTAGATACATCATACCCTACTATTTTTTTAGAATAGGCATCTGTAATTAGTGCTAGATACGATGGATTAATTCTAGTTCCCACATAAGTTATATCGCTCACCCACACAGATTCTGGCTTTTCTATTTCTATAGTACTCACAAGGTTCTTATGCTTTCTAAAACGGTGGTGAGAATCTGTTGTAATATGATAATTCCGTTTTGGTTTTATCAGCATATGATTAGCACGTAATATTCTAAAGAGTCTATCTCTACCGACATTTAATACTGATAGCTTGTCTTTAAGTATATGATACAATTTTCGCGTTCCTAGCTTAGGCATAGAAATTCGTATGGTTTTAACTAATACAATCACCTTTTGAGCGATTGACTGTTTGTAGGCTCTTGATTTAATAGATCTGTAGTAAACCTGTCTGTTCACCCCGAGTAAATCACAGGTAGAAACTAAGGTCTCTTTGTGTTCTTCTTTAAAGTGGTCGATAACTCGGGTTTGTAATTTTTTCTTATCTGGATGTCATATTCCTTCTCAGCCATATCAACAAGCATATCAAATATGATAACCTTTTTATCTGCTCGTTCGGCAAGATGTTCTGCTCTAGCCTTCTGCTTTTCCAACAGTTTAACTTTAGCCTCAAGTTCTAATATTTTCTGCTCGGGAGTTTTTGACATAATTCTAGGAGCTTGGTTCTCCCAATCAAAGGTACCATATTTCTGCAACCATTTAGAGACTGTAGAATCCCCTTGAATACCATACTTGAGCTTTGCCTGTGATTTTGATAACAAACCCAATTCTACTTCTTCAACTAATTGAAGCTTGAAAGAGAGAGAGTAATCTTTTTGAGTACGTTTGACAATACCTGTCTTTACTGATGTTTTCATTACACTAAAGTTTTAGTGTATCGCTATTTCAGGACGGGACAATTTTTCAAAATAAAAAGGGTCTCTATAAGTTTATAGGCACCCTTTTTTATTTT
>CAYGQJ010000311.1:0-1507 GCA_964351845.1 uncultured Flavobacteriaceae bacterium | reverse complement strand
ATACTTACCGCTGGAGTTCCTCCACTAAGCCCAGTTTGTATGCCGGCATCTATGCAAATATCTGCTGGTGCGGTAAAGGCTACTGTTGGTGCAGCAAAGACTTCTATGGTATCACTGGCAGTTCCAGAACATCCATTAGTATCTGTAAATGTAAATTCAATACTATGAGTACCTACGCCAGCAGCAGCGGGATCAAAACTATAGCTTATCCCATTTGCATCCATAGTAACGCCAGGACCAGTATACAATCTAGTGCCCCCTAATTCGGTAGCCGCAGCACCTGAACCCATCCAGAAAGAAAAAACATTTCCTCCAACAGTTAATGCAGTACTTGAAATAGAATTAAAATTTCCTGAAGCTCCAATAATATTAGTGTCTGTAGTAATAACAGCAGCTTCGCCATCACCAAAATCTAAAGATATGGAAGTGCCAGAAGCCGTTGCATTGACTAAATTATATGGTGGTGTATTGAAAGGAAACACTGTAGTAAAAACAACATTTGTTGATACCATAGTTCCTGTAGCGTCAAATACGATATCTCCTTGTAAAGGGTTTTCAAAATCTAAAGTATCCTTATATTCAAGATTAAGTGTAACTGTGGTTGAAATAATAGTATTAGAGGTACCACTACCACCACTAAGATTTGTTTGTATGCCTGCATTCGCACATAGATCTTCTGGTGCGGTAAAAGTTACTGGTAAAGTAAATATTTCTATGGTGTCACTAGCAATAGCAGAACATCCAATATTATTTGTAACCGTATAGGCTATTGTATGTACTCCAACCCCTGCTGCTGCTGGGTCAAAGCTATAGGTCATTCCGTTTCCGTCATCAATAACTCCGGGACCTGAATATACACCCCCTTGCGATAGTCCTCCACTTAAACCAGTTTGTAACCCTATACTTTCACAAAGGGGTCCTGGAGCAGTAAAAGATACAGGAACGGGACAAACGTTAAAACAAGTATTTGCAAAAAAGCCAGTATACGAATCATTTTCTGTATAGTTTGTTACAGCGGTACAGGGCACGTTTACTGTAATATCTTGACGATTGGGAGTAAAACTGTTCGTTTGTATAGTTGGTGGCATATCTCCTAAAAAATTAAGGTCGTGTTCTCCAGATCCTTGATCTACTGCTGTCGCAAATCGAAAAGCAAAATCTCCTATACTACTAACACTATTACCAATAGTGACACTTGTTAATTGATTATTATCAAAAGCCTGATTTCCTATACTGGTAACATTATCAGGAATTGTTACACTTGTTAATAGATTATTAGAAAAAGAGCCAGTTCCTATAGTAGTCACACTATTGGGAATGGTCACACTGCTTATTTGATTATTTATAAAAGCCTGATTCCCTATAGTAGTCACACTATTACCAATAGTCAAACCGCTTAATTGATTAGTTGAAAAAGCATCACTTCCTATAGTAATCACATTATCGGGAATAGTCACACTTGTTAATTGATTATTAGAAAAAGCCTGATTCCCTATAGTAGTCACAC
>CAYGQJ010000310.1:0-1519 GCA_964351845.1 uncultured Flavobacteriaceae bacterium | reverse complement strand
AAAAGGCTTTTCAGGAATTAAAAAATATAAAGAACTCGTGGCTTCTGGTCAAGAACGTAGATAGATGGTAGATCAAATCACATTAGTAGACATCCCCAGAATAACAGATCCTCGCGGCAACTTGGCAGTGATCGAAAAAGATACGCTTCCTTATAAAGCGCAACGCGTATATTATTTATATGACGTGCCAAGTGATGCGTATCGTGGCGGACATTCTCATAAGGAATGTATGGAATTTCTGGTGGCATTGAGCGGAAGTTTTGACGTCGTGCTGGACGATGGTACAAACAAAAAACGAGTGACCCTCAATAAACCCAACAAAGGCTTGTTGATTCCTACGGGAATGTGGCGCGAATTGGAAGATTTTTCATCGGGAGCGGTATGTTTGGTCCTAGCTTCTCACGCGTATGAAGAAGCTGATTATATACGGGATTATGATGCTTTTCTTGCTTCAGTTAATGATGCTAAATAACGTGAGTTTGATATACGTTTTTCTTCTTTTTCTCCAGTATAACAAGGTGTTTCCGTTAAAAATTTTTGAAGCCTTGGAAAAAATTTAGGAAACTCCTTGTGGTTTTTCGCTTTAAGCGAAAAAATACCTAAGAAAAAGCGTCTTTTCTTTTGGTTCGGTTTTCTTTGGACGAGCAAAGAAAATGAACAAATACATGATTATAAGTTATTTTCATTAAATTTTAGCATGATCATACTAAAAGACTAACTAATTATCTACGTCGAACTCACGTTAAATAAAAGAGGTGTATTGATTTTATAATCATATTCACTAATACACTCCTAAACGAATCCCTAATTTTTCTAAGATTCTTTTAACGCCAAAAAGGAGTTTGATCATAAAAGCGGGTGCATGGAGTAATTTCACTTGCTTTTTAGAGAGGCTGGCAGGGTCGATACGGTCTATAAAAACCTGTGCTTCTTTAGGCTCATTCCATAACTTGGCACGGATCGCTAAGGAGAATCGGTTGAGGTCTAAAAACTTCTTGAGTGCTTTGTTTTCTTTTTCGGCATCTTCATATGCAACAAACGTAGGTCTGTGTTTTACAGAGCCAATGCTTTTGTATAAACTTACGGGTGCATAGGTGTAAAGCGCATAGGACTTGGTGCTAAACGCAATCGGGTAGTGCATACCTATGCGAATCCACAAATCGGTGTCTTGTCCGCTTTTAATCGTTTCGTCATAGGTGCCAACGGTGTCAAATACCGTTTTTTCAATCACTGTCGAACTACTAGTAAGTAGGGTGTTTTTATAGCTTGATTCAAAGTAATTGAGTGAGAGTTGTTCTTTGTTTTCAGGATTCGAAAAGGTGTATTGCGAAGGACGTTTTCCATCATGCTCTTCGATGGTGATGGCAGTGGCAAATACCTGATGGTCTGGAAAGTTGTGTATGAGTTGGTTGATTTCTGAAAGATACTCAGGATCCCAAAGATCATCTCCATCTAGTAAGGCGATATAATCGCCTGTCGCAAGTTCAAGTCCTTTATTGCGAGTAGCAGCAGCGCCTTT
>CAYGQJ010000309.1:0-1539 GCA_964351845.1 uncultured Flavobacteriaceae bacterium | reverse complement strand
AAGAAACCTCTGTCGATGAACAACAACATTTAGCCGAAGATGGTGGCGCCTCTGCTGAAGAAATTGCAGCGATTACAGAGCCTAAGCGTGAGTTGAAATTGATGGCAAACGGGGTGTTGATGAAGAAGTAAATGCGTTACCTTAAAAGTATAAGTATTCTTTTTTTGCTTTCAGGATGTAAGATGTTTGTTAGTCAACATCCTGCTATGGGGACTTGGAATAGATGTAACAGTGATGGTAGTTATTGGGAATATAAAATAACTGACCAATACATTCTTATTACAAGAACACTGTCTAACGAAGTGCTGCTTTTCAAAACTAAAGTTGTCGATACAAGTCTATTATTATCGGAGTTTGAGAATGGACCAGGATTGATGTATACGAATGATACATTAGGTATTATAGAACAATCTAAAAATAGAATAGTACTAAAAAGCACATATACTTGGGAGACTGTTGAATTAAACAAAGCAGACTTTGATTTTGAACCAATCGATTCTCTACATTTAGAAACGTGGAAAAACAAAGTGTTAGCGGATTTCAAAAAAAGAGCTACATTAATGAATTGCCCTGATATCAGAACAGAAGAGGAAAAAAGACTCCCCATGTTAGAAGCAGATGACAGTGATGAAGAAATTGAAATTATAATAATAGATAGTTTAGGGAATCGAAAACGTTTACATTTAAATGATTGATTTGATAAACATGACTAAAAACATATGTTTATGAAACGCGAAATCATCATCACAGGCGACGGATCCAAGACCATTCATATTCCTGAGTGGGATGAGCAGTACCATAGCAAACACGGAGCCATTCAAGAAGCCAATCATGTGTTTTTGAATATGGGATTAGACCATTATCGTTCCAAACCGTCGTATCAAAAACAAACCCCTATTGCGATCTTAGAAATGGGTTTCGGGACGGGGCTTAATGCATTATTGACGTTTTTTGACGCTCAAAAAACTCAAACACCTATTCAATACACAGGTGTAGAAGCCTATCCGATTTCTGCTGAAGAGATCAAAGCCATGGACTATGTGTCGCTCATAAAAGAAGAAGTGGCACAAGGTGTCTATGACCAACTTCACACAACTTTCTGGGAATCTCAACAAGAGATTTCTCCTTCATTTCAACTGATAAAACGCGAACAACGCTTTGAAGAGATCGTAGATCAGGATGCGTTTGATCTTGTGTATTTTGATGCTTTTGGCGCTCGTGTCCAACCGGAACTTTGGGGCGAAGTGATTTTTAAAAAAATGTATACCGCTTTGCGCGAAAATGGGGTTTTAGTGACTTACGCGGCCAAAGGAAGCGTCCGCAGAGCCATGCAAGCCGTCGGTTTTGAAGTCGAGCGCTTACCCGGCCCTCCAGGAAAACGCGAGATGCTACGCGCTACAAAAATCTAATTTCCGTTACTACATATTTATTTTTGGTATAAGATTTCCTGTCAGGAGATGAGAAAGCAAAGATGGGAAGGGAATAAGCAAAGATATTAGTGGTTTTAAGCATGAATTATATGTAAGAACATTTTTTTCT
>CAYGQJ010000308.1:0-1548 GCA_964351845.1 uncultured Flavobacteriaceae bacterium | reverse complement strand
ACAATAAAAATCCTACATCTTACGTCTTTCAGCGAAGCGGTCTTACGTCTTTTCTATTCGGTTTCTATTTGCTAAATTAGTAACCAAAACACATAACATATAAAACCCATTAGCAAATAGTTTGATGAAACAATCTCAAATCATTTACATAGCATTAATTTTCTTTTTAGTGGCTTGTAAAAAAACAGCAGAAAAAAAAGTAGAAAACACAAACGAGAATACGATTGAAATTGACACAAGTAAAATGTACCAAAGAATCCGTATTCCGTATTATAACAATGACGAACTAATTGGGGAAAACGAAGCCTATGTATCTAAAAAAAAGGATACTTTTTGGAATACTTGGAAGTTCTATAAAAATGGTGAAATAGATAGTTCTAAAAGTAAATTTTACGATTTCGAAATTGTTAGAAATAAAAATGATTCAATCATGAAAGGAAAAGTTAGTATCTTCTCACCAGCTGATAGTATTCCCGAATCACAAATTAGTTCAAGAGAAATAACTTTCATTTATCTACAAACAGAAAATGATTCTCTAGTTTTTAAAGAAATTATTACTAAAAAAAGTACTATCGAATTTGATTATAAAAACTTTGAGAATTACACCTTTGAAGGGCATATATCAGACTTCCGTTTTATTAAAATTGATTCAACACCCGACAAATTACTTCTGAATAGAAATTTTTTCACATTTGACTCTAAAGTTTCAACGAATAATGCGTTTGTTGAACTACTAAACTAAAAGTGCGCCAACAATTATAAGCACTCTACACACAAACACGATTCTAATAAAAGTTAGCTTCTCTGTCTCGCTTACAAAAGGAACTGACACCACTCTCAATCGATTTTTCATAGCTCATGCCTCATTTTGTCAAAATGACTAGTCTAGATTCTAGAAGCGAAGCGGTCTTATATCTAGAAGCGAAGCGATCTAGAAGCAAAGCGGTCTTACATCTTTGAACACACCGATCCTAGGTCTTTAAAAAAAAGAACCTCAAGTCATCCCGAATACCCCTACCTTTGCCAAAGCTAGCAACCTACAAAACCGCTCGCCACACTATGGAAAAAACTGAATTTTTAGAAAAGCATATTTTCACAGATCTTCACAATCTAAATACCAATGTTGAAGTAGACGACATCTATTCCTTCTCAGCGTCAGATTTTGAGACGATTCTGGGGCGTATTGAGCATTTTGGGATTGGTATCTATACCATTGAAGCTTTCTTGAATGGTGCGTCGTTTGATGTAAAAACCAATGAGGATGCTAGAAAGAAAGCCACCGATCCTAAGTGGTATAAAGGAGCCTTTTCAAGTTTTAAAAAACGCGAAGCAGACCTGCAGTATACCGCTACCTACAGAATCTCTGATAAGTTACTCGCTAAAGAAAACATACAAGCGCAAAGCGCTCTTCCTAAAGATACGCCTGAGACAAGTGTTGAAGACGATTCAAAAGAATCATAAACACCTATATTTCTAATTTATAGTTCTAAATCATAACTTAAAAACCCCAATAGCAACAATGCTATTGGGGTTTTTATCATATAGTAT
>CAYGQJ010000307.1:0-1557 GCA_964351845.1 uncultured Flavobacteriaceae bacterium | reverse complement strand
CTGAGATAGAAAGATACCAAGGGAGTGGTTTTGTATATAAGAATCGTACATCATAGTCACTATCTGGAGAGGCAAATCCCCAGGCTCTACTGCCTGATTCACATGCGAAGATGATGTTTGCATCGCGTTCTTTTTCTATGAGTTGAAGTCTTGTTTCCATGGTTAATTATTGTTTTGTCCCTCTTCCCAGATTCGAACTGAGACTTTCGCGATATGCGAACAGATTGGCTCTAAATGCGCTTCCCTACTTTGAATCCTGTTCATTTCGGTGCTTCTGCAAAATCTATTTATTAGCGAGCGTATCACTAACAACATCATCCAATCACTCCGTGGCTACGATCAAAGGTCTTTTCCCACAGCACTTCCCTTTATGCTAAAGAGGGTTTGTTAATTATGATGGTACAAATATGAATAGGTAGTGCGCAACGTTTTTGCGCACTAGTAATGAAATGTGATTTTTATTTCTTTTTCATTATAAATGTGTATATACAGTTTCTATAAGTACCTGATCTTTCTGGAAAGCCAAGTAATGATAGGTGTAACATTCGGTCACAATCGTGGCAACACCAAGACCGCAATTAGGGCAGGTTTGATTTAAGAAATCAGTATCATAATACCCACAACATCCATGATAATCGGATAATTTTTTATGATCGAATAGTTTCGAATCTCTTACATTAATGAGGATTCTGTTTTGGTGAGTTGTAGAAATATCTTCGTCTCCATGACTAAAATATCCTCGTTCTATAATTTCTTCTCCATCTTGCAATAGACCTACATCCAGAACCACTTCTTTGAGTGTATTGGAAAGTTTTGCTTGGCATCGTTTACAAGTTAATGTGATCATGTCTGTGATTTTTAAGTACCCTACAAATATGAACAGGTAGTACGCAACGTTTTTGCGTAGAAAAAATAAAGACATAAAAAAAGCGCTCTTTAGCGCTACAACTATGACACAGGTAGTATTTCTATTACTTTGCCATATACATGTTTGGTCCATCCGTTAATGTGACCTCGGTTGTTACCGATTTGTAATCCTCGTTTTGCATTCTTGCCTTTGACAAGGTGTGTAAAACAATTGCCTCTTACTTTACAAAAAACAATATCTCCTGCTTCACAATCTTCCCAATGTACGGGTTCAAGGATCACAGCTTGTTTTGATTTTAAAATAGGCAACATGGAATTACCGGGTTCTTTGGAGACAATGGTCTCCCCATTCAATAGCTTTTGAATTTTCCAATTCATTTTTATAGTATTTAAATTAAACTTGAATACCAGGATATCTGGTATAATTCAAAAACTATGGAGTATGGTTTTTCAAAGAACAGTGTAAAAGTAATAAAAATAAAGGCAAAAAATCAAAGAGTCAAATGAATATCCTGAGCTATCCTATACGCATATAGGAGTAGGAGTTGAACCCACGCCTCTCATTATGTAATGAGCGCTCTAGCCGAAGTATGACTCTTTTACGGCACTTTATGTCAGTTTTATACGCTTTCGCGAAAGCGAACTTAGATTCACAACCCTAGGGAGAGCAAAGCGTTAAAGCGTATATAG
>CAYGQJ010000306.1:0-1561 GCA_964351845.1 uncultured Flavobacteriaceae bacterium | reverse complement strand
TATAACAAATGATTGAAGATTAACGATTTTTGATTGGAGATTTTTGAAGTATTGAAATAAGGGTGATTGAGTGATTTTAAAACGAAACGTAGTGAAGATTTAAAATTGTATCGAAATTACCGAGTATTGAAACATAAACTGAAAATAGAGTAGTGCTCTAAATTAGAGTGTTACTCTATTTTGAATGTTGATTAGAATTAAAAAGATGAGATGCCCACCTTCGTGGGCATGAAAAGAAGCCGCTTACGCGGGGATGAAGATGAAAAAACTAAAAGAAGCAGGATTATTTGGAGGCGAGTTAGTGCCTATATCAGGATCGTTAGCACAACGCTATAACGACTGTCTTGCCATGCTTGGGGTTGCACCAACTTCCCTAACTAGCTTCGCCATCGATGCGATGGGCTGGAGTCCGGAGATTGCTGCCGAAAAACAAGAAAACTATTACCTAAACATAGGAGAAGCCAATACAAATGCGATTATCATCTCCCCAGAGCAACGCTATAAACCGGTGCATATGCCAAGTCATAGCTTTGATCGCGACCTAATGGAAGCCGTATTTGTGGCCAACAGTCGGGTGATACGGGATATTACCAAAGATTCGGCCATCTGTGTACAGATAGATCAAAAGATTGATGCGTTTTATGAGCCGTTTGATTTGTTACGATATGACACCATTACGGTGACGTTTCAGCTTTTAAACGAGTTAGATGAAAAACAAGCGGAACAAAACGAATTGATTAACGAATTTCAAGAAGGGAATAATTTTATCAATCGGGAACTTCATAGAAAGTTGATTGCTAGCGCAAAAACCTACGGGGATTTACGCCATCGTAAACTAAGCATAGACCCGCTGCCGCTCAAAGTCAGCTCGTTTTACACCAGAGCTTTTGGAGGTGTATTTGTGTTGAAAGATTTCATTACCGATATCATGATCTTTGAAGACAAAACCGTTTTTGACAAAGCCATTGCAGATACGGGACACGATGTAGCGCTATTTCACAAAGACCACGACGAACTTATTAATCAACTGGCAAAAGATTTTATCATTGATAGTGATTTGAAGAGGGCATCCAAGACAAAACGCTTTGATCGGATTAAAAAACACCGATTTGTTAACCATTCACCTAAGGTTGATCACTCTTTTGTGGAGATTTTAGATAGTCATTTTCTCTTCAAAAAATACCTTACGGGATTGGATGTAGAAACCCAAAAACAACTGAATGGCGTCGAGCTATTTTTTCAAAAAAGCATTATAAATAAAGAGATCAAACAGGAAGATTATATCGATAAGGTGTATTTTAAAGCCTTACAGCAACCCCATTCTTCACTAGAAGAAGAGCAAGCCGATTTGATTTGGAAACTCCTTATTAAAATGCAGCCGAATGATCCGTTGCATTTGTATTGGTATGATAAAGCTACTTTTTATACATCCTATCAAACATGGCCAGAGACCTATCAGGATTGGGTGATTAAAGTGATTTTGGAAGAAAGTGCGTAATTCTCCACAAGACATCTTGCATCCTACAAAAGCTAACATTTTTAAATCAATAAAATGATACAA
>CAYGQJ010000305.1:0-1564 GCA_964351845.1 uncultured Flavobacteriaceae bacterium | reverse complement strand
TTTCGATACTTAAAATCACTCAGACATCTTTAAAAAGAATATAGATCGCTTCGCTATTAGATAATAGAACATAGACTTGGTATCGACTATTCTAATCTCTATCTAAAAAACGGGGTGGCTGTTCGCTAGAATTTGTACTTTTTCAACACAAATTATAGCGAACTTTCTGTGCATCTATCATTTTCTTTTATTTTTAGTAAGCTGGATGGAAATCGAGTCAATGAATGGTGACTTCGGTACAATTTTGCACCTCTCAACCGCTATGCGTTTTCGATACTTAAAATCACTCAGACATCTTTAAAAAGAATATAGATCGCTTCGCTATTAGATAATAGAACATAGACTTTACATCCTTATTCAAATCACTTACCATTTTGGAAGAAAATGGATTTTCTCACAATATTGAGCATTCACAACTATTTTTTTAGTGAATCAGTAAATGCTTTCGCGAAAGCGTACCCAAAAAATCACCTAAAACTCCACCCTTTATAATCTGAAGAGGCCTCTAGTTTTTGCTCTAAGGCATCATCTAGGTTTGGGAAGAAATCAATACCTGTGAGTTGCTCTACTTGATCTACAGAAGTTACAAAACTGTATAAAGGCGCATCTGACTCTTCATGATTCATAAGGAAGGCAAGCATTCGAGGGGTTCCAGAAGAGCGGTCATATACGATTTTATAGAACGAATTTGGGACTGTCACTTGTTCGGTTCCTATAGCCGTCGTTTTCTCTTTTAAAACACCGCCCGTCACCACAAAAACACCATCATATTTTTTGGCCCAATACCGCACTTTTTGCTCTAATCGGTTCCAAACACCCGCATTAAAACGATGTTCTTGAGGAGTAATATTACTGGTTAGGAATGTCTCATCGTAGGCTTCTTTACTGAACTCCCGATCGGCTGCTGGACATAAATGACCACGGTCATAGCCTGAGTTTTTATAATTACGCCAGTGTGCTGATTTTGTTTTTACAGCAGGGTCTACTTCAAAATAAGGGCGTTTAAAATCATTATTGACTATCTGCGACTTCTTGAGTTCATAGGCCACCCATTCTGCTTGTTCATTGGGTTCACTATAACTCAAAGAATAGTAGGCATGATGAATGACTTGCCCTGTTGTAGAGGTAGGCAAAAAATAGGTGTTTGTATCTTCTTTAACGTGCGCACCTGCCTCTATCGTAGGCTCATCTAGTTTCTGATGCGCGTATTTTTCAAAGGCAAAATAGCCTACAGTAAAAAGGATCACAAGAAGGGGATACGTATATTTTCTTTTCATCTTGGCAAAGATCGTTTACCGCGTTATCAATCACAATTTTTCTAACAGCTCTTTTGCTTCTTCATATTTAAAATTAGAGGGAGAAGCACTAATTTCCGTTAGGATTTCTTTTGCTTTTAAAATATCCTCCGTTTTCAAATACAATAACGCCTTATACCACAACCCCATAGGGGCATCTATTAAATCACTCCCAATCAATTGATCTAAAGTGGCGTGTGCTTTTTCAACCTGTCCCAATTCCATTTCTGAAATTCCTTTGTAAAGCAAAACTGTTGCTTTATTTTTTA
>CAYGQJ010000304.1:0-1572 GCA_964351845.1 uncultured Flavobacteriaceae bacterium | reverse complement strand
GTAGTATGGGTACGCTTTCGCGAAAGCATATACCACAACATTACCTTCTAATTGCCTTTTGAGTTGGTAACGGCTGCCCGTCGGCTATTGTGTTTATTAAATACACTCCTGTCCGCAGTGAAGAGAGATCGAGTCTGATTGCAGTAGTTGAATTTTGATATATGCTTGATTGTATCCGTTGACCTAGCATATTTGTCACATATACCTGAACTTCTTTGTGGGTGTCAGTCATTTTAAGGTTGAAGATACCGTCTGAGGATGGGTTTGGGAATAAGGATGGATTTGTTTTTTTTGATATTACATGATCGAGAGTTGTTTCAACTTCATTACCTTCAGTGTTACAGCTAATACTGTATCTAGAAGAACAACTATGTCTAGCTGTTTTACATCTTTTAAGCTCCTCTACTACAATAAAGACTTCATCAAGTGATTCATTGTCTAGAGTAATGGGTATGAATTTCTGATTAGTAATGACGATTTCTTTGGCTTGATAGCCTGTATATGAAAAAACAAGGGTGTCTCCTTTTTTTGCTTTTATGGTGAAATCTCCATTTTTGTCAGAAGTAGTGCCTATGATACTGTTTTTTATATAAATGTTTGTCCATTCTAAAGGGCTTATTCCATCAGTGACGTTGCCTTGAATGGTCGTTTGAGATATCGTAAGACTTGAAAAGAGGAATGCGATCATAAGAAGTGTAGTGTGTTTCATAAGATGGATTGTTTGATTATCGAAGTCAAACATACGTGAAGTCTAAACGCTGTAAAATGATCAATGAGGGAACGGTGCGTTTGAGTGAGGCAAATTACTTCTATTTTGAATTATATTTTTGTTAACCACCCTTTTACAAAATACGATGAAGTAATTTTTACTATATTTAGAAGTATGAGCATAAAGAATAATAATTCCCTATACCGATCCGATTTATTTAGACATTTAGATGGGATTGTCACAGCACCCGTTGCGTATGAACTCCATGCGAAAGGGATCACAGATCAATTGCTTAAAGAGGAACATTGTCTCCTTTCCGAGTTGACTAAAACTTACAAAGCAAACGAAGGGTATCTCAATGTGGCTTTGAGAGTATTGTGTTCTCAAGGATGGCTTACGCAAACTATAGATGCCGATGGGAGTGATGTTACATTTACGATCACACCTTCTAGTGAGGTCGCTTTTGGGCTCTTTGGATTGTATGAAGAGGTTGTCAAATTACAGCGATTTTCAGCCAATTTTCATGATCGTAAATTTGAAAAGGAGCCTTTTCAAATGCTGAAGAAGATTTTTAATACTTTTCAAAATAACTGCGGAATTACCATTGCTGCTGATGAAAAAGTAGCCGCGATTCAGCATCAAGTATTAAAACATATTGAAGGGATAATTTTGGGGCCTACGTTTGTGCATCTAGCGATGGGCGGTATGTTTCATAAGTACTTTATGCAGGCAAGCTTCAAACCCGAAGAGTTTCATAAAGATGCGAGTCATTTTAAGGAGCTGCTAGATATTTTGTGCTATTTTGAGTTGTTTACGTCTCATTCTGGTACGTATCAATTCACGGAGAAAGGACTTTTTTATGC
>CAYGQJ010000303.1:0-1574 GCA_964351845.1 uncultured Flavobacteriaceae bacterium | reverse complement strand
AAAGTAGTACTTTTGAGAACATAGAAATCACCAAAAACCTTCCTGAGTCTTGGCAATAAACCCACCCCTCGTTTCCATCATCATGGCTGTAAAAGATACAGCGCCCTATCTGCATGATTGCATCAACTCTATTATAGCCCAAACGTATCAAAACTGGGAACTCATTGCCGTGAATGATCACAGTACCGATGCAACACCTGAGATTTTGGACGCTTTCGCGAAAGCGGACCCAAGAATACGCGTATTTCATAGCGATGTCCCAAAGTTAATTCCCACCCTACAACGAGGCTACCGAGAAGTGAAAGGCACCCTCATCAATCGCATGGATAGTGATGATAAAATGCCTGACTATAAAATTCAAGTGCTGGTAGACGAATGGCACAAACACGGGAAAGGACATGTCATCGCTGGAGGTACCGAACATTTTGTAGATGAAGGCGAAGTCGGCGATGGTTTTTTACGCTACGAACGTTGGCTCAACGAAGTGGCACGAACGAGTACGCATTACCAACAGATTTATAAAGAATGTGTGATTCCGTCGCACTGTTGGTTGCTTCATAAAGAAGATTTGGACGCTGTAGGCGCCTTTGATCCTATCATTTATCCTGAAGATTATGATCTTTGTTTTCGGATGTATCGCCATGAACTAAAAATCATAGGTATTGATTACATATTACACCACTGGCGGGATCGTTCTAACCGGATCTCACGTACATGGGATGAGTATAAAGACAACCGCTATTTTGACTTAAAAATGCGTTTCTTTTATGAAATTGACCGTGATTACAGCAGACCACTCGTTCTCTGGGGAGCTGGGCGTAACGGAAAGGACATGGCAAAGATTTTACAATCCTATAAAGATACCTTTCATTGGGTCTCCAACAACGAAAAACAAATAGGCAAAGATATTTATGATGTACGGATGCAATCGTATACCGAAATCCCATCCATCGAAAACCCTCAAATTATGATTGTCGTTTCCTCCCCTGATGGGAAAAAAGAGATTCAAGCACTATTGGATACGTGGGATAAAAACCCCGTAACCGATTATTGGTTTTTTGCGTAAATAAGCTTTTAGCCTTTAGCTATCAGTCGTTAGACAGCTTATCAATTGTCGGAGTCATTAATTATTTAGGTCTTTTACTTTTACTTCAATTTCGTTTTCAACTTCAGTTTCGACTTCAAATCATGCGATTTCTCGTCACTACGTTTCCCTCGAAATGACAATCTAGTCGTCTCGTGTGTAAACTCAAACAAAAAATAGAGTAACACTCTATTTTAGAGTACTACTCTATTTTGACACTGCTCTTCCCTTAATTCCCTCGAAGGAGGGAATCTCATGCTTTTCAACGTATATCTTTTTTAAAAACTCCTCAACACATCGACCCCTCAACACACAAACTCGGTGACTTCGATACGATTTTCTACGAAAATCACTCAGTCTCCTAGCGATCGTATAATTTAAGTACCTATACCTCTTTTAAACATTTAAACCCATAAACATATCGACTCCTCAACTCCTCAACACACAAACTCGGTGACTTCGATACGATTTTCTACGAAAATCACTCAGT
>CAYGQJ010000302.1:0-1603 GCA_964351845.1 uncultured Flavobacteriaceae bacterium | reverse complement strand
ACTCTATGTTCAAGTTTTCTGAGTTATTAGGGAGGCAAAACTATGTTCACCGTTCATTTTAGGGTATAAACATCCCTAAAACCATGTTTAATGTCATTTTTGTGTCATTGTACTATGATTTTAAAATATTTGGCTCTGATATTTGACCTACCTCTTAAGTAGAGTTGAACTCAACAGCCCTTCCACTCATATGCTTTGCGGAAAGGTTGAGTGGGTAGACTTGCAAAATGTTTCGGGTCAATTGCTCTAAATACTGTTTGGGATTAGCTTGTTGTAATATGAACTCAAAGACTTGCAGGAGCGATTCTGCACAAAGTCGGTCTCGTAGGCTTCCTACTGAATAGAGGGGAAGTTTGTCCTTAACCCTGGCTGCTTGTAATGGATGGGAAAGGAGACAGTGATCGAACATCAGACTCAGAATCAAGGTTCTCCGAGATCCATCTTCACCTGTATGTTTGGTCAGCTGCCCCCATGCTTCATACATTTTCCAGTCTTGATTAAAGACCTCTACTAACCATCGTAAAGAGTAATGCTCCAATACATCTTCTACTCGCCAAGTCATATTTTGAGCGATAATATACCGATAGTTTTTTTCGCCTTCATATTTTAAGGCGATAATAAGTCGTTTTTTGCCTTGTGAACACACCTGTGCTATAACACTACAATACTGAACTTTTTGCTGTTTACCCCCTCGAATAGTAAGGGTCGTTTCAATAGGTGTCTGCTGCTCAAAATAATGAGCTGTTTTCCATTCCTCTTCTCCTATTTTTATTTTTTGATTACTCCGTATTTGACTAACCACTTGAATAGTAGAAGAATAAACAGACACAATCCCTTCTACAAAGGTACTTGTACCATATAAAGCATCTGCATTCACTGATTTTATATGAATTTGGCTAAAGTGTTTCTGAAAACCCCTAACCAATTCCACTCCAATTTCGTTCTTTGTAGGATATAAAAGATTTTTTGGCGGTTGCTTGGGGCGATTCTTCTTGGCTATCCCTTTGTTTTTTAATGCCGTATCTTGTTTTTCCCATGCTTTCAGTTCAGGATCTTTTTGATAAAACTTAAAACCCACTGGAATACTCACTTTTTCGCTCACCAACAACAGAATAACTATGCTTTGACCCATAAAATAGCCGCCACTTTTTTTATCTTTCTGTTTGCCTAATTTATAGAGTTTGCGAGCGTTTTTAGATCGTTCTCGTTCTGTATCATCTATTTCTAAACTCCCTGAACAAATGCCATATTTTGATAGCATAAAACTAACACTATGTTGAAACAACAAATCCCAATTAATTTTACTTTTACGAAACATCCAACTTAAGCCAGCTAATTTTTTACTCCCAAAACTTGCTCGTTCATATTTTGTCCAACAAATTGTATTGGTTAATAATATCCCTGTTAAACAGAAACTTAGCCAATTCTCTTGAATCCTCGTTAAGCGATAGGAGCTATCCACAGAACGTAAACTCGAACTCACTAAAGCTATATATTCTTTTATAAATGGTAGTATCTGTGCCTCCATAGTAGCCTACTTTTGCCTGCAAAAGTAGGCTATATTTACTAATTTTGAAATCTAAAAAACTTGAACATCGAGTAT
>CAYGQJ010000301.1:0-1622 GCA_964351845.1 uncultured Flavobacteriaceae bacterium | reverse complement strand
TCTCATACGTGTAGGTCCTTGAGCTGCTCCTGCTGGTACCGTGATGGTGCCTGTGATAGGCGTTGCTTGTGTCGGCGCTTGTGTAAATGCTGTTTCTCCTGCATCTGCAAAGTCTCCATCTCTATTCCAATCAATAAATACGGCATATGCTTCATTATAGACAGTACCTGTCCATGTAGGGGTAATGGTGATTGAAGCACTTCCGCTTAAGTTGGTTGATAGATTTGTAAAATCTTGGTATCCATTTGCACCTGCACCAGAAGCATTATTAATACTTCCAATTTGAACTCTACTAATATATTCATCTGCGACACTTTGTCCATTAGATGCACAATATCCAGTAGGTGGGTTCGGATCACCTCCACCGCCAGCGACAAGTTGTGTATTGTCGATAGCGACATCAGATTGCCAAGTACCTCCAGTCACACGGTTGAAACGTAATTGAATAGCGCCTCCTAGGTATGCTGCAAGATCTATTGTTACGTTATTCCATTGATTTCCTTGGTTTCCTGTTTGACTCCATATACTAGTCCATGAAGTTCCGTTATCGGTACTTACCTCTAGTGCTACACTTCCTCCATCGGTAGATCCAAACATGTGGTAATCAAATACGAAAGAGGCATCTGTTTCTCCACTTAAATCAAAACATGGCGAGTTTAAGATCGCACGTTTGTTAGGGAATCCAGTTCCGTTTCCAGACGCTTCAACATACATATAGAATGCTCCGTTAGATCCTGAAGCAGGTCCTGTATTATTAGAAGGTGTCCCTCCAGAATCACGCGTCCAGTTAAGATCATCTCCAGAAGCTTGTGACCATAGTCCGATGTTGGCTTCAAAGCTTTCTGCATAAGGAGCTGTTTCTCCACCTACACATCCTCCAGGAGGTGCTGTAGTATCTGTTGTTGCTGATACTTGGTTGCTGTTTGCAGAAACATTGCCTGCGGCATCTTTTGCTCTTACTGAAAACTGATAGGTAGTTCCTTCTGCAAGTCCTGTTACATTGGCTGTTGTTCCTGTTACTTCTCCAAGGTTAGTAGCACCTTGGAATACATCATAGGCTGTTACAGCTACATTATCAGTAGATGCGGTCCAAGCTAGGGCTACCGAGCTTGTTGTCACACCTGTTACCGATAGGTTTGTTGGTACAGTAGGTGCTTGTGTATCTCCCGCTTGAGCTCCAGAAATACCAAAGGCATCGATAGCGATATCTCCTTGCCATGAAGTGTTTGTGGTTGCTCTAAAGCGTAATTGTACGGTATCTCCACTATAGGCAGCAAGACTTACATCTTGATCTATCCAAGCAGCTCCTTGATCACCTGATTGTGACCATATTTCTGTCCATGTATTTTCTCCATCTAATCTAGCTTCAAGTCTTACCGTTCCTACGGAATTTCCTGTCATTTGATAATGGAAATTAGCTGTTGGTGAGGTAACCCCCGCAAGATTGAAACACGGTGAATTTAAAATAGTCGTCTTTCCTCCAAAGTTAGGATCAGACGCTTCTACATATACATAGTGAGTTCCTTCAAAGGCACTCGCAGGTCCTGTACTATTAGAAGGTGTTCCTCCAGTTCTAAGGGTCCAATCAAAATCATCCCCTGATCCTTGAGACCAAGCCCCTA
>CAYGQJ010000300.1:0-1630 GCA_964351845.1 uncultured Flavobacteriaceae bacterium | reverse complement strand
TTTTCTTTCTGTTTAAACTCTTCTATGTAACTCTCTGTGATTACAAATGCACATTGACTATCTTCTTTGATATAATCTATTCGATGCTTTGGATATGAAGGATCAATAGGAACATAAGCCCCGCCTGTTTTCAATACAGCCAACAAACTTATAATCAACCATTCACTACGTTCTAATTCCACACCTATAAGTGTTTCTTTCTCAATCAATCCTGTAGCTAATAAATCATTTGCCATTGCATTAGAAAGGTTTTCTAATGCTTGATATGTTAACTCCTCATTCTCGTAAACAATCGCTATGGATTCTGGACTGTTAGTTACTTGATCTCTAAATAAATCTACTACCGTTTTATCTTTAGGATACTCAACCTCAGTCGTATTAAATGTGTATAGTAATTCTTTTTCTTCGTTATCGGTTAGATAAGATAACGAGCTAATTCTTTGTTCAGGTAAATGTAATGCGGAGTCTATAAAGCGTTCTAAATGAATACACATCGCATCTACTTGCGCTGCATCATAAATATCACTGTTGTATTCTAAACGTAAATGAATCCCATTTGAGTCTTCAGAAAAAGAGAAGGTCATATCAAATTGACTCACTTTTCTAGAAATTTCTTGATAAGCGCTTATCGCTAAATTATCCAACGAAATAGATGCTTCTTGCTGATTCTGTAAAACAACCATGACATCAAATAAAGCAGAACGAGAGGTATCCCGCTTTAATGATAAATCTTCTACTAACCTATCTAATGGATAATCTTGATGCTCATAAGCCTCTAATAAGGTTTGCTTTTGCTTCGCTAATAATGATGTAAAACTATCATCAGTATCAAAAATTGTGCGTATCGCTAAGGTGTTTAAGTACAAACCTATTTGATGTTCTAATGCTGGATGGGAACGTCCTGCGATAGGTGTTCCTAAAATGATATCAGTAGCATTTGTATAACGATAAAATAATCCATTGATACCTGATAACAAACTCATGTAAAGTGTAACACCTTGTGCTTTGCTAAAACTATTGAGTTTAGCACTCAATTCTTGAGAAAAATCATACAACTTCGTAGATCCGTTGTAGGTCTTCACAAGGGGACGTTTCTTAAAACTAGGCAACTCTAACACAGGTAATTCTCCTGATAACGTATCCTTCCAATAAGCCCCTTGTACCAATAAACGATTCTGAATCTCTTCACTCTCTAGCCAGAGTACATAATCTTTATAGTGTATTCTTAATTCAGGAAGCTCAAAACTGGTGTCGGATAGTAAATGATTGTACACATACATCAATTCTTTGGATAGCACTTCCATAGACCATCCATCTCCAATGAGATGATGAATCGCAAATAGTAAATAATAATCAGTAGCACTCGTCTGTAATATACGCGCCTTAAGTAATGGAGCTTGGTTTAAATCAAACTCTTCTTTATAAAAACGCATGATAAGATCTTCAACCTCACCTTCTAAAAACTCTTGCTTATCTATCGTAAAAACAATGTCTTGTTCATCGACAATTTGCTGATATACTTCATCATTTTTAGTAACAAAACGAGTACGCAAACTCTCGTGACGACCTATTAAATAACGAAAAGATTTTTCTAATACGTCAACATCTAAATCACCTTTCATTTGAAAAA
>CAYGQJ010000299.1:0-1635 GCA_964351845.1 uncultured Flavobacteriaceae bacterium | reverse complement strand
AGAAAAGACGTAAGACCGCTTCGCTGAAAGACGTAAGATGTAGGATTTTTATTGTAGTCATTTCGACAATCCTTCAAACAACATCTTCAACCCAAAAAATCAATACCTCCAACTATTCAAGTCGGCACCCTTAGGCGCTACTTTATGAACCTTATCAACATATTTTTTGATAAACATACGATGGTATCGCAATCGACTAATATGATTTCCATTTTCGTGATCGCCATTCCAACAATGTTCAGCTCTGTCACCATAATCTACCTCACCATTATAATAAGGAGCTGTGGTTTCTGATAGCATTTCTTCAGTGAGATATACGGCATTATTGAGATAATAATTGTCCATATCACCACAATAGATATGAATTTTATGTTCCCAATCCTTACCGTTTTTTGCCCAATCTCGTTTCATAATATACGCGAGATCATAGTTTTCTTTCCAATAAGAAGCGACTTCTTTATCGATGTCCCCAGTGAGGCGATCCCAGATCCTTTTCGGATAGCCCTCGTCATCTACAGGCGAATACGTTGCCTCCCAAATATCCCATTGTTGTCCTGACCTCCCTTTTGTACCCAACACCAATTCTCGGTAATTCATATCTTTTAAGCTCGCATCTACATTTCCTAAATAATCTCGATGACCAGGTACCAGTGTTTTTTTGAAGGTACCTTCTTGGTAGTAGGCATTCTCATCTTCATATATATTCACCAAACAATACGCTCTAAAATCAATAGGATCTGGGCAAGCAACAAAAGCCATCCCATATTCTTTGGGATATTTTACTTGAGCAGCAAGCGACTCCCATCCACCAGTACTTCCTCCGTAAACAAATCGTGACCAACCTTCCCCGATGCCTCTAAATTGCTCCTCTATATGTGGAATAAGCTCATACGTAATCGCATCTCCATACGGTCCTTGGGCTTCACTATTAACAGCGTAGGAGTCATCATAGTAGGGTGTAGGATGTTGAATTTTAATCGCAAGGACTCGTGGAAAATCAGGCCCTGTCCACGTTTTATAAAAATCATACGCTTCTTGTTGGACGGTCACATTATAGCCATCAACATCAAAACGCTCACTATATTCAGGCTTCATATTGGGGTCAGGTGGCGTGGTTCTAAATCCACCAAAATCCGCCGGGAAATGCCCGTGCATAATGGCCAATGGATACCTAACATCAGTGTGCGTATCCCATCCTTCAGGCAACAATACGTGCGCTCCTACATACATATCCCTTCCCCAAAAATCACTCAATAATGTACTTTTAATTTTTATATGTTTTATATATTTTGTGTCCTCAGGCTCAGCGATGGGAGGTATTTTCTGATCTAATGTGATGGAAATCGCAGGAAACTGCCCATCAGTAATGCTGACTTTTTGAGGCGTAGCATAAAGATTGCCAGGTGCTCTGTTCCATTGTTGCCCTTCCCCTCGATCCATAGGTAATTTAACGGTATGCCCATCTGCCCGCTCAAAGGTTTCGTATTTGTGAAATAAGACCTGTACAAAGAACTCACCGGATGGCAACGAATCAAAGCTTTTGATGGGATATCCAAATGCCTCCATGTCGAATTTTAAGGACGCTTCAGGGGTCCAGTCGTTCACATCCATGCCGAAGGCTTGACACGTTTTGGA
>CAYGQJ010000298.1:0-1638 GCA_964351845.1 uncultured Flavobacteriaceae bacterium | reverse complement strand
GTTTTGTAAAGTCCAAAGGACGCATTCAAAATAGCTAGTTGAACCTGCCTATGCCAGCAGGCAGACTGATCCTGTTTCTTCATCGGGATTGATAGTTTGTCATAATGTTAGATGAGGATCTAGTCCCTTTTCTATGCATCTTTTGTATGCTTTCGCGAAAGCGTATAACACATTTTCTAATACTTTATACGCTGTATCTGCTTAAGAATGTTTGATAAAATAGATTACATTAAAAAAGCCGAACTTTGATTTAAGTGGATAATTATTTTTATCATTGAATCATGAAAGAACAACTTCAGACAGCATTTGGACTAGAAGATATAGAGATCATAAAACTTAATGGCTATGATAATTCAAATTACCTTATAAAAAGTACCCAAGGGAAGTTTGTTTTTAAAACCTATCCCAATGATGCGGAAACTTTTGATGCGGTAGAAGCAGAAAATGGAGTGCTTTTACATCTTCAGTCTTTTGCGAAAGCACTGTTTCCAAAGCCTATCCATTTTAAAGATGCTTCTTATGTAAAGATGCTAAGTATTGACAGAAAGGATCATATTTGTAGGCTTCTATCTTTTTTGGAAGGGTCTTTTTTAGGCGAAGTACCGCATTCAGAAGCAGTATTCCAATCCCTTGGAACTTTTTTGGCCGAACTAAATCGATCTCTTCAAAATTTCACAAATTACACCATTAAATCTAGGAAGTGGGAATGGGATATAGCGTCTCTTGAATTAAACACCAAATACATACCAGACATCCCAAATGCAAAGAATCGAAATCTCGTACACTACTTTTTTCTACAGTACCGAGAAATGGTAACCCCGCTATCGGAAACACTACGAAAGCAACTCATTCATAACGATGCCAACGAATGGAATGTCTTGGTTAAAAATGATCAAATCTCTGGGATCATTGATTTTGGAGATGTTGCGTATTCCTATCTTATCAATGAGTTAGCCGTGGCAATTACCTATGCTTGTTATGATAAAGCAGATCCTATACCATGGGCTTGTTTGATTTTAAAAAGCTATAACGAAATACTACCTCTAGAAGAAGTAGAAGTATCTGTTTTATATTACCTCATAGCGGCAAGATTGTGTATTAGTGTTTGTAATTCGGCACATGCAAAAAAAGTGAACCCAGATAACACCTATGCGTCAGTTAGTGAGAAACACGCGTGGAGCATGTTGTATCGCTTATTAGAAATCAATCCTATCTATGCTGAAAATGAATTCAGAAAAGCGATTGGTCTTTCGGTCAAAAAAGTAGCAACAACAGATGCGGTTTTACAAAAGCGATATAAGCATATAAGCACGATTGTATCTTATAGCTATAACAAACCGATATACATGGTCCGATCTGCTTTTCAGTATATGTATGATGCGTATGGGAATACTTTCTTAGATGCATATAATAACATCCCCCATGTAGGTCATTCACATCCTAAAGTTGTTATGGCAGGTCAACGGCAGATGGCAAAACTCAATACCAACACACGCTATCTGTATGACGAACTTGCGGAATATGCAGAACGATTGGTGGCCACCTTTCCATCTTCATTGACCAAAGTCTTTTTCGTCAACTCCGGAAGTGCCGCGAGCGATCTAGCGATTCGACTAGCAAAGGCTCATACAAATAGAG
>CAYGQJ010000297.1:0-1641 GCA_964351845.1 uncultured Flavobacteriaceae bacterium | reverse complement strand
TGAGTCGTCCTAAAAAAACCTTACAGTGAAATAATATGTACTAAAATAGTTTGGCACTCAAAAAAACGTCCTGATTAGTCTTTACACAGTCAAATTTCATCCTAAAATAGCTTTACGTAAAGTTACGAAAAAATATTAAATTTGCCAAATCAGGTGAAGCAGAATATGGCTCTGCTGGAGAGCAACCATAGGAGGAATAACTTGATTTGGATGGATACATTCTGTTAGAGCGACTTTAAATAAATTTTTATTTAAAGTTGCTCATTTTTTCATCTGCGTATTATACTTGACAAGAAGGTAAAATCTATCCGTTCAACCTATGCCTAAGAAAACTCTTACATTAGTTTTGCGCTTTCTTCACAAAGCTTTGTTTTTCAACAACTTGTTTTTTCTTCCATTTATTTTTTAGCTTTCCCGTTTTCAAATGTGCTTTTTTTGGCGTTAAATAATTGATGCTTCCGTGAGGTCTAACAGTATTATAATGTTCAATAGATTGATTAACAGTGTGTAATGCTTGTTCATAATTGTCAAAAATTTGTTCTAAATCAAAATCTACTTTTAAGGTACCATTGATACTTTCTGCTAAGGCATTTTCATAAGGTGAACCACTCTGAGTCATGCTAATACGAATATTGTTTTCTTGTAGCTTCTCAACATATGCAAAACTGCAATATTGTACACCTCTATCTGAATGATGAACCAAAGAACGTTCAGGAAATTGGCGATTTTTTAGTGCAAGTTTTAATGCAAGTAGCGGACCTTCTGTCTCCAAGCTCTTATGGAGTTCATACCCCATAATTTTACGAGAATAAGCATCTGTAATCAAGCTCAAATACACAAAACCTGTCTGCAAACGCAGATAAGTAATATCGCTTACCCATAACAATTCTGATTTTGTAACTTCAATACTATCAACTAAATAAGGGTGCTTTTTTAACCAATGATGAGAGTTAGTCGTTTTAGATTTACGGCGTTTTCGCTTGACCAATAAATTATTTTCTCGTAACAAATCAAAGAACTTATCTCGCCCCATTTTTATCTGATGGCGGGTAAAAATTTCATCTACTTGAAGGCAGTGGAACAGTTTACGACCTCCCATATGCTTTACCTTTGCACGTAAATCTTTCACGCTTTTTAAGATAATTTCTTCTTCCAAAGCCATTCGACTCAGATAACGCTGTCGCTCATACCATGCTTGACGACTTTTACCGAACAATCCACATAGCACTTGTAGGCTATGATTAGGATATAAAACCCTTAATTCACAGACTGTTCGGTACCAAACTTTTTTCTGATTTCCAATCCGAATTCTTTATCCGCTATATCTACCATCGTTTCTAAGCTCTCTATTTTTAGCTGACTTAATGATAGTCTTTTCTCCAATTCTGCTATGAGACATTGAAGAGTTTTTACAGTTTGTGATTCCTTTGCATTCATAGGATTTGGTGTTAATATACTCATATCGCCTTTTTTACGATACCATTTTACGAATTCTTTCACCACATCTTTATTCGGCAAGCCGTATATTTCTGCCCCCATCGAGTAGCTAAATTTGCCTGTTAGGTAATCCTGTGCTACTTTGCGTTTTAAATTCTCAGGGTACTTGCGGTAAGTTTTTACCAATTTACTTTTTATTTGCAT
>CAYGQJ010000296.1:0-1648 GCA_964351845.1 uncultured Flavobacteriaceae bacterium | reverse complement strand
GGAGATTTCGCGATAAAGTTGTTCTTAATATAGACACGATACGAATGGAAAAAGAATACTTATATAAAAAATGGTTGAATGATGCGTTAACATCCTCAGAATTGGAGGCGTTCAAAAAGTTGGATGATGTCCATCTAAGTCAGGAAATCCTAGAAGAAGCAAAACGCTTCAAAGCCCCTGATCACTATCGTGTAGACGATTTTGAAACATTCAAAGCACAAAAAGCCACCAAAAAAGAGACTTCCACTAAGGTCATACGCCTTCCGTGGCTTCAAAAGGTTAGCAGTATCGCAGCGGTCGTCGTCATTACTTTAGGATTGTATTATGTCTTTACCTCTCAAAATCAAACGATCATTACCACAGAAATCGCTCAAAAAGAAACGGTAGCCTTACCCGATCAATCACAAGTAACCCTCAATGCCATCAGCTCGATTCAGTATGCTAAAGACACTTGGAATGAAAAAAGAGAAGTATCTTTAGAAGGAGAAGCCTTTTTTAAAGTCGCCAAAGGCGCTAAGTTTGATGTTAAAACCGATGACGGGATCGTCTCTGTACTAGGAACCCAGTTCAATATAAAACAACGGGAGCAGTTTTTTGAAGTCAGCTGTTATGAAGGGTTGGTCAGTGTATCTTACAACAATCAACTCATTACATTACCAGCAGGAAATACCTTTAGATTGGATCACGGGATGGTCACACAAGGCACTATTTCTGGAGAAAGCCCACAATGGATTAACAATCGTAGCGTTTTCTCTAAAGTAGCCATTGCCGAAGTATTCAAAGAAATAGAAAGACAATACGATGTACACATTGATTTTAGCAACATCGATAGCACCATCCTGTTTTCAGGAGGTTTTGAACATATAGATCTAACCGAAACCCTAACATCTATCACTGGCCCCCTACGTATGACATTTACAAAACAAAACAATAGCGTGGTCATACATGACACAACAAATTAAACGATATCTATACACGTTCTTTTTTATCAGCATTTCCTATGTAGGATTTGCCCAAGAGTCTGTCCAAGAAATCACTGTTTTAGAAGTCATTGCAGGACTCGAAAAAGACTACGATATCCAGTTTAATTATGCTGTAGAACAACTAGAGGGAATCAAGCTGTTACCGCTTTCGCGAAAGCGGATACTGGAACAAACCCTATCAGCACTTGAAAAAGCAACGGGACTGACTATTACCAAAGTGGGGACGCGTATTTATTACATCACCAAAGAAAAAATACACACCCGTATTTGTGGCTATTTGAAAGATGTAGAGACCCAATCGCCCATTAGCGGAGCGACCTTAGTGACCACAAACGAAGCCATCACGACCAATGATGTTGGCTATTTTGAGTTTTCTGAAAGTGTATCCAGTACGTTGATCGAAATACGACATCTCGGTTTTAAAACCGTACTCCGAAAAAGTGATTTCTTTGCAAAAGATACCTGTGGTGTCATTTATATGTATCCCGACGAAACTACCTTGGCAAAAGTGACCTTAACGGGCTATCTCGTCAAAGGAATTGACAAAAAAAGCAATGGAACCACGCAAATAGATTTTTCAAAATTCAGTATACTTCCTGGCCTCATAGAAACCGATGTTTTACAATCTGTACAAGCATTACCAGGCATTATTAGTGTTGATGAGA
>CAYGQJ010000295.1:0-1683 GCA_964351845.1 uncultured Flavobacteriaceae bacterium | reverse complement strand
AACACTTAGTTACGGGGTGGTTGTTTATATAAAAACGTACTTTTCAGAACGTTTTTATATAAACTTTCCGTTTTCATGATGCAAAACATGTTAGAATACTATAAACAAAACTACCCAGACCCTAATCTTTTGCTTAAGATATACTAAATGAAACACCTAGTTACGGGGTGGTTGTTTACAATAAAACGTACTTTTTAGAACGTTTTATTGTAAACTTTCCGTTATTCTGATGATACACTTTTTAGAACGTTTTATTGTAAACTTTCCGTTATTCTGATGATACACTTTTTAGAACGTTTTTATATAAACTTTCCGTTATTCTGATGATACACTTTTTAGAACGTTTTATTTTAAACTTTCCGTTATTCTTACGTAAAACATGTTGGGGTATTATAAAAAGAATTGCCCAGATCCTAATTTGTTGTTGAAGATAGATTAGTCATCTCGACCTTTCAATGAGATCAAGTAAAAGCTAGTAACTGTTAGTTATTCGCTATTTTAGTGTTTTTAGCCGGTCATTTCGATACTATTTTAGTAGTTCGCTGTCGCTGTCCACTAAAATCACTCAATGTCCTTTGTTTTTTTCTTTTCATTCCCGTGAAGACGGGAATCTCATTCTTACGAACTTTATCATAATCATTAGTCATCTCGACCCTAGGAGAGATCCCACAAGTAGCTGTTAGCTTTTGGACTTTAGCAGTTAGACGGTAGTTTAATAAAATTACTTGCAAACGAAATCCCTTTATTATTATTATGAATAAAGGGAGAAAACATAATTCCTGAAGCAAAGCGCTCCTGATCCCATTTTAAAACGGTCAACATATATCAGGGATATGCAAACGACTAAAGACTAAAGGCCAACGACTGATGGGGAATGTAATTTCTCATCGTTTGTACTTCGTTTAGTTGAAAAGACGATATATTCAAAATAAGATTACCTGCCAACCACAAACTTTTCAATCGCTTTCGCCACTGCATCTTCTTTATGGTAAATGAATTTTATCTGCCCCTTGTCAACTTATAATTTATAGATTTAGTTTTCTCTTAACCCTTTGCCAGAATGAAGTATACTCGTTGTTAGCTTTGCTATTCTTATTTTTAATAATGGCTTTTATTCTATTTTCGATCTCCTTAATTCTTCTGAAGTTCTTGAAGCTTACTTCTTTTCCACTTGATTCTAATTCAGTAGCAAGGTCAAGAACTAGTTCTAATGGTTTAGCTTCAAACCCAAACATATTTTGATCAAATTCAGTTCCGATGATAAGTCCGTCGTTTTCCATTCCAATACACCAGACTTCCATAAATTCAGTCAAGGAAATTTCAACCACTTTATATGTAAGCCAATGATCTTTGATACAAGATTTTGCTAATGCCTTCTCAGCCCAAAAACAAATAATTCCAATGGGTTCTCCTTCATCGTTTTCGTGATTTATCGAACTAGATGTAGCAAAACCTTTGGTATTTTTCAATGCGTACACAATCTCTGATTCACAAACTGTTTTTAGGAATCTTTTGTGTCGTTTCTCAATGATTATTGAATCTTGTATCATTTTTTATACTACCTGCCAACCATAAACTTTTCAATCGCTTTCGCCACCGCATCTTCTTTATTCGTAAACGAACTTACATAGTTCGCTAAAGCTTTCAGCTGATCTGTTGCGTTGGCGACGGCTACACCTAATC
>CAYGQJ010000294.1:0-1710 GCA_964351845.1 uncultured Flavobacteriaceae bacterium | reverse complement strand
GTTTCAAACTCTTCAAATAGATCTAGGAGCAACGCCAAATCTTCTTCTTGATTTCCTCCGACATCATCATCAGGCATTGAACATCCATAAAAAAGGGAAAAAGCAGCAAATAAGAGGATTAGATGTTTGTTCATAGGATCTGTAGTTTATAGATAAGATGTTTGTATTGTAAAAAGGTTGCGTAGAGGTGTTCTCTTTAACACTTTCGTGAAATATAGTAAACTACCTTGGGGCAAGCTCAGAAGGAATTTTAAGGAAATAACCATTTAATCTCGAGGCAAGCCTAGGGATATTTAATTCTCGATTATCGAGTAAAACCAAAAAAGCAACTTCATTTGAAGTTGCTTTTTGTTGAGGTATCGAGCGGATTCGAACCGCTGTAGATGGTGTTGCAGACCACTGCCTAGCCACTCGGCCACGATACCTTTTTAAGGTGATTGCAAATGTAATATTTTTTTTAAGAGTACAGAATAAAAATAACAATCTATTCTCTATGTTTACTCCGCTCTACCGTGACCATTTCTACATCACCTCCAATAGGCGGATTCAATTTAGAAACCATGACGGTGGCTTGCTGAATTAATGGCTCCTGATCGATAAATCGCTGTAAAATACGTTCACAAACGGTTTCAAGTAGGTGAGAAGGCATAGACATTTCTTCTTTTACGATATGATTGAGCAATACATAATCTACTGTATCTCCTAGTTGATCTGTTTGAGCGCTTTTAGATAAATCGGCTTCTACCTCAACATCTACACGATAATCAGATCCTATTTTTTTTTCCTCGATGAGACAACCGTGATAGGCATACACTCTAATATTGGTAACTTTAATTTTTCCCATAGTTGGTTTTCGCGAAAGCGAGAATCTTTTAAATTTAATACAAAGTTACTTTAAACTTTCTTTATCAGTAGTACACCTACTAGTATTGTTACAATAAGAACAAGGTTTCTTTTTCTATAGTACCGCAGGATTTTTCCGTAATTTTACATCTTCAATTTTTAAGGAAATGGCAGAAGCACAGAAATCACTTAATTTTTTAGAGCAAATTATAGAAGACGATTTAGCAAATGGCTATACAAAAGACCAATTGCGTTTTCGATTTCCGCCAGAACCTAATGGCTATCTACACATCGGGCATTGCAAAGCCATATGTATTAGTTTTGGGTTAGGGGAGACCTACAATGCGCCTGTAAATTTGCGTTTTGATGATACCAATCCAGCCAAAGAAGAACAAGAATATGTAGATGCTATCAAGGAAGATGTCGCTTGGTTAGGATATCAATGGGATAAAGAATGTTACTCTAGTGATTATTTCCAGAAGTTGTATGATTGGGCGATCCAAATGATCAAAGATGGTAAAGCCTATGTAGATAGTCAGACCAGTGAAGAAATAGCGATCCAAAAAGGAACCCCAACCGAACCTGGTGTAGCAGGTCCATATCGCAATCGCTCAGTAGAAGAAAATCTAGATCTTTTCACTCGAATGAAAGACGGAGAGTTTGAAGCAGGTACCCATATCCTACGTGCAAAGATTGATATGGAAGATCCCAATATGTTGATGCGAGATCCTATGATGTATCGTATCATGTACAAAGAGCATCACCGTACAGGAAATGATTGGTGTATTTATCCTATGTATGACTGGACGCATGGAGAAAGTGATTATATAGAGCAAATCTCTCATAGTTTATGTTCGCTAGAATTTA
>CAYGQJ010000293.1:0-1713 GCA_964351845.1 uncultured Flavobacteriaceae bacterium | reverse complement strand
GTATCCGTTCAAAACGAGGGTGTAAACTTAGGCTGATAAGCTTTATAGATAAGAGCAGCCAAAGTATCAACAATTTGTTGTCCGCGGATTTTCTTAGTGATATACTCAATAGGATTTACCCCCAGTTTAATTGCGGTTTCGACAATAGACATGAAAGCATCTCTGGTCTTCGTTCCTTTTTCAGACCAAGTATGTAAAGAAATATCCCTTTTGCGGACAACTCGCCTTGCCGCCAATTCCGCTGCATTATTGTGAAGTGGCAAGGCAGGAACATCCAAGACTGCAAGGAGGGCTTCTTTTTTGTCGTAGGTCTTTTGAATCAATTTATCAAGTTGATTGTATTGGGTAGTTTGGGTGAAGATCTGCTCAAATTTCTGCTCTATTTCTTGCCTCTTAGTGGCTATTAGAGCTGTTTGTTGAGCGTCAAGCTCTCTAAAATCAAGGAGTAATCGGTAGAACGCCCAATATTGCTCCATGACTTTTTCTACAAGTTGTCTATGATGAGCTACCACTGGGGTTAATTTGTTGTAATATCTGGCATCATGAATCCAGCACAAGGCATGGTGTTGGGAAGCAATCTTTTTGTATTCGGGCGCATCATCACTGAGTAATACCTCGACCACTGGCATCTTGGTTTGTGTGTAGTAGTAACTCAAAGCAAAGGCATTCAAAACTCTGGTAAACATGTTCTTCTTGATAGCCAAAGTGGGAATTTCTTGTCGTACTTTACATTTGAAGTTAGATAAATCATAAGCTGTCCCTTGTCCAAAACACCTAATGAGGGCTTGGGTATCTGCTTTTGAAATATTGTAGTCTTGTAAAAGGCTATCAGTATGTTCATTGTACTGAACTTGTAATTCACCTTCTGCCCCTTGTAAGCCATGTAGAACAGATAAACGACTCTTACTCTTTAAGGTATGATAAACACTAAAATAATCTCCACTAAAAATATGGGTTGTACGTTTCTCCCCTTTTTCTTTGTTGGAAGTACTGTCAGTTTGTAAATAATCACTGCAAGTAATACCTGCCTCCAATATCGCTGTTTGTTCTTCTTTTGCCCAATCTAACTCCCCATTTAGCATCGTACTTATTGTACCAGAGGAGATGACCATGCCCATACTATGCAGTAAACATTCTAAGCGCCCTTGGGTCACATCACATACATGATGAAGGCTATGCAATAAGGTTTTCAGGTCCGAACCATAATGCCCTTCCCATTCATCTGGTAGCCGACCTCGTATGGTACGTCGTTGAGAAGCAGAATAATACACTGCCACCTCATACAAGGTGTTCTCTCGTACCAATTTTAAGTTTTGTTGAATTAACTTTGAATAACCTGTAAATTTTGCGTCATAAGGCAAATCTTCTTCTTTTACTTCTATTCTCACCCGTTTATCTATCTGTATGCGAGATTTTCTACTTACTTTTTTCTGCTTTTGCTCTTGTGAAACTTCCTCTGATTCTTCTGCCTTTCTTCGGTTTTTTTCACTTGAGTAATCTTTCGATTCTTTTTTAGCTTTGAATTTTGGAACGGCTTGCTCCCCTTTCAACCGATTTATTTCATCCTTTAATTCTTGAGCTTCTGCCAATAGTTCCTTGTTTGTACTGTATACTTCTTCTATTAGGTTCAGCAATACACCTACCACTCTTCGTAATTCCGATTCAGTTGAATCTTCATTTATTTGTATGTTTTGTAAAATATCTTCCATTCCA
>CAYGQJ010000292.1:0-1729 GCA_964351845.1 uncultured Flavobacteriaceae bacterium | reverse complement strand
AATGTAATACCAATATAAATAGTACGTTTATACACTAAATCGTGCCTCGTACACATGAAAAATATTACTTGTATTATTATATTCCTTAGTAGTTTACACTTCTATTCACAAGATAACGTCTCTTCTATAGCTTGTGAAAATGGAACTATGAGAGTTATAAAAATAGACGACTATTTTAAAACCGATAAAATTTCTAGACAGAAAGATCATGATCGATTTTACATTGATGTTGTAATCGGAAATACGTCTAAGAATTTTATTTCATCTACAGAACATTATTTTAGAAATCAAGTTCATGAAATGGACACCACAACTATTGGTTATGTTCAGTACTGGGAAGATTTTACGCCAACACAAAAAATAGAAGCTGTTAAAATCAAAAAAAGAGATACAAAAATAGTTGCTGATGAAATTCACCAAGAAACAAATCAAGGACAACAAATAATATCTTTAGTCAATAATTCAAGAAAGGATCTCTATTTTCCATCGATATGCGGTATACCTGTCATCGTTTTACAAGCAAAAAATACAACTAACGAGTGGAAAACTATCAGATTCATACAAACGTCCGCTTGTGGAAGTTGTTATTCGTATTCAGAAATCCCTAAACGAAGTAAGCTAGACGTAATCGTAGAACTCCCTATCAAAGGTTCTTTTACAACTAAATTGCGTTTTAAAATGTTATTTGAAGATGCCTTTATATACTCTAAAGAATTTGACTATGCTATAGATCATTGTGATTTTACAGAAGAAGGCCGGATTGACAATTACTGTATGAACTGTGATGCAAATAACTATAATACGCTAGAAGTAAAACCGCAAGGCTGGTAATGCATTCGTAAAAGTATCATAAAACAACTTCTAGCGACCGCTCTTATACAAAGGTCTTCGTGATGCACACATACGATAGTCCTACAGATCATCGTTATAAAACGACAAACTCACAACGCATCGTATGAAAACCATCCGCTACCAACTGTGTATCCTATTCCTACTAGGAATGATCTCACTGAGCACTATTGCACAAGAAACCTCCACCACTTCTGACACGGGAACGTTTACGACCATAGAAAAACAATACCCCAATAGCGCTGTCGATGGCTATAATCTATACGTTCCGAAGTCATGTACAGCACAATCGAATGCATTTCCTGTGATTGTCTTCTTACAAGGCGGCTTAGGTGTTGGAGGTGATGTCGATGTCATTTATGGTTGGGGATTGCCTAAAATGCTGAAAGAAAGTGAGGGACTTGATAAGAAGCTCAAAAAACTGATCACCGATACGTTTGTCGTCGTGATGCCCCATATAGAAGAAGGGCAATTTTACACCAATGAAAAAGCCATACAAACGATTTTAGAAGACGTCGCTACCAATACTAATATTGATTCCAACCGGATCTATCTGACAGGGTTGAGTCGTGGCGGTCATGGTACCTGGGGATTAGCCAGTCGGGTTCCAGAAACCTTTGCTGCCGTAGCGCCTATTTGTGGAGGATCTCACGGGATTTCTGATTATAACGCTTTAGCGCAACTCCCGATTTGGAACACACACAACACAGGAGATCAAAGAGTCAACTACAGTGCTTCTGAGCGTACGATTGCACGACTGGAAGCCACTGGGGTTTCGTTTCACAACACCGCGAGTATTGCTAGCACGGATTACAAAAAGCACGATCACATTTTTACATCGACCAACAGCAGAAGTCACGACGCGTGGACAGAGATGTAT
>CAYGQJ010000291.1:0-1757 GCA_964351845.1 uncultured Flavobacteriaceae bacterium | reverse complement strand
TTTTTTATCCTACATCGCCCTCTCCCGATACAAATACTCTTGAAACCCAATAAAGTTTTTTCGAATAGGAGTTTGATTAAGCAGTGGCTAAAATAATGTTTTATAGTTATTTAGGGTTGTGATTCTCTTAAAAATAACGGATTTCTTATCAAAAAGGAATGTTGCATGGGGAGTGTTGGTTATATTTTATACGTGTCTTAATATTTCTTTGAGATCATCAATGTGTATGAGTAAATGTATGTTAATTATGTAATAGTATATTACGGAAACCCACATTGCGAGTGTATGAGTTGGTAATTTCGATACACTTTTGCAAAAATGCGAAAGCACTCAATCACCTAACAAATTGTTTTTAAATAGACAAAAAGCTAGGGGCTGAGTAAAGCCGCCTAACCCCCGAAGGGGGAACTCTTACTCGGGTTCTTTTACTCTTGGGTGATTAGGTGTATGTGAAAAATAGAGTAGTATTCTAAAATAGAATAATACTCTATTTGTAAGGGAGTCGATGAGTTTTGATTCTTTTGGGTTCTATTGTAAAAATAAAAACGATAAACAAAGCTCCTTCCCTCACCGAGGGAAGGTGGCTATATCGAGGCACGAGATATAGACGGAAGGGAGCAGTTTCTTTTTAATATTGAGTTGATAGGTATTTTGATAAAAACTCTTATCTCAATAGCTCCGAGTATCCTTTCGCGAAAGCGTATAAAAAGATACCTTTGTCTTCTTGCAAAGCATCAACAACATATTGATCAATGTACTACTCTTGGGGACGATACAAGGGGTGATTACGGTGTTTTTGTTGTACCGACTACGGCTAAATAAACGTGCCAATAGACACCTCGCATGGATTATTCTATTGATCTCATTGGCGTGTTTCAATCTGTATATTTTGGAAGCTATTCCCGATACTAATACCTTTTGGGATGTGGTGCAGGCATTGGTGCCCTTGGTGGTGATTATGCCGGTGGGGCCATTAGTGTATTTGTATATCCGTGCGTTGATTGTTCCTTCCCGTACGCCTCAACCGAGTGACCGAAAGCATTTTTATACCGTGATACTCGATCTATTGCCACATATCATCACGCTGTTGTTGATGATTGGTGGTTTTTTTGGACTGTTAGGTAGGCTGCCGCTTGATAATGTAGGGGGTTGGTTGGATGCCTATCAGACCTATATGGATATCCCGAGATGGATTTCGCTAACGGTGTACCTGTGGTTTTCGTATCGGATTTGGCGTTCTTTAGGGGAGGCGGAAAAGGAGACCGCTTCCGCGAAATGGGCAAAACGATTTCTCATCGGTTTTACGGTGTTTTCAGGGATTTGGTTGCTGCATTTGATTCCGTATACCCTTCCGGGTCTTTCTCAGTATCTATTGGGGGCGGTTGGTTGGTATCCTGTGTATATTCCTCTTGTGATTTTGGTGTATTGGTTGGGGATTAATGGCTATATCATTGGCTATAAAACGCTATCGAAACCTTCATTGAAAGCCACTTTGTCCAAAACAGCTATTGAAGACACCGTATCTGCACTCACCACACTCATGGAAGACGAGCAGTGGTTTTTAAATCCGACACTCAAACTACAAGAAGTGGTCACGGAGACGGGAATTCCGCAAAAAACCATTTCGGCAGTATTGAATCAGCATCTGGGCAAAAGCTTTAATGAATATGTCAATACCTACCGCATCAACGAATTCAAAAAGCGCTTACTCGATCCCGCATACGCCCATCTGACGATTACAGGTATTGCTTTTGAAT
>CAYGQJ010000290.1:0-1785 GCA_964351845.1 uncultured Flavobacteriaceae bacterium | reverse complement strand
TAACGAAAAGATTTTTCTAATACGTCAACATCTAAATCACCTTTCATTTGAAAAATCGCAGGAATGTTATAAGCCATATTACCTCCTTCAAATTGACTCAAAACCCATAACCTGTTCTGTGAAGAACTCAAAGGATAAGAATCTTGAGGTGTTGAAAGTGGGACAACACTACTATAAGTCAGATTAGAAATTAAAGTCAATAAGTTTTCTTTGTCCTCTTTGATCTGGGATATCAAATCTGGAGTCAAGACACCTTTAGGAGCTTTAATTTTTAAATCATCATTATTAACCGTGAGTTGAATTCCTAACTCTTGTAATTTTTTAATCAGTTTCAAATTTTTAATGCGCGTGTTTAGATAATTACTTCTTCAAAATCTTCTTGAGAATCAGATTTCTCTGAATTTTGTGGAGATATAATAGATATAACTTCAGAAATGTTTTGTATGGTAGGCTCCTTAAAAAAACTCTCTATTTGAATAGCTAGTTCAAAAACATTGTTGATACGATTTCTAATTGTAACCACTTTGATACTATTCCCCCCTAGTTCAAAAAAGTTATCAGTAATGCCTACTTGTTCTACTCCTAATACTTCTTGCCATATTTCAACTAATTTCTTTTCTACTTCATTTCTTGGAGCTACATATTTTCTTTCCGCAGCTTTATCAACCGCTATTGTAGGTAATGATTCTCTATCTATCTTACCATTTGGAGTTAATGGAATCATATCTATTTGTATGATATGATTTGGAATCATATAATCTGGCAAATACTCACGAAGCTGGTGCTTAACATTTTCTACATCAAGATCCCCTTGATGTACCACATGAGCCACTAAATATTTTTCCTCATTATGTTCTGTAATAGTAATGACAGCTTGTGAGATATCCTCTTGACTTATCAAAGCATACTCTATCTCGCCTAACTCTATACGATACCCTCTTATCTTAACCTGACTATCCTTTCTTCCCATAAACTCAATAGTACCATTTGGAAGCCATCTCGCTAAATCCCCAGTTTTGTACAAACGCGCTCCTTCCTTAAATGGGTGTGTTATAAACTTTTCAGCAGTGAGCTCAGGATGATTCAAATAACCTCTAGACAACCCAGCTCCAGACACGCATAACTCTCCTATAACACCTTTGGGTTGTAATTGATGTGTAATTTCGTCGAGTATATATACGTGTGTATTATCAATGGGTTTACCTATAGATATAGACTCCTCGGCTGCTGTTTCAATCTTATAATAGGTACTATACGTTGTATCTTCTGATGGACCATATAAATTGTAAACATCCATATGTGTCAATGACAGCGATTTCGTAAAACTAGGAGGAATCACTTCGCCAGCCATATTCAAAATCGACACATTTGATAAATCAACATGCCCCTCAATAAATGATTGAACGACGGAAGGCACTGTATTAATAAGTACATTTTTATCCTTTTCTAAATAGGTTGGAATCGATAACCCATTCTCTATGATGCGTACTGTTTTTCCAATACTTAATGGGTAAAAGATTTCATAGACAGAAAGATCAAAACAATGAGACGTTGAGAAATAGGTCATATCAAACTTGCTACTATCAAATTCTTTACTCGCCCATTGAATTAATGCTACAGTATTGGTATGCTCAATCATAACTCCTTTTGGTTTTCCTGTAGAACCTGAAGTGTAAATAATGTAGGCAAGTTGAGTACTATCTAGTTGTATTTCTAGAGCACTAGTATCCTTTTCTTTCTGTTTAAACTCTTCTATGTAACTCTCTGTGATTACAAATGCACATT
>CAYGQJ010000289.1:0-1801 GCA_964351845.1 uncultured Flavobacteriaceae bacterium | reverse complement strand
TTTTGATATCCCCAATGCCTAATAACGGAAATAAAGCCAACGGAATCAAAGCCGTGACCGAGATAGAAACCGCTTCGGTAATCCACCAGATAATCATCCAAGCCGCAATGGCGATGACTTGATCTATCGCAGGATTGATGATGTCAAACGGTAAAAGGAGTATCAGAATGCATAACAATGGCCCTGTTATGAATCCTATTTTTCTGGAAAGTGTAAATGTATTCATTGGGAATAAAGCTACGGAAAAAGATGTCGCTTATCAACCGTTCTAAAAAAAACACGTAGGAATTAATTAAATCCATAATATGCATTAGAACTTCGTAATGAGGCTTGAAGAAGCAATAAAATATGATGTTTTCTGAGTTTTAGCATAGCATCGCTATGGTTAAACTCAAAAATGTAGTGTAGTGGTATATTTTGAAGCATCTTCAAATTGTAATAGATTTTCTAATGCATATTATGGGTTGAAATACCCTCCAAAAAGCAAATGACATAATAAGAAAGCGAGTACAGATAAGATAATACCAATGAGAAAAATAGTAAAGGAAGATCGTAAGAGTTTAAACTTCTTATTGATTGTTTTTCCTAGGTAATACGTGTCTTTTGCAATGGTTTTGTAAAGTTCATCTCCTTGGTTCATCAAATCAGAAATCTGATTGACATATTCGCCTTCTTCCATATCATGAAAGTTCCCATAAAACATGAGATTATTGGTGCTTCTGCTCCCGTGTTTCTTTTCTGGTCGCGTCGCAATCACCGCATATCCTATAGAAATAAGATTGGTCATTAAGATTAAAATAGCAGGATAAATTAAATGCGGATCTTTGTCTAGTTGATCTAATACCGTTCCTAAAACGATCGATAAAATAAGGGCATTGATAGAAATCAGGATATTAGATTTCCGATCAATCATTGCATTCAGGGTGTATTGATTTTTTGATAATAATCGAAACAGGGTTTCGACTCCTTTCTCTGGTCGAGGCTCAATTTTGGCTAGTTTTTTCTTGAGATTTTTTAACTCCTCTTTATTGATGTTAAGATCAGACATTAATAGTTTGTCTTTTTCTTTTTCGAGTTCTTTTTTTGATGCTTCCATACATTTATAGCTTAAATCGGATACCCGTTTTTAAATAAAAAAGATTGTCTTCAGGTATTTCTGCAATGGTATTTCTACTACGGTCTCTAAATTCTAAAGAATTGTCAATGATATAACTAGTGTTTATATAATACTCTAGATTCTTTGTAAATTTATACTCATATCGTATGCCTGCTAACAATAGACGTTGTCGTAAGAAGTCTACTTTTTGAGGTCCATTTTCTCCTTCTACAAAAATAGCTCTTTGTAAATTAGTTCTAAAACCATCGAGTCTAACAACAAGTTTCAACCTATTTTTTTCAGAGAGATGATATTGAATGTTCATTTTAGGCACCCCTAATTTATATGACCAATTTGGATGAAATTTGCGATAGTAGCTTATAAACGGTAAGACAGGAAATCCTGCATTAGGAGAAATTGAAATTCCTAAAATCAACTGGCGAGGTATTTTCTCTTTTTTCTTATCATTTAAAAAAAACAAACCTCCAGAGATGAGTCCATTATCTCTCAGGGATAATTCTTTTACCGTCGCATTGGTACTAAAGCCAGGCTGTATCTGAACAGCTATACGCCAATCTTCATTGATCTTAGTGGTATATCCTAAATTAATATCTAATAACTGAAAGCGATCTAATCTATTGGCATCAAAACCAACAAGATCTTGATCTATATTAAAATCGATATAACTATAATCTGCTCCAACTA
>CAYGQJ010000288.1:0-1804 GCA_964351845.1 uncultured Flavobacteriaceae bacterium | reverse complement strand
GCGTTTGCATATCTGCTACTACATCTTGAAGGTATTGCTTATAGGCATCACCTTCAGCTCCATTATATATGGCTAGGATAGAAGCATCATCTGTAGCGATACCATGCAAAAGATAGTCTAGGGCTGGAAAGCCTTTGGCAGATCTGTTGGATGATAACGTAAGATTATAAGCACCGTTTGCGATATTGTCTTCGATGTTGGTGACATTAGCAGGGAAAATATTGACATTTAATCTGAGCCCTACCGTTTCGGCAGGTCCTATCTCAAACATAGATACGCGTTGCCAAGTTGTGTAAGCATCCAACCAAGAAGCCCTGAGCGTTTCTAAATTTGATTCATTAGGCTCATTGCTAAAAAGAAGCGTATTACTTTCCAAAGAAGCTACTTTTGAATCAAAATCTACATACCCGGGAAGAATGATATTGTCAGCCCAATTTTCTAATAAAGCAGTTCTATCAAATGTAGAAGGTGTAGGTCCTTGATCATCTGTTGAACTATCATCACTAGAACACGCATACGCTACTAAAACTACGAATACAATTCCTAAAAACTTTTTCATACTTGTTGTTTCTTTTTCAATTTTAACTAATGAGCAAAATTTTACTATTTTATTCTTTATAAGGCTATTAATTAATAGTAGCCGCTTGTGTAACTGTAAAGTTGAATCGATCTGCTATGGTATTTGAAATCTCATCTAAGGTTGCTGGAGTGACATCCCAGAATCCATTTCCTGCTGTTAGCTGATCTATAAATCCTTGTACTTCTGCTGCTGAGAAATAGGGTGCATTTGTTTGTGGGTTTCTGGTAAATTGTAAGCTAAATATGAATCCGTATCCTTCTGATAAATCATGTAATGCGGCTCCAAAATCATTAGATTCAATACCATTTTTACCTTGTTGTAGATAATAGACCGCACGTATGCCTACAATCTCAGAAATGAGTGTTCTTAAAATAGCGGCTTGTGTATCTCTTAGGTCATAATCTTTTGCTACAATGGCAGCACGTCCTAATTTGAATGCGTTAAAGATCTCTTCTGCAATCCCTGCAAAATCACTATCGCTTTCTACTCTTCCGATGTATTTATTTAAGAAAAGATCATCTTGACCAATCGTTAGGTTTGGATTAGCCATATTTGCTGACGTTCCATAGGCATATCCATAGGCTTCATCCCATTTGTGCTCCATATCTGTATATGACTCTCCATCTACAAGTATGTCGTTATCGTTATCCTCTGGATTGGTACCTGCGTCAAGCACTGCAGTTCCTAAGTAGTTATTAAGTGTCTGGTCTACCATTAGTGCTCCTATCAATCCTATAATTACGGCTTGATCATATTCTAATCCTTGTGGGTTTACATAACGGGTTGCTTCTCCATCGGCTATTTGACCTGCAACACCTGCAGTGGCTGCTGTATTTTGAGCTGGAATTAGCTCGTTTGCATTTGCTGAAAGCCACGCTTCAAACTGAGTTTTGATCGTTGCTGATGCGGCACTGTTGTTACTGAAGTAATCTTGAGAGGCAGCCACCTTACTTCGTATGTTTTTTGTGGAGGCATTTAAATCATCACTAGAGAAAGGAGTGTTTTCATTGGCATACATATCTAACAATAACGATTCTGTTGCGGTGTCAAAATCTCTCATTGAAGCGATTAATTCATCTGCCATGAGAATACGTGTGGTCTGTCCTGAGAAGCTCACTGTAGAGCTACCATCTCTCTCAAAAGAATAGGTTGCAGGCACTTCAATGGTAACGTCTGGTCCTGGGTCTACGATATCAGCATCGTCATCGTTGCTGCAAGAAATCA
>CAYGQJ010000287.1:0-1807 GCA_964351845.1 uncultured Flavobacteriaceae bacterium | reverse complement strand
TAAACAATAAGTTTCTTTTGTTTAACAAAAGTTAGTTAAAATTTAAACAAAACTGGTTTTAGGAGGTTTTCAAGCTTTTCTACCTGCCGGCAGGTAGGCGCGAAAGCGAGTAAAAAACGTTTTAAAATATATTGATTTTTAGTTTTTTGTATGTTTCATCATTTTGTTGGTTTGTGCGTGATTTTAAGGTTGAGTACAAAATCATCTATTTATCTGTCTAAGTTTATAATGCAATTCTTGACTGCGCTCGAACGGAAAGTACTAGTTTAAAAAGAGTCTTAACGATAGTTTGAGAAATATTTTAAGATATATTACGAGTAAAAATGGGAGAACATTGAGTATTCCTTTATTTTAAGTTTTGTTTTAAGTAATCACTTAGTTATGTGTGGGTTTTCGTGATAATTTTAATTAAATATACATAAGTTCTAGTACTATTTTGGTGATAATATTTATGTACTTTTACTGGAAATGTTTTTAATTAATTATAAATTCTGAATTAAACTTATGAAGAACACAAGATTATTTTTTTTAATGCTATTTTCTGCAACTATTTTAAGTTGTTCAAGTGATGATAATGACTCAAACGACGAGCAAAACAATGACTCCTTGGTTGGTACATATCAATTAATAGCTATAGATTCTAATATTCCTTTAGACCTTAATGCTGACGGAGTCTTTACACAAACAGATTTTTTACAAGAATTGAATTGTACTTCAAATATTGTTATTCAAGAAAATAATGATTTTGCTTGGGGCAACTTACAAATATTCCAAGAAACAGAGATTGACTTTGAAGGAAACACTACAAATTATTTTCCTGCATCATGCAATAACTTTACAGAAACAGGTACTTATAATGCTACTTCTACAAGTATTGTTCTTGAATATGATCAGCCTGAAGGTGGGGATACTCTTATTCTTCTAATAGGTGATAATAATACATTAACAGCAGAAGAAAACGCTTTTATTACAGTCAATAATTCAGGAGAGCTCGAATCTTTTTCTAGCACAGTAACATATACATATCAAAAAATATAAGCTCCAGAACAGTTACTTCAATTGTTTTTTAGTGTCTCATGATATATTTGAGAAGTGAAAATAGCAACAATAACTATAGAAACCTTTGCAGAGATGCAGAGGTTTTTATGTTAACTAAGTTAATATTTATCTGAATATATAAAAACGTTAAGTTTAGCTCCGTTTAATAATGATGGCTACTGAATACCATTTAAAGTGATGACTTTATTTTACCCTTTCGCGCCTGCCTGCCAGCAGGTAGGAAAGCGTAAAAACCCTTATCAACGCCTACCGCCATAGCCATTACCCATACGGTAACTCAAGGAGAATCCCTGCGAACTTCCCAAGGGGGAATTGTTTAAGGCTACGTTATAGGTGTAGTTGATCCGAATATTATTAAAGAGGTAAAACCCAACCAGCATATTCACAAGCGAATTGGTGCGATAGCCGATGCCCGCCTCAAGTTTGCTTTTATAGTTCAAGAAAACATTCATATCTATTTGCGTAGGCGAACCTTCGGAGACGATTACAAGGGCATTGGGTTTGAGTAAAAATTCTTGCTGACTTCCCATGTATAGTTTGTAGCCTGCATACGCGTAGTAAGGCACAACAAGTTCTATGTTTTTTTCTGAAGAGAGTAGGTCACCGACAATATTTGGCGCAGCAAGTCCGACATAAAAATTACGTTCGTTGTACAAAAATCCAGCACCAATGGTAGGGATGGAGGTGTTTATGTTTTGAGCGAAATTAATATCATTGGTGATATTGAGGTCTAGTAAATCTTCAGCAT
>CAYGQJ010000286.1:0-1810 GCA_964351845.1 uncultured Flavobacteriaceae bacterium | reverse complement strand
AAGCACTATACAGGTAAAACAGGGAGATACTTTTTGTAATGGATTTTTATTTCAATTCTTCCTTCTTCCAGTATTCCTTTTTCGCTTTCTTTTGGTTGTAGTAGCCAACAAAAATCAATGATATTGGAAAGAAGAGGATGATTGCTATCCATTTTAGAATGGTGATGATAAGATTCATTTGGACTCTTGTTGGATACAGTGTTTTTTAAGCATTTCTCTAGCCTCTTGATCTCCTAATCTCGCTGATTCGATAAAATTTTGACAGGCTTGTAAAGAATCTTTTTTGCCTAGGTATGCTTTTCCTAGATAGAAATAAGAATCCTTTATCGCATAGTTCGCTTTTAAAGACTTGTTAATATCAGAAATCGCTTCATCAAACTTTTCTATTTCTAGAAATTCAATCCCTCTATCAAAATAGATCTCACTATCGTACACATTGTAATCTGTATCACTATCAAAGCTTTTTAAATCAATATTCATTTTAAAAGCGATCACCCCTCCATTTGAACTAGGGAAACTTTTTAGAGCCCCTTCAGTCTTAAGAGCCTTGGTATAATAGGTAATGGCTTTGTTATGTTCTTTTAAAGCACTATAACTATTTCCAATATTGTAGAGTGCCGCTGTATTATCACTATCAAAGGCTAAAAGTTTTTTATAATCAGTGATGCTTCCCTGGTAATCTTCTACTATTGATTTATAAACACCTCTGTTTAAAAGAGCAGGCCTGAACTTCGGTTCTTTTGCAATTGCTTTATCAAGGTTTGCAATGGCTTGTTCGATTTTTTTCTCCTTCCTTAGTTCCAATGCTTTATTATAATACTCACCAGCGGGTGTAAAATCACAACTACTAAAGACGCAGAGTAAAAGGAAGAGTAGGATAATCTGTTTTGGCATTTACTTTTCTAATTAGTAGTTTTCATTGTCCAAAATAGCACAAAACTAGCTTACTCTTACTGATTTTTTTAAAAAACAGCGTCAGTACATGTAATCATAAACAAAAAGAATATGAACACGTATACGCTTTCGCGAAAGCGGACTCCACAAAACTCCATTTTCACAACAAATACACGACCATAAATCCCAGATACGTCCCGAGCGCATTCCCTAGGGAACCCACAAGAATGGCGGGTAATAGGAGTTCTTTACGTTTAAAAGTTTCGGCGAGGGCAATGGCGGTGGTGCCTCCACCAATATTGGCTTGACTTACAATCGAAATCATATCCCAATCTCTGTAGATCAGTCCGCCAAAAAGAATGGTAAATAGGCCGTGAAGCATCACTGCCAAGGCTGTAAAGCCAAGTAAAGTGAGTCCGATGTCTTTTAACTCAACGACAGCACTGAGTTCGCAATACGCACCAATAACCGCCAGAAAAATATAAACGAGATAGAGTCCTAAGGTCTGACTCCCTTTCAATTGAGACACAAAAGGCACTTGTGCAAGGAGAATTCCTAGCGTTGAAATCGTAATCATGGAGGGTATTTGGGGTACGTAGGTGGCTAATAGATCAGAAGCAAAATACGCAGCAAGTCCTAGAAATACCAGCCACATCAAGCTATGTGCATTAATTCCTTCACGTTCCTGAGTCTGGGTCGTTTCTTTGGGAGTGTGTATTTTTTTGTCTTTCCAAAAGGTGCGTAACACTGCAGGAATTGCAAGCGTCACGATAATCCATAAAGTAGTTACTACATTATCGATGGCTATCGTACCCGCATATAAAACCCCACGTTTTTGAAAATCATATTCCAAAGCAACCGCATTAAAATTAATACTTCCGCCGGTATACGTCCCTGTGAGCATCCCAGCGATGAT
>CAYGQJ010000285.1:0-1813 GCA_964351845.1 uncultured Flavobacteriaceae bacterium | reverse complement strand
CTGACATTCACGAGTTGGGTCGGCTAATTTTTAGAATTAAAAAAAAAGCGATTACTTTGTTTTGTGAAAGAAGCAATAATTACAAAATTAGGAATAATTCCAATAGCTTACGAGTTTATTGAAGAATTGGGCATAGCCAAGATATTAGATTCTCATATTGAATCAGGAGGAGAAGAGGTATCCCATGGCAAAGTGCTGACTGTATTGATATTGAACCTATTAGATAGCCCTCGTCCCTTGTATCAACTTTCAGATTGGTTAAGTGACTATACCGATGGGATTGGAGAATTTGGTGCAGAAGCACAAAAATTTCATGACAAACGAATAGGAGCAAGTTTAGATGCACTCTATAAAAGTAATCGTCATAGCCTATTGAGTGAACTAAGTGGCAAAGTGATTTCTACACATGATATATGTACAGATGTGATTCATAATGATACCACAAGTGTGACCTTTACGGGAAGTTATACTCGAAACCAACCTGATGGAAGTGAGATAGTCATGACTCAAGGTTATAATAAAGACCACCGTCCAGACTGCAAGCAATTAGTGTTTGGTTTAAATGTGAGTGGAGATGGCTATGTCCCGCTATTAGCTCAATTGTATAGTGGAAACAAAAGCGACGACCAAACTCACCAAGTAAACTGGCAGGGATTACGTGAATTACTAAATCGAGAGGATTTTATTTATATAGCGGACAGTAAATTAAGTAGTACAGAAAATCTGGGATTTATAGCAGATGCAGGAGGTTTATTTATAAGTATTTTACCCAGAACTCGAAAGGAAGTACAGGATTTTTATAAAACATTAGAACTTATAATTGAATCAGATAGCTCAGATTTACCCTGTAATTGGGAGGAAGTTTATCAAGTAGAGAATAGTCGAAAACAGGGAGAATATATAACTTATCGACTCAAAGAAGGGAGTACTACAAAAGAAGGTTTTCGATTATTGTGGATTCACAGTAGTGCAAAGGACAAACAAGATAAATATAGAAGGGCAGCAAAAATTAAGAAAGCACAAGGATTTTTAGAGGAATTGAATACTAAATTGAATCGCTATTACCTCAAAACAGAGCTGCAAATTCAAGCAGCTATCGAAAAGGGCTTAGGTAAAACCTCAGAACTGTTTGATATACAAGTGATAGAAAAAGAGGAGCTTATTAGGAAGCAAAAAGGAAAGGGAAGACCAGGACTAAATACAAAGTGGGAAGAAAAAAGGGTGATTAGTTATGAAATAAAATATACTATTAATTCAGTAGCTATTACAAAAGCAGCGAATAAAGATGGTATTTTTCCTTTAGTCACCAACACAGAATTAGCAGGAGAAGAGGTATTAAAAAACTATAAAAATCAACCTTATTTGGAAAAAAGGTTCAATTCTCTAAAATCTGTCTTAGAGCTTGCTCCTGTATTTTTGAAAAAACCAGAACGAATTGAAGCAATGTTGTTTCTTTATATCATTGCCTTGATGCTCATCGCACTTATAGAGCGAAGAATTAGAAAGAATATGATAGAGCAAAATATTAAAACCTTACCTATTTTGCCACAAGGGATGAAAACTAAGAAGCCAACTTGGTCAAATATTAAATTTTGCTTTAATAGTGTAATCATGTTGAGCGTCTTGTTTCAAAAGCAAGATGACTGGCAATACCAAGTTAAAGGGATTGCCAAAAAACAGAGACAAGTTTTGAAATTATTAGACGTAGATGAAAGTAAATATAAAGAAATGACCCCTGATTCGTGGTTAAGTATCATGGATAAAGGTGGCTAATTAATTCATTTTTTAAAGCTTTTCAACTCGTGAATGTAAG
>CAYGQJ010000284.1:0-1825 GCA_964351845.1 uncultured Flavobacteriaceae bacterium | reverse complement strand
ACGCTTCAGGGGTCCAGTCGTTCACATCCATGCCGAAGGCTTGACACGTTTTGGAGTCATCTCGAAGCTGAAATCGAGGTTCGGTTTCGTTGTGTTTTGAAATCAAGACAATGACTCTTCCATCCAATGCCTCATTATAATGTTCGCTTGGAAAGGAAAGTTCAATACCTCTGACATCTCCAGGAGTATTCCCAGTAGTACAAGCGGAAAAAAATGAAATACAACATACAATAACAAACAAGAATATAGGTGTCGATAGGATGTCAGGCTTTTTCATAGTGTGGTTGGTTTTGATATATGCATGATGCACGGTTTGGTTTTTTTCGCTTTCGCGAAAATCTAATCAGGATGGGTTGAGGTTGTGTGACGAACAATTCGTATGGATAAGTGTTAGCAAGTGATTTTTTAAAGGAAATCCAGAATGATGAAGAACGTAATTTCGTATTGTTTTTACACGTTGTCAGTAACTATTTTAAGCTATTCACAAAAAGTCAATCAATTAATTTTCCATCTTCCGTATACCGTTTACTACTCGTCGGAATACCCCGATCATCAATCATAATCACAAGCTGCGCTTGCCCATTTTCGTAATACATGGCTTGCTTACCATATAGTTTCCCATTAGTGTAAGTAACGAGTTCTTTGGGGTTGCCGTTGTCATAATAGGTTTTGTGTTCTCCATCTTTGACTCCATTCACATAACTAGATTCACTGTACAATTGACCATTTTTCGAGAAAGATTTTTGCATACCATGTAATTCCCCAAGATCATTATAATTGGCTATGTAGGACAATTTTTTAGTAGCAAAGTCATATGATTTCCATGTTCCTATATTCTTTCCATCAATAGCTAAACCGATAATCTCACCATTTTCGTGGAATTCTTGAGTTTTTTTATGATTACCCTTTTTGTCATATTCAGTAATAGAATGTTTTTTACCATCTGGATAATACTCATACCATATTCCTATTTCATGACCCGATTTGTTGAAGCTCCCTTTTTTGGATATTTGTCCGTTTTTGTGATATGCTATCCATTCTCCAGTTTCCTCTTCTCTTTTATTATAAGATCCTTTCTCTCTTATCTGTTCATTATCATAATACGTTTCATAGACCCCGTTGTACTCCCCATCGGAATTATAGGATATTCTTTCTTTAATATTTCCATTGGGATAAAACGTCTCTTTTACCTGTGCCTGTACGAAATTAAAAGTGCTTAGAATAAATACAAATGCAAATAGATGTTTCATGATGTATACGTTGGTGATTGTATGATGTCGTTGCGTGTTACAGCACCTAAGTTAACAAATACAAACCAAATAGAAAATGTAGGCTTGAGATGCTTTTGGAACGGGATACCATCGTGTACTAGATGGGGGTATTTCTAATGATGTGAGTTTCTTTTTTAAAAAGACGTAAGACTTTTGTTTTCTGAGACGTAAGATTGGTTCTTTTGAGGCTTTTGAGATTTGGAATTTGAGATTTTGGAAAAGACATAAGACAGCTTCGCTAAAAGACGTAGGACGTAAGACTTTTGTTGTCGTCATTTCGACAGAGCGAGGCACGAGCGACGAGCTTGCCTGCCGGAGGTAGGAAATCGCATGACAGTGAGCAGCGTTTCTGATAATCTACAATCTAGATCATTTTGTTAGTGTTTTTTTGATAAATGACTTAATGATCCCTTTTCTTCTGGAACGCGATACAATCGCGCACCAGCGGGGGAGACTTAGGGTAACTCACTCGTGTTTTGGCACCAATTACAAATTGGGGCCAGCGGGGGACTTGTGCAACGATTACAGTTGTTGATAACAGTATTTTTATTTTA
>CAYGQJ010000283.1:0-1840 GCA_964351845.1 uncultured Flavobacteriaceae bacterium | reverse complement strand
GGTTTAAGCTAGCGCCTTGTAAAAATACTTTTGGGGCAATCACAATATCAAAAGTCGTTTCTGTGGTGGAATTAAATCCTGTCCAAGTAGCATCTGTATACGCTTGTGAAGTTCCTATTGGTATAAATAAATCGGTATTAGTTCTATTGCCAAATGCATTGCTAGCAACAACTGGTGGTGCAACTATTTTTGATATAATTGTTGTAAGATTATTTCCATCAAAAGCTTCACTTCCTATAGAAGTTACATTTGCAGGTATTGTTAACTCTGTTAAGTTGTTAAAATCAAAAGCAAAACCATCTATAAGTGTGACGTTATCAGGAATATTAATTTCATCAATCTCGTTTCTTTCAAAAGAACGAAAACCTATAACTTCTAAACTCTGTGGTAAGGTTACATTTACCAAGTCGTTATTAGAAAAACAACGTTGCGCGATTTCGGTAACACCTTCTGGTATCGTAACTGTCTCTAGTGCATTAAAACGGAAAGCGATGGCTCCTAATGTTCTTAAGGTACTTGGAAACGTTACCGTTTCTATACCAGCACTTTCAAAAGCAGTATTACCTATACCTACTACTGTAAATACAACATTTTGAATGGTTACATTTTCTGGAATAGCAAGATTTATAGGTATGGTGGTACCGCCTACTATGTTCACCTCATTAGGTGTTAAAGCGGTAATGGTATAATCTAGCCCATTTACATCAAACGTATTGCCTACTTCTAATGGCACATTGCCATTAACGGTAACAAAACCAGTCCAACCAGCAGTGACATAAGCAGCTTCAGTACCTGTAGGAACGGTTAAATCTATAGTGCTTCTATCACCAAAAGAATTGTTAAAGATAGTAGCTGGCGCAGTACCTAAAGCCTCAACAGTTGTTAAGGTATTTGTATTAAAAGAATCTGTTCCCAAAGATGTAACTTCAGTAGGTATGGTTACCGATGTAATACTACTATTGTTAAAAGCAGTATTACCTATACTGCTTACCGTAAAATCTGATCCACCACTATTTACATTACCATCAATTACTAAAATTGATGGAATGGAAGCACCGCCTGTTAGTTCCACCTCATTAGGCGCTAGTGACGTTACCGTGTAATTGAAGTTGTTTTCTGTAAACGTATCGCCTATTTGAAAGTTAACTACTCCATTGATAGAGTTAAAACCAGTCCATCCAGCAGTTGCATAAGCAGTTTCAGTACCTGTAGGAACGGTTAAACCTATAGTACTTCTATCACCAAAAGAATTGTCAAAAATTATAGCTGGTACAGTACCTAAAGCCTCAACAGTTGTTAAGGTATTTGTGTTAAAAGAATTTGTTCCTAAAGATGTAATTTCTGCAGGTATGGTTACCGATGTAATACTACTATTATTAAAGGCAGTATTACCTATACTGGTTACCGTAAAATCTAATCCACCACTATTTACATTACCATCAATTACTAAAGTTGATGGAATGGAAGTGCCGCCTGTTAGTTCCACTTCATTAGGCATTAATGACGTTACTGTATAATTAAAATTGTTTTCTGTAAACGTATCGCCTATTTGAAAGTTAACTACTCCATTAACAGAGTTGAAACCTACCCATCCAGCAGTTGCATAAGCTGCTTCACTTCCTGTAGGAACGGTTAAATCTATGTTACTTTCATTATTAAATGAATCATCACTAGTACCTAACACAACACTTGGTGCGTTTGGGTTTAAAGATGTTATAGTTGTTATAGGAGAATTTAAAAAAGCATTTTGAGAAATACTTGTTACATTTTCTGGTAGTGTAAGAGTTTCAATAGCGTTTTGCTCAAAAGATCTAAAACCAATAATTTCTAAACTGTTAGG
>CAYGQJ010000282.1:0-1846 GCA_964351845.1 uncultured Flavobacteriaceae bacterium | reverse complement strand
CCTAACAGTTTAGAAATTATTGGTTTTAGATCTTTTGAGCAAAACGCTATTGAAATTCTTACACTACCAGAAAATGTAACTACAATTTCATCATTTGCTTTTTTAAATAATCCTATAACCACTTTAACTTCTTTAAATCTAAACGCCCCAAGTGTTCTATTAGGTACCACTAGTGATTCATTTACTAATGAAGGTAACATAGACTTAACCGTTCCTACAGTAAGTGAAGCAGCTTATGCTACTGCTGGATGGGTAGGTTTTAACTCTGTTAATGGAATAGTTAACTTTCAAATAGGCGATACGTTTACAGAAAACAATTTTAATTATACAGTAACGTCATTAATGCCTAATGAAGTGGAACTAACAGGCGGCACTTCCATTCCATCAACTTTAGTAATTGATGGTAATGTAAATAGTGGTGGATTAGATTTTACGGTAACCAGTATAGGTAATACTGCTTTTAATAATAGTACGATCACATCGGTAACCATACCTGCAGAAGTTACATCTTTAGGAACAGATTCTTTTAATACAAATACCTTAACAACTGTTGAGGCTTTAGGTACTGTTCCTGCTACTATTTTTGACAATTCTTTTGGTGATAGAAGTACTATAGATTTAACCGTTCCTACAGGTACTGAAGTTGCTTATGCAACGGCTGGCTGGACAGGTTTTGCTACCGTTAATGGAGTCATTAATTTAACAATAGGCGATACGTTTACAGAAAACAATTTTAATTATACAGTAACGTCATTAATGCCTAATGAAGTGGAACTAACAGGCGGCACTTCCATTCCATCAACTTTAGTAATTGATGGTAATGTAAATAGTGGTGGATTAGATTTTACGGTAACCAGTATAGGTAATACTGCTTTTAATAATAGTACGATCACATCGGTAACCATACCTGCAGAAGTTACATCTTTAGGAACAGATTCTTTTAATACAAATACCTTAACAACTGTTGAGGCTTTAGGTACTGTTCCTGCTACTATTTTTGACAATTCTTTTGGTGATAGAAGTACTATAGATTTAACCGTTCCTACAGGTACTGAAGTTGCTTATGTCACTGCTGGTTGGACTGGTTTTGTTACCGTTAATGGCAATGTGCCATTAGAAGTAGGCAATACGTTTGATGTAAATGGGCTAGATTATACCATTACCGCTTTAACACCTAATGAGGTGAACATAGTAGGCGGTACCACCATACCTATAAATCTTGCTATTCCAGAAAATGTAACCATTCAAAATGTTGTATTTACAGTAGTAGGTATAGGTAATACTGCTTTTGAAAGTGCTGGTATAGAAACGGTAACGTTTCCAAGTACCTTAAGAACATTAGGAGCCATCGCTTTCCGTTTTAATGCACTAGAGACAGTTACGATACCAGAAGGTGTTACCGAAATCGCGCAACGTTGTTTTTCTAATAACGACTTGGTAAGTGTAACGTTTCCACAGAGTTTAGAAGTTATAGGTTTTAGATCGTTTGAAGGTAACGAGATTGAAATTCTTACACTACCAGAAAATGTAACTACAATTTCATCATTGGCTTTTTTAAATAATCCTATAACCACTATAACTTCTTTAAACCCTAATGCACCCAGTGTTGTGGATAATTCATTTACTAATGAAGATACTATAGATTTAACCGTACCTACAGGTACTGAAGCTGCTTATGAAACAGCAGGTTGGACAGGTTTTAAATCTGTTAACGGAATAGTTACTGGTATTTTAGCTATAAAAACATTTTTACAAGGCGCAAGCTTAAACCCTATTGCAGGCGAAGAAACTTTAATGCGTGATGATTTGCGTGCAAATAATTTAATCCCCTTAAGTTCCCCCTATG
>CAYGQJ010000281.1:0-1869 GCA_964351845.1 uncultured Flavobacteriaceae bacterium | reverse complement strand
CAACAGCATTTTGGGATTATGTAACTACACTAAATACGCAACAAATATCAGAAAGTACACGATATGTGGTTTTTCAAAAGGTGAATGCAGGTATTGAAGAAGGTGTTGATATTTTGAATGCATTAGAAAACGATATCAGTCTGCTTACCGAAATGGCTGTAAATAGTGATCAAAATAACACAAAAACGGTTAATTTTAGGGGGAGTTTAGTTAAAAGTAAAAAACAATTAATTCCTGATTATAGCTTTACAATTAGTGCATTCCCTTCTTTAGAAGGTAATGGGTTAGAGGTGTATGCCAATATTGCACTTCCTAAAGATATGAGAGAGATTACAGGGGTTAATCTTTTTTTCGCTGATCCAAGTGTTGAATATTTGAAAAATACAATTTTAGAAGTAGTATCCCGAACAGAAGAGGGTCTTATTTTACGAGTGCCAAAAGGAGAAATCATAACATTTAGTAGTCAATTTCAAGCTACTATTTCTATAGATTTACCTACTCCAGAAGGAGAAGAGGGTGGAGAGCAGACCGGTTTTGAGGAAGAAGTAGTTAATCAAGCACTTTCTAAAACGCTTATGGTTCTTACAGATGGAAGTCCTGAGCATGGCGATCTTAATGATGTAGAAGTAGGAACAGGTGCAACGGCGATCCAAAGACCTGTTGGTATTAGACAAGTAGGTGTAGCAGACTTTAGACGTGTAGAGCAAGAGGTGTGTTGTTATGTGCCAGGAGAAGTATCTCATATAGAAAACATTCTTGCACGTGAGTATAAAGAACGCTCTACCCGTAATTTGGTAAGCTCAGAAACCACGACAGAAACGACCAGTGAGACAGAAACAGAATCACTTACAGATACGACGACTTCAGAACGTAATGAGTTGAGCTCAGAAATTTCTCAGGTTCTTAATGAAGATAAGTCTAAGGACTACGGAGCTTCAGCGGGGGTAAATGGAAGTTTTGGAGGCGTAGATTTCTTTGCTAATGGATACTTTAACGGAGCCTCGTCCTCCTCATCCTCAAATTCTAATAGTACGTCACAAACCTATGCAGAAGAGGTGACCACAAGAGCCCTTGAGCGTGTTGTACAGAAAGTAAGCCGTAAACGTACCTCTCGTATTCTTCGTGAGTTTGAAGAAAATAATACCCATGGCTTTGATAATAGACTAGGAACTGAGCATGTAACAGGCGTATATCGTTGGGTAGATAAGATTTATAATAACAAGCTTGTAAACTATGGAAAACGTTTAATGTATGAATTTGATATTCCAGAACCTTCTCGATTCTTTAAACAAGCGATTATAGAAAAAGCTGAAGGAGGAGTGGCACCAGAAGGTTTACCAGAAGGGTATATATTGCCAGAAATGCCAGAGCCTCTTCCTGAAAATGTAAAGGATTCTAGATATATTTTTCCAAGTACTTATCAAGTATTAGCATCCAAGTACAATGCCGAAGTTAATGCACCTCCCGCACTATATATAAAGATAGGAAAAGCGTATTCAGGAGGGGAATATGTAGATGCAGATGGATCTCGTCAGTTTTCATACAATGATCTCGAAATACCTGAAGGATATAAAGCAACCTATGCAAACTGGAAGTTCGATTTTAGACGTTCAAATAATAAAAACGTGAATGCACAACTTCAAATTGCTAATAAAGAAATACGAATTAATAAAATAGCTAGTGATAATTTAGGAAATATTGCAAACCCTCGTTCAGGTAGTTTGTCTATACCTGATTTTATAGATAGTTCTATCCCTGTGAGCGTTGTAGGCTGGGACATGGGAAGTTTTGCACTCAATGTAACGGTTTCTTGCGAGCGTACCGAAAAGGCCTATCAACAATGGAAAGTAGAAACGTATAATGCAATTA
>CAYGQJ010000280.1:0-1877 GCA_964351845.1 uncultured Flavobacteriaceae bacterium | reverse complement strand
GTACTCGTGTCGCCAAGGTTACTCGTGTCTTTGCTTGCTATTTTCCGGAGGATGCGGCGCATGATTTTTCCAGAACGGGTTTTGGGTAATCCATCCGTAAATTGAATTTTATCCAATTTGGCAATCGGCCCTATTTGCTCGGTGATGATTTGATTGATTTCTTTTCTCAGATTATCGTGGTTGCGTCCTTCGCCTGTTTCTTTTAAGGTAACATAGCCGTATAATGCATTTCCTTTGACATCATGCGGGAAGCCAACAATAGCACTTTCCGACACTGCGGGGTGTTCGTTGATCGCATCTTCGATGGGTGCGGTGCCTAGATTATGTCCCGAAACAATAATCACATCATCCACACGTCCTGTGATTCTGTAATAGCCTACCTCATCTCTTAGTGCGCCATCTCCCGTAAAATACATGTTTTCATAGGTAGAAAAGTAGGTGTCTTTATATCGTTGGTGATTGCCCCAAATGGTTCGTGCCATACTCGGCCAGGGGAATTTTATACACAAACGCCCATCGACTTGATTGCCTTTGACTTCTTGACCACTCTCATCCATTAGGGTAGGTTGAATACCAATAAACGGCAGCGTTGCATAGGTCGGTTTGGTGGGGGTGCAAAAAGGAATAGGCGTAATCATAATCCCTCCCGTTTCTGTTTGCCACCAGGTATCGACAATAGGTGATTTTTTCTTTCCAATATTGTCATCATACCAGTGCCACGCTTCTTCATTAATAGGTTCGCCCACGGTACCCAGCACCTTTAGCGATGATACATCATGTTTTTCAACATGCTCGAGGCCTTCTTTGGCAAGGGCTCTAATCGCTGTAGGAGCGGTGTAAAACTGCGTGATTTTATACTTCGCGACAATCTCCCAAAAGCGACCATAATCGGGATAACTAGGCACCCCTTCAAACATCACGGTGGTAGCGCCATTGGCTAAAGGACCGTACACAATATAACTGTGTCCTGTAATCCAACCAATATCTGCCGTACACCAATAGATATCCTCTTCTTTGTATTGAAACACGTTTTTAAACGTATACGCACTATACACCATGTACCCTGCGGTGGTATGTACCATCCCTTTCGGCATTCCAGTGGAGCCAGACGTATATAAGATAAATAAAGGATCTTCGGCATCCATCACAGTAGCGGCAAGCTCATCAGAAGCGGTATCTAATAAAGGTTGCAGCCAGGCATCACGCCCTTCTTTCATCGTAATATCGGAGTGGATGCGTTTCACAACCAACACACTTTCTACGCACTCACATTCTTCTAAGGCTTCATCTACGATGCCTTTTAAATCGATGGTTTTGGCACCGCGATACGAGCCATCAGACGTGATTACCATCTTACAATCGGAGTCGTTAATTCGCGTTGCGAGCGCTGTCGCAGAGAAGCCTGCAAATACCACAGAATGAATGGCACCTATACGCGCACAGGCTAATAAAGCGATCGCCAATTCTGGAATCATAGGCAGATAAATACACACGCGATCCCCTTTTGTAATGCCTTTCGCTTTAAGCACATTTGCAAATTTATTGACACGGTGGTATAATTCTTTGTAGGTAATGTGTTGCGCTCCTTCTTTTGGGTCATTAGGTTCAAAGAGAATGGCTGTTTTGTCGCCTCTAGTCGCTAAATGTCTGTCAATACAGTTTTCTGTAATATTTAATTTTGCGCCTTCAAACCACGTAACTTCAGGTTTCTTAAAATCCCAACGAAGTACGTTATCCCATTTTTTGCGCCATAGAAAATGTTCTTCTGCAATTTCTTCCCAAAAAGATTCAGGATTGCCTACAGATTTTCTATACACTTGATAATATTCTTCGAGATGCTTTATGTGATAATTACTCATGTACTCGTCGCTTTTTTT
>CAYGQJ010000279.1:0-1916 GCA_964351845.1 uncultured Flavobacteriaceae bacterium | reverse complement strand
CTCTAAGTTCGCTAAAAATAGGGTTTAAAAATAAAAAAGGAATAGTAGTGTAAAAAGTTGATAAAAATAGTGTTTTGGGATGTAAAAATAAGACTTTTGCTTTTTTGAGAAAAAACAAAAAAGATGGTATTAGGTCGAGGGAAGTTAAATCAAGTGTATCGGATAGAACGCATAGATGATATAGTGTTGCTGTTAAAAAAGATTCAAAAACTTGAAATCGGTAAACTAATAGATGAGAAGCTCTTAGTGCATGGGAACTGGGTGGGATTGAGTGTGGGGAAGCTAACTGAAGTATGGTTAGCTTATTTACTAAGCGAGGGCGACCATCGGCTAAACCGTTTGGAAGGTTGGGCAAAAGGGCGAAAATATATGTTGCAATCGTTTTATCCTGATGATGATTTAGATAGCTCAAGTTTTACAGATGATAAATTAGAGTTGGTATTAGACTACCTATACGGTAAGGGAACTTGGAAGGAAATAGAAAGAGAGCTGAATAAAAGCATTTTACGAGTATACAAAATAGTAAAAGAAAAAAATGGCTTAAAACACGTTCGCTTGGATGCCACTATTGGCAAAGGACATAAAAAGGTGAAGGAAGGGGGCTTATTTCAGTTTGGTCACTCTAAACACTTTAATCCTAATTTGCCTCAATTCAAAACGATGTTGAGTACTTTGGATACGGAAATCCGAGGACAATCCTATCCTTTATGTAGCATTACTGTAAGTGGGAATACATCGGATGATGTTTTGTATCAACCGATTATCAAACAAAGCAAAGAGAGTTTAGGTGAAGGAGATAAATTATTGATAGTAGGAGATAAGAAGTTGGGAAGTGAGTCAAATTTAAGTTCTATTGTTGAGGGTGGCGATTATTATTTAACTCCTTTATCAAAAGTGCAAGTAAGTGGTTCACAGATATTAGACCTTGTAAAGGAAGCTCGTATGGAAGCTTCAAAAATAGAGCCTATATCAATAGAGGCAGAGGAGATAGGAGAGGGATTTGAAGTCGAATATACTCATACTGTTAGTCGGCAAGTAGGAGGCAAAGAGGAAATAATCAGTTGGGTAGAGCGAAGAATGCTTGTTCGTACTTGGAAACAAGTGGCGATTCAAAAAGCTACTGTATTGCGAAGAATAGGCAAAGCAAAAGCGGCTTTAGAGGATTTATTGGTAAAAAAACAGGGAAAGCAAACGCTTGAAAATGAATTTGCTATCCAAGAGAAAATTGATTCTTTACTTCAAGAATTGAAAGTAGAAGACTATTTTGATGTCAAGATTCACCGACACACCACTACTAGAAAAAAACGTAAATATGGAAATAAGCCTGCTCGAACCATTAAAGAGGTGTCCTTTTCTTTGGAAGTGAATTTAAAGCAAAGTGAAGTCGATTACGCCATTGAAAATTTAGCTTGGGTGGTCTATGCGACGAATGCGCCAGAACAAGAATTGAAGCTCAAAGATGCGCTTATTTTGTATAAAGAGCAGTTTCAAATTGAGACTCGTTTTAATGATTTGAAAAACAAAGTCACTAAATTATTGCCCCTTTTTTTGCAGAAAGACCACCGAATTAAAGGCTTAATAAACTTGTTGATGATTGCTTTGAAGGTTACTTGCCTCTTGGAGGTCAAAGTGGCTAAAACTCTCAAAGACAATGGAAAAAAGTTGAAGGGATTAACCCCTGGTAATCCAAGTAGAAAAACGCCTACCCCAACTGCTAAGATGCTATTGCAGAGATTTAAAGGTCTATCTTTTACTATTGTTTTTGAAGATGATGTGCCTATTTCTTTGGCTTTAACACCTTTAGATAGTACCCAAAAAGAAATCCTCGAATTAATGGGGCTTCCTACTGATTTATATGAGCAACAACTTATTAAACTCAATTCATTTTTTAATGAGCAATTTGAGCGAACTTAGAG
>CAYGQJ010000278.1:0-1927 GCA_964351845.1 uncultured Flavobacteriaceae bacterium | reverse complement strand
TAGATGAAGTACGTAAGCGTATAATCAACTATAATGCTTTATTTCCCCCATTTTATTATGAGTGTACGTACCCATACCGTATGCGTACACATCCGATAACATTTTTTTTTTGCATAAGAATGCGACAATTACTTTTGTCTAGCATGCAAATATTAATTTCTAAAAAGAATCTAACACATGAACATTTCAAAATCAATTTTAATAGGAATATTCCTATTGACTACCTTTCTTTCTACAATTGCTCAAGAGAAAAATAATCTCATAACGTATAGCTTTAAAAAAGGAGAAATCTTAGACGTTTTGTTATTGACTAACAATACAGATGGAGCCTCTCTTTTTCCTAAATATCAAAAAACAGCATTTCCAGTAGCATCAAAATTCTCTTTTAAACCTGTGCCTGGATTCTCTATTGTTGAAACAATACAAGGAGGTTTACAACCAGAGGCTATGATTTTTGGTAAGTGGGATTCTAAAAAAAAGCGAAAAGAATTTTTAAAAACAATTGTACAAGCTGTTCCAGATTTTCATGAACAACGCCGTGCTATTTGGACCTATTTCTCATTAACATATTACGAGGTTCCTAAAGAAACAATCGTAACAATAGATAGATCTAAGTATAATGTTGTGACCTCTTATTGGGGAGAAGGTACTGCATTTGACAAATATATTAAAACATTTAAAAAAGCGACTGATCAAAACGGAGGGAAAGAAGTTATTACCCTTACAGATGGTGATTCACCTGTAGGATATGTGTATAATCCAGACTACCTCACCATTACAGAATGGGAAAGTAAAGCTACCTTTGACGCTTTTTACAAAAAGTATCAAGCATTGCAAGAAGAAAGCATTGAGAATGTGCATCAATTTGTACTCAAATAATATTCTTTAGAAAAGCTAGTTCAAAAACCAACATCTCCCTACATTTATAATATGGGTATATTATTTAATCAGTTTATTTACTTTGCATTTTTTCAGAGTCTGTTGTTACTCTGTGTTTTTCTTTTTTCTAAAAAGAATCGTAAAAACATAAACCCCTTTTTAGGTTGCATGGTCATGGCACTTTTACTAGGTCTTAGTGGTAAAGTGTTGAATATATCTGAAGTGTTAGGAACTAATTTTCGGTATAATGCAATGTCAGAGCTTTCTGCATTATTATTTGGAACAACACTGTTATTATTTACAAAATCAGCAATAGCAAAAAGTACAGTAACTAGGAGAGATTATATTCACTATATCCCTGGAATTATATATTTTGGATGTATTCTTTTTTATTTTATAATTCCTTCAGACCTCATTATTTCACAAAGAATAGAAACGGGAGAATTACAGCGTGTAATTTATGCCTGTCATGCTTTTGGGTTGATTGTGAATATAGTGTATTGGATAGCAAGTATACGGTTGTTTTTACGCTTTCGCGAAAGCTTAAAAAACGAACTTTCCTATGCTTTAAAAACAAAGTTTCTTTTCAATTTTCACATAGTCATAGGTGTAGGGTTACTCATTTGGTTGGTGTTATTTACTATAAGCATTGTAGGATATGATATGACAGAACGCAATGCACGCCCTGTGATCTGGCTAGCCATGGCTTTTGTTATTTTGTTTATTGCTTATTACGGATTAATGACGCCAGAGGTGTTTAAACTAAATGTATTGGAGCCATCTCAAAAATATACACAATCCAAATTATCAATGGCAGATCTTGATCAACTTAAAAAACAACTTGATCAATTAATGATTGAGAAAAAACCATATCTCAATAATAAACTCTTAAAAGCTGAACTTGCCGAAATGCTTGGCACTAGCAACCCAGAGCTTGCTCGCTTGCTCAATGAGAATATCGGGATGAACTTTTTTGAATATGTAAACTATTATCGTATTAAAGAATTTGTTGCGCTTGCAAATACCGAAAAAGCACAGCAATTCACAT
>CAYGQJ010000277.1:0-1941 GCA_964351845.1 uncultured Flavobacteriaceae bacterium | reverse complement strand
CGTCTGTTAGTTTCGTGTAGCCAGGAGAATAATAAGAGCTACACGACATAATGTCGTGTAGCCAGATGTACGATGCAACAAATCAAAATCTCACACTAACTAATTGTATTTCAGAAATTTAGCTACCATTTGCGTAAACTATGCTTGCCAAACAGGAAGTAGGATTGAATAAAATTGGAACTTTATAACATCTCTTAAAGTTGTATAATTAGATAACTTTTACTATATTGCTTTCACTAAAGAAAACACTACGAAATGCCATGTATTAAAATTATTGACTCGATAAAAATTTATATCTATTTGAGAGATCATAATCCACCACATTTTCATGCTCTCTACGCTGAACATGAAGAACTTATTGAGATAAAATCATTAAAAACTTACGCTGGTTCAATTCCAAAAACGCAACGAAAAAAAGTTATCGCATGGGCAGAAGTAAACTCTGATTATATAATGCAGAAATGGAAAGAATACAATCCAAATAGCTAAATAATTTATCATGAGAACAGTAAAAAGAATTATTAAAATTCATAAAATCGATGGCTACAAGATCCATACTCTGTTTAGCAATGGAGAATCTAGAATAGTAGATTTTGAAAAAATTTTTGATAAGTGGAAAATCAATCATAAAGACATTGAATATCCACTTAAAGAATCGGTAAAAAAATTCCAGAAAGTAAAAGTAGTAGATGGTACTTTCGTATGGAAAAATATAAAATTCACATCAAGTGATGAAAATGGAAGTCCAATAACTCATTACTATGATGTGGATCCAATTGTTATGTTCGAATTAAGCGAAATCGATGAATCAAGAAAAGTAGAAATAGGATTAATGATAAAACAAGCAAGAAAAGAATTAGGACTGACGCAAGAACAGTTAGCTGTTAAAAGTGGTACTTCTAAGCATTATATTTCTAGAATTGAAAACAACAAATCTGGAATCGAATTATCTACTCTAGTTAAAATAATAGAAGGAGGATTAGGAAAAAGGTTACAGATTAGTATCCAATAAAAAAGTATGCATATAACAAAGTGCAGATCGTACATAGTCGCTAAACGCGCCTACGCCGTCTGCACCGAGCGTTTTTTGAGGCCGGAATATCAGGAATAGGCGTTTTCATGGAATTTGGCGATATTTAGTTTCTCCTATATGAAAAGGGAGGGTTTCTCCCTAGCGTCTGTTAGTTTCGTGTAGCAAGGAGAATAATAAGAGATACGCGACATAATGTCGTGTAACCAGATTAGCGGTCAGCAAAAATAAAAAATGAAATTCTACAAACTTGAAATACCAGGATATAGTCAATATAAATTTGCTTGGGCAGAAGAAGTAAAAGGAGCAAAATTTTCTGATAAATTTCCAGAATGTCCAATTTGTAGGAGAGCAATAGGTCAATTTGAATGGCTTCCTCCATATAAGATTGTGATTAAACAACCAAGGAAAATAGGTGATTTTGTATACTGCGGAAATTTAACGGACTTAATAGTATCTGAAAATTTCAAGAGCAAGTATGAAGAATGCAAATTGACTGGACTTGAGAAGTTTTTTGAACTCGAAATCGATAGAATGGGGACGAAAAACGATTCAAAATATTTAAAACCAAAATTGTTTGGAACTAAAGTATTGATTTCAGAGGTACGGGTGAACTATAGTAAAATGGGAACGACATGGTTCTCGAAACCGGAACAAAATATTTGTGAACTATGTTGCCCAGGCGGTGGTGGACAAGGTGGAATTTACCAAACCTATGAAAAGATAATTTTAGAGAAAGAAATAAGTAAAGATTTCTTTATTCCAATAAATTTTTCAGGCAATATAATAGGATCTGTAAGAGCAAAAGAATTTATCCACTCTAATGGATTCACAAATGTAAAATTAACACCCATTGAAGAAGCAAAATATGATATGTTTCAATTGGAATAAAAGGAAAGCCGAACCGCTAA
>CAYGQJ010000276.1:0-1960 GCA_964351845.1 uncultured Flavobacteriaceae bacterium | reverse complement strand
GACAAGTTTATCAGCTCAGTTGCGATATAAAAAAAAGTTCTTCCAAAAATTGAGAAACCTATAATTTTGAGAATGCGAATAATCAAAATAAATAGCCCTCAAAAGAAGGAAAGCCAGCCCCAGCCTGCCCCGAAATCTCGGGGACACCTCGGGGAACCAAGTTCTTTGAAAAATCGAAAAAGCTATGTTCGTCGTTGCGATTTGACTCCTTCGATTCGTTTAGAATTAGGGATTATGGGTTTACACCCTTGCTATCGCTCTTGTTCCATCAGAGAATTGAAGGCAAAATACAATGTTTCCCACACTTTTATCTATGAGCAAAGCAATATTCTAAAAAAAAATGCCTTTGCGCTCTTTGGAATACCTATTTCAGCTCCAACCAGGAAATTAGAGTCAGTCTTAGAAAGTATGCGCTTTTTTTTAGAAGGTAAATTAGAAACGAAAGGGGCATTGCATGGCTTATCCAATTTCGGCAAAAGTTTATCTGTTCGGTATACCTCTACCAATTTTATATCCGAGTTGATACAGGTAGCGGGGAGTTTAGTGGGTTCAACTTATGTGAGTGAAAAACCCCTATTACTTACCTTTCTATGTGACGAAATATATAGTGGTAGTCAAGCGATATTAGCGACCATAGAAGCCCAAAGTATGGTGGTTTTAGATATCAGCTTAGTAGAAGGAAGTTTAAAAAGTTCGGATTGGGAGCAAAGTTTTAATAAGTTGGAAAACAATAAAATACGTCCTAAGTCTGTGATAAAAGATCAAGGTCCACAAATGGCATCAGCGGTCAAAGTGTTGCCTGATGGGACGATTATTGGAGCAGATACCTTCCACGCAATTCCTCACCGTTTAGGTGTATTTCATAGTCAATTCAAAAAAGAAATGGACAAAGCAGCAACAAAAGAAACTGACCGAGCAGAGCGTTTTTCTAAGACGAAGAGCTATCCAACAGCACTCAAAAAAGAGGCAGAATGGGAGGCTGCTAAACTCCATGTATTAAAATCAACGGATGAATTTGAGTGGTTTAAGCACTATTACTTTAAGTTAATTCAGCAACTTCGCCCTTTTACTTCTCAAGGACTACCTCGTGATAAAACAGTAGCTGAATTAGAAATGAGACAAGCTTTGGAAGCCTTATCCTTACTCTGTTTACCAAAGTTAGAACAGCAAATTGCATTCATTAAAAATTTGTTAGACAATGGGCAACTCCTTCACTATATAGATCAAGTACCTCTATTATACCAACAATTACAAGGATTCCTTGATCAAGATACCATTTGGCTTTGGGTGTTGTATTGGCAATGGGAGAAGAAATCTTATCAGACTCATTCCCCTAAAGTTGGGGCAAGAGCTAAGCAAGAAGCCACCGCAGCAAGAGAGTTATTGAAAGAATACTATCTGCAATCATCTCAATTAGAGGAATGTAGCCAATTCGAACTCACTAAAGAAAAAGCCTTCTCGGTCTTAAATGAAATTGTTCAAGCTTCTTCTTTAGTCGAAACATTTAATTCTATTCTGCGACCTTTTATCAACAGTGCCAAAGGGCAGGTATCCCAAGAACTACTGAACTTAGTGATGTTTTACCATAATCATCGTATTTTCAAAAGAGGAAAAAGGCAACATCAAGCACCTATTGAGATACTGACAGGACAAAAGTTGCAAAAGTCGTGGATAGATCTTTTGATGCAGAAAGTAGAGGATGCTTTTGAGAAATATCAGGTGACTTCTCTCAAAGAACTTAAACAATCTATTGAGAAAGAAAAGATGCAGAGCTTTCTCCCTATAGAGCAGAAACCTCCCCAAAATCAAGAGGCTGACATAGCAGCCTAAGTGTATTGGCTGAGTTCATTTTTACCCATTTTGATACTTACACCATAGCCATAGAGTTATAGGGGATAGATAGCTATGTCTCTATTTTTGGTGACGTGTCAACTACTTTGAGGCCTTTGATAAACTTGTC
>CAYGQJ010000275.1:0-1982 GCA_964351845.1 uncultured Flavobacteriaceae bacterium | reverse complement strand
AGAGAGGTGTACTTTTTAAGCAAGTTCGGTTTTGGCAAAACAGAAGGGATTTAAAACTTCAGAAAACATTGCAGTTTATGTTTGATATAGCAAAAAACCATGAGGATATTTCACACCCACATGCCATAAAAATATTAAACAACTTCCAAGGATTTACAAAAGGCTCTTTAAAGAAGATGGAAGAAAAAAATTGGGTAGCTGTAAACGGGCAGCAATGGTCGCTTACGAAGGATGGCTATACTGCTGCAGAAAACTTATACAAACAATAAATCATGTCATCAGCTCAAATAGAAATACAATTAATAGCCGCCATTGTAGCCATTGCTTGCGCGATCCCTGGGGTGTTTTTGGTATTACGTAAAATGGCATTGATTAGTGATGCCATAAGCCACTCTATATTACCAGGGATTGTGATAGGTTATTTCTTAACCGAAGATTTAAATTCGCCTTGGCTTATTTTATTGGCTGCAGTTACTGGTGTTATTACAGTGGTTCTGGTAGAAGCTATCCAAAAAACAGGGTTGGTTAAAGAAGATACTGCTATTGGATTGGTGTTTCCTGCTTTGTTTAGTATTGGCGTTATTTTAATTGCAAAAAACGCCAACGATGTACATCTAGATGTAGATGCGGTATTATTAGGCGATCTTGCTTTTGCTCCTTTTGATCGTCTTTCTATCTCAGGAACAGATATAGGTCCAAAATCTTTATGGGTGATGAGCAGTATTCTTACGATTACTATAGGGTTGTTGATCGGTTTTTTCAAAGAACTAAAAGTAAGTACTTTTGATTCAGGGCTTTCGGCGGCACTAGGATTTTCACCCGTTGTGTTGCATTACGGACTCATGTCTGTATCCTCAGTAACGGTTGTCGGTGCTTTTGATGCCGTAGGTGCTGTCCTTGTGGTGGCACTTATGATTGCGCCAGCAGCAACGGCCTATTTACTGACATCAGATTTAAAGAAAATGCTCGTATTATCAATAGTATTTGGCGTGAGTTCTGCCGTGTCAGGATATTGGCTTGCACACTTTTTAGATGCGTCTATTTCTGGATCGATGACGACAGTTTTGGGGATCGTGTTTTTAGTGGTCTATCTTTTAGCTCCTAGGAAAGGGCTGATTGCAGTGATGTATAGACAGCGCCAACAACGTACAGAAGTATCTTTGCTTACATTTTTATTACACCTTAACAATCATACAGAAGAAAGTGAGCGTCATATCAATCACCTTAATGAACACATCAATTGGCAAAAAGTGCGATCACAAACCGTCGTAGATCTCGCTCAGAAAAATAATATGATTACGATTACAAATAGCATTGTTACACTAACACCCAAAGGAAAAGAATTCACAGACCTCGCTTTAGAATATATCGTGACAAATAAAGACGATAAAATAGAGCATATGAAAGATGATTTCTTCCTCTTTAGAGGGTAATGCTCATTATCATTTTGTAACGTGGCATCTTTCTTGTCATATATAATAGATATAATAGAAACACACTTATGAAATCTTTACGTATATTTTTAGTTCTTATTTCTTTTTGGGCATTCCTGCCGGCCGGACAGGCGGGAGCGAAAGCACAAAACACCTCCCCCACAACAGTAACAGAAGAAAACCCTGAGTTTTCTATAGGGTTAGGAAAATGTCAGAAAATTGACGGCGTCAAAATCACCTTTCTCGAAGTGCTTGAAGACTCTAGATGTCCCAAAGATGTGGACTGTGTATGGGCAGGGCAAGCAAAAATTAAAATACGTATTAAAGAAAAAGGCATGGCGGCTTTTGAGAAAGAAATCCTTTTTGACGGTTCAAGAAGAGAGATCGCGATATACACCTCAGAAACGGTCATTATAAAAGCTATGGGATTATCTCCTTATCCTAATACGAGCCTACCAAAGGGAGATCGCGCGTATTCTCTAGAAGTAAGAATGTAGGGATTAGGTGTCTTTATGTTGTAGGTAAGCTTTTAAGGAAAATAGGAGGAGT
>CAYGQJ010000274.1:0-1982 GCA_964351845.1 uncultured Flavobacteriaceae bacterium | reverse complement strand
AGAGAGGTGTACTTTTTAAGCAAGTTCGGTTTTGGCAAAACAGAAGGGATTTAAAGCTTCAGAAAACATTGCAATTTATGTTTGATATAGCAAAAAACCATGAAGATATTTCACACCCACACGCCATAAAAATATTAAACAACTTCCAAGGATTTACAAAAGGCTCATTAAAGAAGATGGAAGAAAAAAATTGGGTAGCTGTAAACGGTCAGCAATGGTCGCTTACGAAGGATGGCTACCATGCTGCAGAAAACTTATACAAACAATAAATCATGTCACCAGCTCAAATAGAAATACAACTAATAGCCGCTATCGTAGCCATTGCTTGCGCGATCCCTGGGGTGTTTTTGGTATTACGTAAAATGGCATTGATTAGTGATGCCATAAGCCACTCTATATTACCAGGGATTGTGATAGGTTATTTCTTAACCGAAGATTTAAATTCGCCTTGGCTTATTTTATTGGCTGCAGTTACTGGTGTTATTACAGTGGTTCTGGTAGAAGCTATCCAAAAAACAGGGTTGGTTAAAGAAGATACTGCTATTGGATTGGTGTTTCCTGCTTTGTTTAGTATTGGCGTTATTTTAATTGCAAAAAACGCCAACGATGTACATCTAGATGTAGATGCGGTATTATTAGGCGATCTTGCTTTTGCTCCTTTTGATCGTCTTTCTATCTCAGGAACAGATATAGGTCCAAAATCTTTATGGGTGATGAGCAGTATTCTTACGATTACTATAGGGTTGTTGATCGGTTTTTTCAAAGAACTAAAAGTAAGTACTTTTGATTCAGGGCTTTCGGCGGCACTAGGATTTTCACCCGTTGTGTTGCATTACGGACTCATGTCTGTATCCTCAGTAACGGTTGTCGGTGCTTTTGATGCCGTAGGTGCTGTCCTTGTGGTGGCACTTATGATTGCGCCAGCAGCAACGGCCTATTTACTGACATCAGATTTAAAGAAAATGCTCGTATTATCAATAGTATTTGGCGTGAGTTCTGCCGTGTCAGGATATTGGCTTGCACACTTTTTAGATGCGTCTATTTCTGGATCGATGACGACAGTTTTGGGGATCGTGTTTTTAGTGGTCTATCTTTTAGCTCCTAGGAAAGGGCTGATTGCAGTGATGTATAGACAGCGCCAACAACGTACAGAAGTATCTTTGCTTACATTTTTATTACACCTTAACAATCATACAGAAGAAAGTGAGCGTCATATCAATCACCTTAATGAACACATCAATTGGCAAAAAGTGCGATCACAAACCGTCGTAGATCTCGCTCAGAAAAATAATATGATTACGATTACAAATAGCATTGTTACACTAACACCCAAAGGAAAAGAATTCACAGACCTCGCTTTAGAATATATCGTGACAAATAAAGACGATAAAATAGAGCATATGAAAGATGATTTCTTCCTCTTTAGAGGGTAATGCTCATTATCATTTTGTAACGTGGCATCTTTCTTGTCATATATAATAGATATAATAGAAACACACTTATGAAATCTTTACGTATATTTTTAGTTCTTATTTCTTTTTGGGCATTCCTGCCGGCCGGACAGGCGGGAGCGAAAGCACAAAACACCTCCCCCACAACAGTAACAGAAGAAAACCCTGAGTTTTCTATAGGGTTAGGAAAATGTCAGAAAGTTGACGGTGTCAAAATCACCTTTCTCGAAGTGCTTGAAGACTCTAGATGTCCCAAAGATGTCAATTGTGTATGGGCAGGGCAAGCAAAAATCAAAATACGTATTAAAGAAAAAGGTAAAACGGCTTTTGAGCAAGAAATCCTTTTTGATGGTTCAGGAAAAGAGATTGCGATATACACCTCAGAAACGGTCATTATAAAAGCCATGGGATTATCTCCTTACCCTGATACGAGCCTGCCAAAGGGAGATCGCGCGTATTCTCTAGAAGTAAGAATGTAGGGATTAGGTGTCTTTATGTTGTAGGTAAGCTTTTAAGGAAAATAGGAGGAGT
>CAYGQJ010000273.1:0-2061 GCA_964351845.1 uncultured Flavobacteriaceae bacterium | reverse complement strand
ACGCTTCTTCAAGAACAGTATCAGTATTCTTAATAATAGTATCATGTTGCTCATTTAGCTTGGTTTTCTTGATTTTTAAATTTTGCACATATAGTTTAAGAGTTGCTAACAATCCTCCTAGATCATCATGAAGTTCATTAGCAATACGTTGACGCTCTTTTTCTTGACCTTCAATCATAGCGTCAATGCTTGATAACTCTTGATTCTTTAAAATAAGTTCTTTTTCTCTATTAATAATCTTTTGCTTACGTTTTAACGATATATATATTAAAATAGATATCGCTAGTAAACAAAAAAGAGTTATACCTAAAATAAAACTTGTACTTCTCGCTATAGCTTTTTCTTTTGATAATTTTTCATTTTCATATTGTTCTTCAATCTCTTGAATAGCAACTGAATGTCCACTCTCATCAAATTCATGCCTTTTTTCACTACTCAATTCATAGTAATATAAAGCTTCTTGAAAGTTACCTAGACATTTATGGACATCAGAAATATTTTTGAGAATTATAAGGTCATTTATGAGACGGTTTTTTAATGATACAATTTCTAAAGCTTTCTCATAGTTTTCAAGAGCTTGCTCATAGTAGCCTAATTCGAAATATGTAATTCCTAAATTATTTAATATTCCTTTCTTCATTTGAAGAAAAACATCATAATCTTCTTCTTTATTAATAAGGTTTAGAGCTAATCTATTGTACACAATTGAACTATCTAAATTTTTACCATAAATCCTATAATTAGCACCTATTCTCTGATAAAGTTGTACTTCACAAAAACGACAATTTGCTCTTTTTGCTAGTAATATTTCATATGGTATTGAATCAGTATTTACTTTTTTTGTCTTCCAATTCTTTTCATAGAAATGAAAATAATTTGCATAATATAATTCTAATGGGTTGAAAGCATAATTTTTATAATCAGCTACTAAATCTGGAATCAGATATCGAGTTTTTTCTACTTTATGACTAAGGAGAATTACATCATACAAAATTGAACAAATTAATAATGAATCCTGTTTTTTTTTTGCTAAGCTTAAAGCGTCTATATAAAACTTATATGCTTCTCCATATTTGTTTTCAACTGTTTTAAACCTTCCAAAATAAACTTTTTGAAGAATAGATTCCTTTTCGTTAATTGGTTTGATTGTTTTAATTCTATTTAGAAGTATAGAATCAACTACTCCAGATTTTAGCAACCTTAAATCCCACAAAAGCATGTCTTTTTGTAGAGAGTTCCCTGATTTTTCTCTTATAATAAAATCTAGAGAATTAATTTTTTTTAATCTTAATAATATTTTTTCCTGATCTAAATTAGATGTTTTCTGTCCTAATATTGATAATGGGATAAATATGAATAATAAAAGTCTAATCTTTTTCATGAACTACATTAAAGTTACAAATGCTTCCTGATTGAGTCTCTGTAACCTCAGGGCCAATTTTTTTTAAGCCTTGCATTATTTCCATTATTCTCTTTTTAATTTTTGTACTTAGCCCAAAATCTACAATCGTAATAATTTCTTTAGTCTTATTAGAATTAAAACAAAATGCTTCTTGAATTCTAGCCGGTTCACATCCTAAAGAAATTGAATTTGGATGCATTTGTTTCGAAAACCCTAATTTCATTTTAATATAAATAATAGGAACTTTTGCAGAGTCTGCACCAACCGAAATTGCTTCAATTCTGTGATTTAATAATCCAGAAATTTTTGTTGTATTGATTAAAATTTTTTTTATTTCAATTAGTTCCCAATCTGACTCCTCATCACATTCCATTTTTGCATTGATAAGCTCTGTCACACCTGAATTTTTTGAAATAAAAATAGGCTGAAATTCATTATTTTCTACATTTAAGGACAAATCCACTTGATTCAAATCGGGATCTCCCCAAATCAACGGTTCGTGAAAATTAGCAAAAACCGACACTACAAGAGCTACCACTAAACCGACAATACTTCCATTTTTAACTTTCTTATTCATCTTATTATTTTTTTAAGTTGGTATAGCAACAAATCTATTTGGAAGATTTAGCTATCTCAATACCCAACCTTGGGTATATTAG
>CAYGQJ010000272.1:0-2064 GCA_964351845.1 uncultured Flavobacteriaceae bacterium | reverse complement strand
CAAAGCTGGAACAAGGTATCCTCTAATGGAGAAATCCATAATGTAACAGCCATCGCACAAGATCCGCGTGATGGTTTTCAGAACATTTGGTATTATGCGACAGGAGAGCTTTTTGGAAATTCAGCAGCTATTGGAGCAGGTCAATATTTAGGTCAAGGGATCTGGAGATCTGAAGATGGTGGTTTAAACTGGCAACAAATACCGCAAACCAATTCTAATTTTGAAAATTTTGACTCTTTCTTTGACTTTAACCATGATATAGCGGTAAGTCCCATTAATGGAGATTTATTCATAGCTAACTTTGGAAGAATATATAGATATGATGGTTCAACGCTTACGATAGAATTACAGGAGCCGGGTAATAATGGAGGTTTTACAGATGTAGAAATTGATAATAATGGGAGAGTATATGCTACTTTAAGAGGGATTTCTGGAACAAATACAAATGGAGTATATACCTCAGAAACAGGAAACGGAAGTTGGGTGCGTATTGCTCAAAACGGATCGCCTGCTGGTTGGAATGCAAATGCATCTTCTGGGCGTATTGTATTAAGTACAGTCCCTTCTAATGAAAATCTATTATACGCACTCTACACAAATGGAGCAGACAGTGGGGCTGGAAATACAGAAGCAGATTTATGGCGTTATAATGTAAGCACAGATACGTGGACAGACTTTTCATCTAAACTTCCAGACCTTCCTGGAGGCCCCGTAAGAGGTGTTGATCCTTTTTCAGTACAAGGCGGATATGATTTGGATATAAGTGTAAAGCCTGATGATGAAAACTTTGTTGTCATTGGGGGTACAAGCGCATACCGCATTGTAAATATTGAAACAGATGATGAGTTTGACATTATAGGAGGTTACGATGGAATAAATATAGATTTATATAGCCAAGGAGGTGGAGATGATCACCATCCTGATATACATGACCTTGTTTTTGATCCAAATAATACAGATAGATTCTTTTCCGCTACAGACGGTGGAGTGCATAGAACAGATAACATAAATGCAGGTACTGTAGGTTGGGTAAATCTTAATAATAACTATCAAACCTATCAATATTTTCACGTAGCTTTAGATCAAGTTGAAGGGTCTAATATCGTTTTAGGAGGCGCACAGGATAATTCAACAACTATCGGAGGAACAGATGCAGTAGGAATTGAAGGAATTTTTGTTCCAACCATCCCTACACCTGCTAATAATACTGAAATGGCAAGCCTATTTGGAGGAGATGGTGTTGCTGTAGGTATTGCTAGAACAGTACAGGATAATGAGGTGCAATTATATCTAGGATCACAAGGAGGGCAGATTATTACAAACCTTCCTAATCCTAGAGAGATTACCCCAGGAGATGCAGAGAATAGTATTTTTGTAACGTATTTTTATCTCGATCCTGATAATACAAATGCATTGTATTATGCAGATGGAGCAAGAATGTTCAGGACAACAAACGCAGCAAGCGTAAACCCAAATACATGGGATGATATGGGTAATCTAGCAATTAATCAAAATTTAAGACAATTTGCTACTACTAGAGGAACCTATAATCCTGCAACAAGTTATTTGTTAATAGGAGGACAAAGTGGAGGTGTCTTTAGACTTGACGACCCTCAAAATGCTACAGATTTATCTGAAGCAATTAATATAACACCCCCAGGAGCTTCTACAGCTGCAAATACTATTGTAACAGGGTTTGCCATTCACCCTACAAATCCAGACATTGTGATGGCTGTATATGGGAATTATAACATCACTAATATTTTCTTTACAAACAATGCGACAAGCGACAATCCAACGTGGGAAGTAATAGAGCGTAACTTATCAGCACACTCTATACGCTCTGCAGCGATTACCGAGGTAAATGGACAAACAGGATATTATGTAGGAACTGCCAGAGGATTATACAGTAGTCCTGATCCTACAGACGTAGATTGGTCACTTGAAGGAGGAGGAAGCGTAGGAATGGCTTTAATAAGCGGACTCGTATATCGCCCTTCTGACAATGTTCTTCTTATTGGAACGCATGGTAATGGGATGTATGATACCGTAGCTACGGTACTT
>CAYGQJ010000271.1:0-2083 GCA_964351845.1 uncultured Flavobacteriaceae bacterium | reverse complement strand
TACTCCTACTTAACAGCGAAGCATCTTAATTTTTTGATATTAAAAAAGCAATACGTTACAATAACGCCTTCCTTATTTATGCACGGGTTGAGAGACTCGAACTCCCGACACCTGGTTTTGGAGACCAGTGCTCTACCAACTGAGCTAAACCCGTAGATATTATTTAAAAAGACATTCATTACAAAGGCCTTTTAAACAAAAGTCAAGGCGTCCCGAATAATCGGGACACCTTTACTTTTATAAATTCATTTATAGACTTAGTCTAGGATCTCAGTTACCTGACCTGCTCCTACCGTTCTACCTCCTTCACGGATTGCAAAACGAAGACCTATATTTAATGCGATAGGCTGAATAAGATCAACATGTATCGTTAAGTTATCACCAGGCATAACCATCTCAACTCCTTCAGGAAGCGCAATGTTACCTGTTACATCAGTAGTACGTACGTAAAACTGAGGACGGTAATTGTTATGGAATGGAGTGTGACGTCCACCTTCTTCTTTCTTAAGGATATACACCTCAGCTTTGAAGTTTTTATGTGGAGTTACAGATCCTGGCTTAGTAATTACCATACCACGAGAGATTTGAGTTTTCTCAATACCTCTTAATAGGATACCTGCATTATCTCCAGCTTCACCTCTATCTAATATCTTACGGAACATTTCAATACCCGTAATTGTAGAAGTCAATTTCTCAGCTCCCATACCGATAATCTCTACAGGATCTCCTGTGTTTGCAACTCCAGTTTCAATACGACCTGTAGCAACAGTTCCACGACCTGTAATTGAGAATACATCCTCGATAGGCATTAAGAAATCTTTATCTGTATCACGAACTGGCTCTTCAATCCATGCATCAACAGCATCCATAAGCTCCATTACTGTAGCTACCCACTTTTCTTCATTGTTAAGCGCTCCTAAAGCTGATCCAGCAATAACAGGCCCATTATCTCCATCATACTCATAGAAAGAAAGAAGTTCTCTGATCTCCATCTCTACTAATTCAAGTAATTCATCATCATCAACCATATCCACTTTATTCATGAATACAACGATACGAGGAATACCTACCTGACGTCCAAGAAGGATGTGCTCACGTGTTTGTGGCATAGGACCATCTGTAGCAGCAACCACAAGAATAGCACCGTCCATTTGAGCAGCTCCTGTTACCATGTTCTTTACGTAATCGGCGTGACCTGGACAGTCAACGTGCGCGTAGTGACGGTTTGCAGTTGAGTACTCAACGTGTGAAGTATTAATAGTAATACCTCTTTCTTTTTCTTCAGGAGCATTATCGATAGAATCGAATGATCTCAGTTCTGATAAACCTGCGTTTGCAAGTACTGTTGTGATCGCAGCAGTAAGTGTAGTTTTACCGTGATCTACGTGCCCAATTGTACCGATATTTAAGTGCGGCTTCGAGCGGTCAAAAGTTTCCTTTGCCATGATTTAATATTTAATCTTAGTTATTATTAGTGTTTATTCTTTTTGATCTTTTTATCTTTTGATTAAACACAAAAGAGAGTATGACCAGCACTCTTATTTTTCTTTAATTGAGCCAACGACGGGATTTGAACCCGTGGCCTCTTCCTTACCAAGGAAACGCTCTACCCCTGAGCTACGTCGGCTGGTTTTACGCTTTCGCGAAAGCTCAATACCCAAAGGTACCTATGAGCGGGAGACCGGGTTCGAACCGGCGACATTCAGCTTGGAAGGCTGACGCTCTACCAACTGAGCTACTCCCGCATTTATTAATACTATATAATGTATTAAAAGGTATTTAACAATATTTCAAACGCATCACCATCAAGTGATATGAAAATTTTCAAGTAAAAATTTTATCAATTTTTACTTGAAAATAGTGTTGTGGGGAGAGCAGGATTCGAACCTGCGAAGTTAAAAACAACGGAGTTACAGTCCGTCCTCGTTGGCCGCTTGAGTATCTCCCCATTTATCAATTTTTTCGGATGCAAAAGTATGCATTTAAAATCGATATTAAACAATAATTTTTAAGAACTTTTCTTTTTAATTTAAAGAGCCGATGGAGGGACTTACTTCGACTACGCTCAGCATAAACTTCTCGC
>CAYGQJ010000270.1:0-2171 GCA_964351845.1 uncultured Flavobacteriaceae bacterium | reverse complement strand
ACATCGCAGCTGAGATTGAACTTCTCATGGATATCAAGTCTAAAAATGCCGAACGGTATATGCATGCAAGACCTGATACCGTATGTGATTTTATCTCAGAAGTCATCGCAACTAATGATCGATATGCAAAAACACTCGCTAGCGGAAAACCTGATACAGAACGTATCAATCATTTTTTATATACATGTCTAATTTAGCATTGTCAAACTGAGCACTTCGATAAACTCAGTGTAACACTTGTCGAAGTTCTAGATAAGCTCAGTTTAAAAACAAACAACAGTGTCCGTTCGAGCGCAGTCGAGAACTATTTGATGCTAAAACAGTATCTTTCTTTAGAAAATACACTAGTCTATAAACCACATGAAAACAATAGCAGATCTTAAAGCATCGGGTTGCATCATTTTTGAATGTATTAGTAATACGCTCGCTAATGAATAGATTTTGCAAAAGCACCGAAATGAACAAGATTCAAAGTAGGGAAACGCATTTAGAGCCAATCTGTTCGCTTATCGCGAAAGTTCCCCCTCCGAATCTGGGAAGACAGACAAAATGAATATATTAAAGAAAATTGCAAAATGGAAAAGAAGGAACCTACTTCAACATTATTTAAAGATCCTAGAAGGCTACTAAATGACATTGATCATCAGAGTGAAATTTTAGAAAAGTTAATAGATATTGGTTTAGAATATTCAAAGTTTCATAGTAGTGATAGTGATGCAAGTAAATGGATTCCAATAATGTTACAAATGTCTTTATGTAAAATAAATTCAATTGTACAATTATCTAAAGGAATTAAATTTAATTCTTCTGACATTGAAAATAACCTAATTGATGTGCATTCTCAATCTAGTATATTTCGATCATTATTAGAAAACTATTGTTTATTCAATCATCTATTTATCCAAAACTGGTCTAAAGAAGAATTTACAATACTATACAATCTTTGGAGGATCTCATCCTTAAATCAAAGATTTGATTTAATTAGTCAAAATAAAACTACTGCAAGTGACACTAACAAAAGAAAAATTCAATCTGAAAAAGCTTTTGTTGATTCCTTAATCAAGGAAATTAAATTCACTAAAATTTATCAACGAAATAAAAAACATTTAGATAATATTATAAAAAAAAGAAGATGGCAACTTACAATAGAAAGTAATGAGATTAAGCCTATTTCGTGGAAACAATTATATTTAAACACAAAAAAAAATCCTAGGAAGCCTGATAGTATATATCAAATCTTATCACTTGATGCTCATCCCACTTTCTATTCTGTAATTCAATTTAATGGTCTTTATAAAGACAGAAATGATATAAATAGAACTAAGCTTATATTGTATCAAACAATCGAAATACTATGTGCATATCTCTTCGATTATAGGACTTTAATTTCTAATAAAACTAAAGTAGACCACTACTCATCTCTTTTAATTAATGTTTTAGGAAGAAGTAAATAATTCACTACGTAAAACCATTGCGCAATACCCTCTCATATTTGCTCCAGTAAACACAAAGCATAGAAAAAATGATTACAGGAAAAACATTAATCGACTTAGGATTTAGATCTGGAAAATGGTTTCCAGAAGCAATTACACACATCAATGAAAACGGACTCGAAGGAGAAGCCATGCATGCGTATTTAGAACAATATCAACTCCCTCCTATTCAAGACCTTCACGAAACCGCTGTTGATTTTAAAATCAATATCAAAGCAGAAAATGAACTCGAAGAAGATAATGTGACTTCTGTCATCAAAACGATGCAGGAACTTATGAAAACCCCTACCGTGGTTGATGGTTCGATTATGCCAGATGCGTGTCCCTCGGGACCTAAAGGAACCATTCCTGTCGGTGGCGTAGTCGTGACAAAAAATGCCATCCACCCAGGGATGCATAGTGCTGATATTTGCTGTTCTGTGATGCTGACCGATTTCGGAAAAGCAGACCCAAAAACAGTATTGGATGCCGCACATGCCAGCACTCATTTTGGGCCTGGAGGAAGAGACCGTAATGCACAATATAGATTTCCGAAGGAACTATTAGAAGCCTTTGAAGGAAATCAGATTTTAAACAATAAATACATCATCCAATCAGCGAGAGGGCATCTAGGAACCCAAGGTGACGGAAACCATTTCTTATTCGTAGGAATCTCTGCAAAAACAGGAAATACCATGA
>CAYGQJ010000269.1:0-2185 GCA_964351845.1 uncultured Flavobacteriaceae bacterium | reverse complement strand
AAAGGACCACGTCTCTGCCTTGATCATCTTTAGGCAAGTCCTTTCCATCAAAAGCGAAGATGATGGGGAAGTTACCTGTTTTAAATTTTTTAAACAGCTCAACAACATTGCCTGCTTCTAATTCTGTGGTTACAGTACTTTTTCCATCTATCTGAATCTTTCCTTCTATTTGTGGGGCAAACTCTGTACTTGAAATGGATGTTGCGGGAATGGCGTGGGATGGCCTTGCAGCGAGGCATACGATAAAGAGTATTGATGATACGATTCCTGTGGTGATGTATGTTTTCATGATTTTGTAGTGTTTTTAAAGATTATTCTAGTGATAAGAAGTAGAAATACCCCCATTTATTATTATTGCTGTATTTTTTAAAGGCATAACCTTTTACCATTCTTATATTACCACCATCATCTGCTAGCCAAAATGTATGATCACTGCCTGGAATATTTTTACGGCCATTTGCAGCATCAGTAAATGAGGATGCAGGACGTTTAAACTCTAAGTACTCTATAATGGGTTTTAAATCTATTTGGTCTATATCTGCAAGATGATCTTGTGCATTAGAAATAGAGCGCTTTTTTCTATAATCTAGGTTAAAGGAGAGTTTAGGATTATGATAATATCCATCTTGAGAAATCGAATATACAAGATCGTATTCGAATACCTTATTTACGACTTTATTCCGGCCTTCTTTCCACGTTATATTACTAGTATCCTTGTACAAATCTTGGTTGAAAAGGCGCCCTATATCATCCCTTCCTTGTAGATTGAGTTGCACTTTTCCAGATTCTTCTCCATGAAGAACTCCCGTATTCTCATAATTTTTTATACTGATAAGGGTGATTTTAAGTTTTTTTCTGTGTGTCGCGCCCCTAAAGGTTTTTTCTGACTGCCCTGGTATTGTTGCTTTACCATACATCCCATTTTTCCAGTTAAAATCTAGTGTAAATGAATTTGTGGTATTAATATTATCCTCTTCGTTACTTATAAATCCTTGAAACCTTAGACCATTAGGGGGTCCACCTACACGACCATATACATAATATTCTTTCCCGTTAGCATATAAAAAACCGCCTACTTTCCCACTCTCGTTATGGATAAGCTCCATAGTTCCTAGATCTGTCTCAAAAGTTTCCCACAAATACAAACCCTTAAGTTTAGTATTATTTAGATAATTTCCGTCCCAAGAACCATCCCATTTGTTAGGAGGTAGATTGTTCTTGTCATATTTCCAATTTCCATCCCATTTCTTTTCGTTCACTCTGGTAAAGGCAACTTTTCCTTTGCTTTTGCCATTTGCAAATGAACCTGTAAATACGGTAGCTCGCCCTGCAATGGTAAATGAGGATAGCAAAATATGTCCTTTTGTGTTGTAAAGACCTACTGCCTTTGATCCAGAACGGCTAGAAATAAGATGAATATTTCCATGATCTGAGGAGTATACCCCATTTTTAAAGTTATTTGCATAAGTGGTAGTAACACTTAACACTAGTATTGTAATAACATATAGTATTGCCTTCATTTTTATTTATTTTTAAGTAATATTCTTATTTGAATTCATCTTTTATGAGCGATTTTTCAAAAGGTTAACACGTGATTTAAAAACATTGTGATGTGTCGTGACATCCAAAAAGGAACTTTATGCCGTATATTAATGAAGTAAGTGTAACCAGAGGATGGTTTTATACGTCCTAGAATACGAAACCGTTAAACTATTTCGTTTTTAAACTGTCGAAGGGTCATAGATCATCTTTGGGCAAGCCTTAGATCACGTCAAAAATGCAGGATTCGTTCCTCTGGCCTTTTTAAATATATTGCTTTGCAACTCTTTTAAAACAGCGTTTCACCAACAAATTGTTTATTTATAACCATTTACCTATTTTTAATGTAACCAAACCTCACTTCTTATGGAAATTCTTACTTCTTGTAACCTTGCTTCCATTGCACCGTACGCACCCGAAGACACAAATCCTTGGGACCTTCAAAAAGCAAAACACGTCTACAGAAGACTTCACTATGGAGCGACGGATGCCACATTAAATATTGGTGTTTTAGGAAGCCCAAGCGAACTCATAGATACACTCATCCAAGAAGCAATAGATACCCCTGCACCACCACAACCAGCATGGGGATTTTGGAATATTAATGATTACACCGACTATAATGAGCAAAATAATGCACAGATTA
>CAYGQJ010000268.1:0-2202 GCA_964351845.1 uncultured Flavobacteriaceae bacterium | reverse complement strand
AAAGGACCACGTCTCTGCCTTGATCATCTTTAGGCAAGTCCTTTCCATCAAAAGCAAAGACAATAGGGTAATTGCCTGTTTTAAATTTCTTAAACAGTTCAACAACATTGCCTGCTTCTAATTCTGTGGTTAGGGTACTTTTCCCATCTATCTGAATTTTCCCTTCCACTTGAGGGGCTACTTCCATCTTTGAAATAGGAGTGACAGTAATATTGTGAGACGGTGTTGTCATAAGGAATATTATGAAAAATAGTGACGATACGATTCCTGTGGTGAAGTATGTTTTCATGGTTTTATAGTGTTTTAAGATTATTCGAGTGATAAGAAGTAGAAATACCCCCATTTATTATTATTGCTGTATTTTTTAAAAGCATACCCTTTGACCATTCTTATATTGCCACCATCATCTCCCAGCCAAAATGTATGATCACTGCCAGGTATGTTTTTACGTCCATCTGCCGCATCGGAAAATGAAGATGCCGATCGCTTAAATTCTAAATATTCTAGAATAGGTTTTAAATCTATTTTATCAATATCTGCAAGAGGATCTTGCGCATTTGAAATAGAGCGCATTCTTTTGTAATCCAAGTTAAAATACAGTTGTGGGTTGTCATAATATCCTACTCCTGATACTGTATAGACTAGATTATGTTCAAATACCTCGTCTATTACGACGTTACGATTCTCTTTCCAGGTTATGTTTCTAGTATCTTTATAAAGGTCTTTCTTAAAAAGACGGCCAATACCATCTTTACCTTCTAAGTTAAGGGTCAATTTTCCTTTTTCTTCGCCGTGCATAAGTCCCTTATTTTCATAGTTTTTTATGCTGATGAGAGTGATTTTAAGCTTTTTTCTATGTGTAGCTCCTCTAAACGTTTTTTGTGACTGCCCTGGGATTGTTGCTTTCCCATACATTCCGTTTTTCCAATCAAATGTTAATGTATAAGGTCCTGAAGTATTAATTTGATCTTCATTTTTGCTTATAAAGCCACTAAATTTTAAGTTATTTGGCGCCCCACCTACACGACCATATACATAATATTCTTTTCCATTAGCATATAGGAAGCCTCCTACTTTACCACTTTCATTATGAATAAGTTCCATAGTTCCTAAATCAGTCTCAAACGTATTCCATAAATACAAGCCATTAAGCTTTGTATCGTTTAGAAAGTTGCCATCCCAGCTTCCGTTCCAACTCCTGGGGGGTAAGTTGTTACTATCATATTTCCAATCTCCATCCCATTTTTTATTATTTATTTGTGTAAAAGCTACTTTCCCTTTTGAGGTACTGTTTGAGAATGATCCTGTAAAAACAGTAGCCCGTCCAGAAATTGTAAAGGAGGATAATAGAATATGCCCTTTTGTATTATAGAGACCTACTGCTTTTGATCCAGAACGACTGGAGATAAGATGAATATTCCCATGATCGGATGAGTATACCCCACTTTTAAAATTGGTGTTATACGTTCCTCCCCATTCGGTAGCAGTAGCTGTCGCGAAAAGGAATAAAAAAGTGAGTGTCGTGAGTAGTCTCTTCATTGCTCTGATTTTAAATGTTTCTCTTAGTTGAGTTCACTCTTTATGAGCGATTTTTAAGAAGGTTAACATGAGATTTAAAACTTGGTGATTCGTGCTGACGTCCAAAAAGGAACTTTATGCCGTATATAAATGAAGTAAGTGTAACCAAATGATGATTTTAGGCGTCTCAGCATACGAAACCGTTAAACTATTTCGTTTTTAAACGGTCAAAGGATCATACATGATTTTTGAGACAAGCCTTAGATCATATCAAAAAAGCAGGATTCGTCCCAACTGTCTTTTTAAACATGTTGCTTCGCAACTCTTTTAAAACAGCGTTTCACTAACAAATTGTTTATTGACAACCATTTACCTATTTTTAATGTAACCAAACCTCCCTTCTTATGGAAATTCTTACTTCTTGTAACCTTGCTTCCATTGCACCGTATACCCCCGAAGACACAAATCCTTGGGACCTCCAAAAAGCAAAACACGCCTACAGAAGACTTCACTATGGAGCCACAGATGCTACCTTAAATATTGCTGTTTTAGGAAGCCCAAGCGAACTCATAGACACACTCATCCAAGAAGCAATAGACACTCCTGCGCCTGCGCAACCAGCATGGGGGTTTTGGAATATTAATGATTACACCGACTATAATGAGCAAAATAATGCACAGATTA
>CAYGQJ010000267.1:0-2212 GCA_964351845.1 uncultured Flavobacteriaceae bacterium | reverse complement strand
CTCTTATCTATAAAGCTTATCAGCCTAAGTTTACACCCTCGTTTTGAACGGATACGTAAAGAGCATAGGGTTCGTTTTGTTTATGTACCTAAACACTGTTCTTGGTTAAACTTAATAGAATCGTTCTTTTCTGCTTTGTCCAAAAGGGTTTTGATAAGAGGAAATTTTACAAGTCAAGCAGATTTAAGACAAAAAATATTGAATTATATCCAATATTATAACACTAATTTAGCTTCTGTTTTTGATTGGAGAATCGCTAAAAGAGATGATGTTAAAAAACTCATTGATACAGTCAAAAGATATGTCGAAAAATTTATGAGGTAGTACACTAGTCGCAGTATTTCCCACGAAATAGCCCCATCCATGAAAAATATCTGTTTTCCCGTCTCCATTAAAATCAGAAATGATTAGTTTCTCATCAGAGTACTCATCTTCAATATCTGGTTGAGTTTGAAATGAAAAAGGGGTTTCTATGAATCCTACCCCTGTATTTATTGCCTTATACCAAGGAGCATGATGATCTGTTTTACTTGTCCTATGTAATATGTCTGTTTTCCCATCTCCATTAAAATCCCCAAAATGGAGGAAATGCCATTTAGTCGGAAAACCAGCTGAATATTTTTCTTCTGCTATCCAATTTGAGCCAGATTTCTTAAAGCTAAATATTTTAGTATAATTTCCTTTTATAAGCATGAGTTCTTGACGACCATCCCCATCAAACTCTATCACAGCTCTGTCGTCTGAGTGAACCCACATATCTTGTGCATAACACCCAGCATTAATATTCGTAACCTCTTGATTATAAATATTTTTTTCTGGAAAAGAAAGAAAAGCTTTGAAGCCAGTTTGATTGCTTAAAATAGTCACATAATCACTTGCGCCATCTCCATCAAAATCACCTGGATAAAAGTATTGTCCATCACCAATTTGTGCGGGAAAGGTATTAAAAATGCCTGAACAAGATTGACTAGAATATGGGTATTTGATGTCGTAAGTAAAATTAAAATAACTACCTGATGCTATACTTTTGTACAGTTTGAAATATTCCACATTATATCCACCAGTTGAGGTATACCCCAATTTATTAATCATTAAATCATCTCTACCATCACCTGTGAAATCAGTAGTATAGAACACATGACCTTTGGGAGTATCTTCATCCCTAACCAATTGCCAAAGTTCGTTAGGGTCAAAAGTTTCAGTATAGACGAGTGCATAAGGACTATCATAAGAGGGACGTTTGTAGATTTTGAACCCTGTATGATATTTAAGACTGCTTGTTGTGAAATGCCTGATCAGCAGCTAGAATTTCAGAAATCCCATCGCCGTCAAAATCTCCTGAAAACAAGTCTACTCTTTGCCCTGCAACTATGTCTGATGTAGTATATGAAAAACTCGAAGGCTCATCTCCATATTTAAAAATAGTAGAATTAAGAGCAGTATTATCACTGCCCCTTTCAGTCATTTCTTTCAAATAAGAGCTTATATTATTATGACCGTATTGAAACTCATATGTTTTAAAATGATTAGAGTCATCATATTTGATGATGATTTTCGACAGTAATTTACTGCTAATCAATTTATTACCTACTTCATAAATAGTATTCACATCGGTTTTATTAGTGTAATAAAAATTAATACGGTTATAAGGTTGTAAATTAGCCGCAGCATTACCCGTATAAAGAATTTCGCTTATTCTACTTTCCTTTCCTCCATTATCAGTATAATTTAAATAAGAGAATTTTATGTAATTCCCATCTTTATAAATTATTTTATTTAATCGCCAATAAATAACGGTAGAGTTAGTACTATCGGTAGATTTTGAATCACTTGAATTTCCATATTCCATCACTACACCATCTTTGGTTTCTACTGTAAACCAAGAAGGTCCATTCCCATAATTTCCATGAGAGGTAATAGTAGTAAAGTCTTCCATCTCAGCACCATAAGTAGAGCCACTATTTCCATAGTTGCCCATTTTACTAATTAACCTTTGCCCGTCCAAAGCGAAATGGTCGCTAGTTGATAACTCTACAGGTTTGGTCTCTCAATCAAAGTATATATTATGAGTTATTCTAGAAATAACAGAAAGACCTGATAAACTCCAACCTTTACCCAGTATTCCATCACTAGCAAAGGAATTATAAGTAATAGCTAAACTAGTGTACCATCCCTTAAATTCATAGGCATAAAAAAAGATGGTATCTTTGAG
>CAYGQJ010000266.1:0-2236 GCA_964351845.1 uncultured Flavobacteriaceae bacterium | reverse complement strand
CGTATGACCGCTATCTTTTTGTTTGGGTGATCTTGTAGGAAGTTTGCCACATCATCTACGAGGTATAATTTGGTGTTGGGTGCATAATGCCTAGATAACATGCCTGGTGCATTGGGCGCTGTTTCTTTTTTATTTTTAAGCGTAACGGAACCTACCACTGCGGTGATTTCTTCCATAGCGATGGAGCCTAGACGATAAATCACAGGCTCATTATTTTCAAAACCTACGATGGTTGATTCGATGCCATTTTGACAAGGACCTCCTTCAAGAACCATAGCAATGGAATCCTTAAAATAATTTTCGACGTGTTTGGCTCTTGTGGGACTAATGCTGCCAAAAGGATTGGCACTAGGCGCTGCCAGCGGGAAGGGTATTTTCTTAAGTAATTCTAGGGTCACAGGATGATTCGGGATTCTAATAGCGACAGTGTCTTTTCCTGCGGTGATGAGGTCTGGGACGGTTGTTTTCTTTTTGAGGAGTAACGTTAAAGATCCCGGCCAAAAAGCTTCTGCGAGCCTTCGTGCTTTTTCTGGAAAATCAGCAGCGAGTGCTTCGGCGCTTTCGATAGAGGCAACATGTGCAATCAACGGATTAAACAACGGCCGTTTTTTAACAGCAAATATCTTACGGATTGCTTTTTCACTATAGATATTCCCTGCTAGTCCATACACAGTCTCGGTAGGGATGGCGACAACGTCGTCATTCGTTAAAATGCCGAAGGCTTTATTGATATCTTTAGAAATTATTGTCATGTTTTTTTTCGCTTTCGCGAAAGTAATAAAAGAAAATGACCCAATCAGAAACCTAGCTGACTTTTGGAGACGTTAAAAAGATCTTCAAACTTAGCATGTATCAGAAATAAAACCAAACCACTTTTGCTTGTGGTTTAAGATTTGTTTCAATAGCCTCTTAGTCTACCTGTTTTTATTTGACGGGCTTATATTTCATCTCGATTTCTGGTTCGATGAAGTAGGCAAATATAATAGCACTACTTTGAAAAGGTTGTGCTAACATATATTGACGGGGAACGGTTAGAGACGATTCATTTCTATATAACCAAATATCACCCTGAACGTGTACTTTGGTATCCAAGACAAACTTCTCATACACTTCTGTATTTACGTTTGATAAATCAAGCTCTTTACTTGGAAATCGTTTTGGAATAGCCTCCAGATGTTGCTGAGATGCAATGGCTTCTCTTGTATTAAAAACAGTTCCAAAGTCGTCTTCTCTTGGTGGCGTGTCTTCGTTAGCTAGTGTGACAAGAGAAACATTTAGGATGACATTTTCAGGAATTAATACCACATCTTGATTGAATTGTGGAAGTAAATTAAACAATATAGGCACATAACATTCTCGGTATAAAACCGCATCAAGGGTTTCACTAAATAAGATATCAAACGAATCGGCTTCCGGCACGTTAAAGGTCACGGCATCGGCGGTGTAGAAGTCTTGAAGGTAATCAGATAACTCAAGCGAATCAATTAGTTTTTTGGCAGAAATGACCGCCTTACTATTTATTTCCAACAATGAAAACTGTACTTCTTCGGGTTGAAATAAAGGTGCAACGAGCGTTATAAAGGGTGCGTAAGGACCACAGCCTGCGTAAAAGATACGGATCAATTTTCCGGGTTTTTGTTTTTGTTTCTCCTTAATGACCGTTATCATAGCCCTTAAAAATTGCGTCGTTCGCTTATAATCGAATAAGCATTGTGCGGCAAAATTTAATCCTAATGCTTTTCCTTTAGCCGTAGGAACAGCAGCTAGATGCTCAATTTTGGTATCGTATCCTGTAATCTCAGTGATTTTTTTAAAGTGCGAATGAATTTCATTGATGCTTTTTTCAGCGTCCACTTGTGTGATCGTATTTTCAAATACGGAAGAAGTAAATGTTCGGATGAGCGCTAGTGTGTTTTGGTCTGTCATTATATGTTTCCCTTTTTAGTGCTTTTAATTAGTGTTGGTTAGATGGTTTGTTAGCGAATTTAGGAAACAAATTACACATAGAGAATTGATCTGTTTTGTAAATAGGCGTATACTACGTTTAGAGATCATTTTTTTGTTTCTCCAGCCTAAACAGGCGCAAAAACCGAAAATCATTTTAAAGTGAATATTCCCACTCTTTAGGGTTGGGGAAGGGGAATATTTTGCTTTCGCGAAAGCGTACCTTCCCGTTGGTAAGAAAATGGCAATAAACAAACTTCCCTTGATTCAAAAAATAAAAGAAAGGAGGCTG
>CAYGQJ010000265.1:0-2249 GCA_964351845.1 uncultured Flavobacteriaceae bacterium | reverse complement strand
TGTATTGCTCTTTGGTTTCCAAAGTAGCACTGTCTAGTGGTGTGATGATTTCGTTGATGGGCATTTAGGTTGTGAACTGTTATTGGGTTAATTGGTTATTGAGTTATTGGTTATTGGTTATTGGTTATTGGTTATTGGTTATTGGTTATTGGTTATTGGTTATTGAACCTAAAGTTTTTCATGATCAATACTCAATTGAAATATAGTAGGTTTATATATTTTTGTATTCTTCTTCCTGTTTTTAATAATCAAATCATAAATATATCTTGCATACCAACCCATTTTAATTTCATTCTTCATATTTAGCCATATGTAGGGCTCTATATCTAGATAATAGTTTGGAATCAGAGGGTCAAATATTTGATGAGTTATTTTTCTACTTATAACCCTGTATTTATATGATATTCCTATTTCAGTTATTAGATTATAGAATAAACCTACCTTGTAGTATAAATCAGTATCTTCTTTTAATTTTTGAATTTTTTGTTCGTTATTTAATTCTGACCATTTCTTTACGGTAGATCTAGCACCTATCATTGATGGTGAATTAAATCTTTCAATGTAGGCAATTGTTTTAGAAACTCTAAATTGTCTAATTGAAAAATATAATGATGCTACAACTATAATAATACCTATAGTCCACTTAAATATTTCGAATAAATCCATTTTTGGAAAGTTTTAATAATGTTTTATTTAGGCTTTCGCGAAAGCGTACTCAGAAAGAAAACTATTATTATGATCAAAAAAACACACCCCTCAATCCCCTCTTGGGAGAGGAGAGTTAGGATGTTGTAGCTATTTTATTGTCTTAATACGATGTGTGATCTCTCCTAAAATTTATCTTAAGCACTTCGACAGGCTCAGTGTGACACGTGAAAAAAGAATTTCAAGAATACCTATTTCCAGTCTATTTTCTATGTTCTCTATTCTTTTTACTTTTTGAACCATTTACAACAATACTCCGTCTTCGACAGGCTCAGACTGACAAAACAAACATTCATCTTTCGATATTCAGCAATCTTCAATCTCCAATCGTTCATCATCCTATCCTAAAAGATCATCATCTCCAGCTGCATCTTCTTTCTTTTCTGGAGCTGGACCATCATCGGGTGCTGGGGCATCGCCATCTGTCGCGTAATACTCCTCAAAAATTTCTTTCATATCAATCCCGTAGCGGTTGGCAAAATCTTTCTGGATATTGGCATCTTTCTCCCGAATTTCTTGAAGCGACTCTGCATAACTGCTGTATACGCCTTGCATTACTTTTTCGTGCACCGGAATGTTGTCCATCATTTCCTGACGCGCTTTGGCGCTCGCCGTATGCATAGAGGCAAGCGTCTGACCGATATGCTCATCGGTTTTGACTCCTAGATGCTCTAAAATCGCCGCAAATTCCTGATCGGTACGGGCTTTTAAGGCCACGACATACCCATCATAGTATTTTAAACGCTCATCGGTATCACTTTTTAGTTTGGCTCTGTGCGTTTGTAAATTACTACGCAACGAAGTCAATACTTTGATCGTCAAATTATGCTTATGCACAAAACTGTCTTTACTCGCTGCCAATGTAGTGTAGGCATTTTTAAGTCCTTCTAGTTCTTCTACTTTTTGCTCTAGTGTCGTAATTTTTGAAATCGCCTCTGAGTAATCTGTCGATTGCTTGTCGGTCACTTCTTCTAGGGCTTGACGTGCTTGTTTTAATAGCGCATACTGCTCTTCTAGTTTATCTTCGGTCTCCTTTTTCTTTTCAAGCGCTTTGTTGTGGTTTTTACTCGCCTCAACAATCGCCACTTGTAATTTGTCTTCGACTTCTTTAATTTCGACTTCACGGTTTTTAAGACGGGTCACCGCAGCTTGCGACTTATACGAGAGTTCGTTGAGAAGCGTTTGTATATCTGCCGACTCAATACGCACTTGGAACATTTGCTTGGCTTTCATATCAGCGCCTTCACGCGTTTTTTGTTTCGCAGCAAGCTCCTCTATTTTCTTTTGGATTTTTGCTTTACGTCCCCATAAGTTATTCCACCAGTTGTCTTTGACGTTTTGAGCATCTTCTAGTTCGATTTTTGCACGCTCTAAAGCTTTTTGCGCATCATCTATCACCTTTTGCTCATTGGCATTCAGGGTCGAGAATTTTTCAAAAATAATCCCCACCTCATCCTGATAATCGGTCAGGTCTTTGATCGCATCCAGCAGTGATGTTCTGTCTTTTTCTGCCATGCCTACTACATCATCCAGAGTAGCGTTTA
>CAYGQJ010000264.1:0-2272 GCA_964351845.1 uncultured Flavobacteriaceae bacterium | reverse complement strand
GCTGGAAGCGCATTAAGGAAGTACGAGGCTGGAGGTACGAGCGACGAGCGACGAGGTGGAAATGACGAGGTGCGAGGTTTTAAGTATAGAAAAAAGACTCCTTTTGATTAGGACTAAATAGTTTTCGCTTGCGCGAAAAAGCACACTACAGTCATTTCGCTAGAACGAGGCACGAGTGACGAGAAATCGCATGACAGTATTCAAACACAAAATAGTGTAGCACGCTACATTAGAGTAGTACTCTATTTTTAAATAAGATTTCAGTTTGAGACTCTTAAAAACCTCTCGTTAAGTCATAAACTTTATAAGATTGTACATATCTGAAATTTTAGTATCTGACCAAATGTTTTGATTTATCATATAATTCATATTACCTAAAACGTAGTCACAAAATTTATAATCAATCTCTTTTAAATTAACCTTAAAGCCTTTTAAAAACCCTTTAGAACTATAAAAACTATCAGTACTAATTCTTTCAGGTTTGACAGGAGTAAAATTAAAAATCAATGAACCAAAAATAAACTCATTATAATGAGACCTTTGGTCTAGCATAATTTTTATTGACGATTTAGAAAAATTAAGTCCCTCATATTTTTCAAAATTATTAATAGCCGTAGTTAAATCAGTCTTTGCTCCATTAGTCACACTAGTACTAATACTATCTAACTCTATAGCTTTGTAATTTATAGTTCTCAAGGAATTATTTTTTGATATTCTTGAATTTTTCAGGATAAAACTCTACTAATATTAGAAAATATAAAGTGAAAATTATATCAAAAAAAACTACTTCATTCTCAAAGATTTTTGGAGTTATTTCCTTGTACATATGATCTTCTGGTAGGCTATGACATAGACCACGAAACACTAAAAATTTATTTAATAATTTCTTTATTTTTCTTGGGTTAATAAATCCTAGCGCATAGAAAAATTCACTCACTATTTCATGTATTTCCTGCTCTTTTTTTTGATATGTGTATTTTTTTTCACTTGAAAAATAATAGTTAATTAACTTTCGAATATTAACGGCTTCTGACATTTTAAAAGAGATATCAAACACTTTTTCTAAATACTCTCCAGACTTCACAATGTCACTATATCTTGTTTGTACAGCTTGTGACACTGCCTTCTTATCTACCCCACAAAAGAAAATTGTTTTCTCCCCATAAGTAAAAAATAATTTTAATGCAGATAATAAATTCAATACATTCTCAGGTTCGCAACGATCTAAATCATCTATAAATACAATATTGTATTTTGGCTTCTCCCCTTTAGTAATAAATCCTTCCCATCTTCCAAATTCAGTTTTAAATTTCTTTTTTAATTTTAAAAAAGAGTCAGGTTTCTTAGCTTTTAACTCTTCGACAAGATCTTTCCCGCTTATACTAACACCTGGAAAAGAAATTTTAATAGATTTTGCAAAACCTGTAAAAAGTCTTTCAGCTGTATCTAATATTTCGCCAGAAACTTCTTCTGGTAATGATTCACTTTCATCTATTAAAAACTCTAATAAAGAATTTGACAAATTATCATCACTTTCAAATTCCCAAGCTTCAAAAAAGAACGTATTAAAATCACTTTTAAGTTCTTTTTCAAGATATTTCATCAAGGTACTTTTCCCACTCCCCCATTCGCCATACAAGGCAAACATCTTAATTTCATTAAAATCTTCTTTATTAGACCGCAAGAAAGATGTGATCATATCCCCTCTTTCTATGACGTTGAGATAATCATTTTCAGGAGTTAAATCCTTAACAGGAAGATTAGATAAAAGTGTTGACATTTGTTTTTCTTTAAAAATACACAAACTAACTATGAATCAAATAATTAGTTTTCAACATATCGCATAGTCATTTCAAAAGAACGAGAAACGAGTTTGTTTGTCTACAGCAGGAAATCGCATAACAACAAGCTTTTCTGAAATCAAACTTGAAACTGAGCTTCTTGTGTGATCTCTCCTGTAGTCGAGATGACTAGAATTGTCTTTTAGAAGAAAGCAAGTAACAAATGATGAGAAATTACAATGATTATACTAAACAGAGTTCAAAAATCTCCAATCAGCAATCGTTGATTAATATTCAAAATAGCGTAACACTTTATATTAGGGTAGTACGCTATTTTCAAATACGATATTAATCTAATAGTTCATCGAAGGGCCGAAATGATTGTAAAGTTTTCGCGAAAGCGAATATATGGCATAGACTAGACATAGACTTGGACATAGGTGACTGAGTGATTTTAGATCGAAACATCGTGCAGATCTAAAATTGTATCG
>CAYGQJ010000263.1:0-2328 GCA_964351845.1 uncultured Flavobacteriaceae bacterium | reverse complement strand
CGCTTCGCTCCAAGACCGCTTCGCTCCAAGACTCAAGACTCATTACTTTTTAGTCTTGACTCCTGATTCCTTTGATTCGTGTTTCCTTTAATTCGTGTTTCCTTTTCGCTTAAAGCGAAAAAAAACCACCTTGTTTCCAAAGTGGCTGTATCTATAGAATTGCTTCTACTGTTCTCTTTCTTCACAAAGAGGTTATATACCTAATTTATAACCACAGTAGTTAGCTCTACTAATTTGCCGAAAAGCAATACAAAGAATTCTAACAATGCTATAAACGAGTATTAATATCCTTAGTTAAATCCATCCGTTATACATATAAACAACAGCAATTGTATCAAAGAAACCGTGTATGGCAATAGTAAACCATAAGTTATATTTTTTCTTATAAAAGATACACGCAAGAATCATCCCTATAATTCCAGTTACAATTTGGCCTGTGATACCTTGGTAGCTATGCAAGTAGCCAAATACGATACCGAAAAGGATCATATTTATGATTAGCGCAAGCGTACCATCTCCAAAAAACCGAACAAAATGTCTCATAAAGTAGCCACGCCATATAATTTCTTCGCCAAAGGCAGCAGAAATCCAAATGTAAACCAATAGTGCCGCACAGGCAGGAAGATTACCTATAAGCGCATTAAACTCTGAGTAGTCTATAGGTTGCCCAGTAAGTTGTGTAATTCCAGGAACCAAAACGTATGCATAAAACATAAATAATATAATCGCAACAGCTGGAGCATAGATAAAAAACGCACGTTTTTTACCTTTAAAGTTTGAGAGTCCTAATGATGTAAACCCATCGCTACCATAACTAATAAAACTTGCTAGGATAACGAGGAGCGTTGCAATAATATTTGTTAAATTTCCTAAGCCCAAGGATACCGTAAATAATATACCGACCACAATGGCGCTAATCATAGGGACAATTTTCGTTTTTAGAATGGATGTTTTCATTGTTTTTAGTTTTAATTACAACAACGAAATAAGCACTTTCTTCTCACGCAATGTCAGTAATAGTAGTCAACTTGACCGAATGGTCGTGTTTTTATGCCTCAATGGTAGGTAGGATAGTGGGCGTATTTTCAAACCATTGCAGGAAGTCCTTTTTTTTGTATCTACTCACTACTATTTTTAATGGTTCTTGCTCTTGGAAGTACGGAGTGAGTAGCACAGATAACTTTCCGTTTTCAATCGCTTTTACTTCTTTGACTGCTTGGTGCCGTATGAGGACATTTCGCGATGCTCTAAAAAAATCATAAGGTTCCAGTTTTTCTTCGAGCATTTGGAGTGTGAAATCTGTAGCAGTTATCGTCCCATTTTCTTCTATAAGATACACTATTTTATGCACGCTGTAACTATAGGAAATTCCTTTAATAGGGATCACTTTTTTACGATTTCCGTATGCAACGACTAGCGTTTGTTGTTCTAATGTATTTTTATACAGGGTATAGATTTCTAATGCATATACGACTGTAATCAGTATGGCACATATGGCTAGGGTGATTAATAATCCTATAGACAGGGCATATATGTCAAAATCATCCCCTTCTATTTTTCCAAAAACATAAAATATAGGGATGTAAAGCAGGGTGATAATAGCTAAGTTGATACATAAGAAACGTACCGCTAGCTTTAGCGTCACTTTTTCTTTAAATACATGGCGTATAAAATAGGCATACGTAAGTTCTGTAACGATAAGAATAACAATCCCTAAAAATATAGAAGTAAAAACGCCATAGAGCGGGAAGCGATAAGACTCATTAAAAGGGAAATGTTTTTCATTTGTTAGATGATTTCCTACTAGGGCAATAAAAAGCAGTATCAATAACTGTTTTCCCCAACGACGGAATTGTTTTTGTAAAGTGCTGTCGATTACGAACAAGAAAAATGAATTTTAAATAGACTTCAAATATGCTTAATTTTTAGCATACTCGACATAATTAATTGCTAAAATCTACGCATAAAAAACCACCTTGTTTCCAAGGTGGCTGTATCTGTAGAATTACTTCTACGCGTTCTCTTTCTTCACAAAGAGTTGATATACTTACAATTATTTACAATTTACCCATCAAAACGATACTGCCCATTTTCTTCTAGATCGGCAGCAATTTGATTACGTAACGCAATCACATTCGGTTGATTTTGATATTTGGTGAAACGCTTAAGCCCCATCAACATCATACGTTGCTCATCGCCTTCAGCAAAAGAAACAATTGCTTCTTTCGCTTTCGTTTGGATGATGTCTACCGCATTAAATAAATATAGCTGACACATCGCAATTTGCGTAGCTTGTTTCTCTACACCAAAACGTTTTGCGTTTTTCTC
>CAYGQJ010000262.1:0-2333 GCA_964351845.1 uncultured Flavobacteriaceae bacterium | reverse complement strand
AAGGTGAGTGTCTTACGTCTAATATCTATTTTTTCACTTCGATATTCGATATTCGGCATTCGATATTCGATATTTTCAAAGCGGTAATTTCGGTACTATTTTCATGAAAAGCGAAAATCACTCAATCACCTTACTTCCATTTTTTAGTTCAAAAATCAGCAATCTCCAATCATTAGGCCGTTCGAATGATCTTGGCGCCAATGGCACGAAGGCGTTCGTCTATGTTCTCATATCCACGATCAATTTGCTCGATATTATGGATAACAGACGTTCCTTTGGCACTCAAAGCGGCAATAAGGAGGGAGATTCCGGCACGTATATCTGGAGAGACCATCGTAGTCGCTTTAAGCGTTGACTTGAAGTCATGTCCTATAATGGTCGCACGATGCGGGTCACACAAAATAATTTTGGCACCCATGTCTATCAGTTTATCCGTAAAGAACAGACGGCTTTCAAACATCTTTTGGTGCACCATCACTTCGCCTCTTGCTTGTGTAGCAACGACCAAGATAATACTCAATAAATCAGGTGTAAACCCTGGCCAAGGAGCATCAGCAATGGTCATAAAAGAACCATCGATGTAGCTTTCTATTTGGTACCCGTCAGTATGCGCAGGAATGTAAATATCATCCCCTTTGCGTTCAAGCGTAATCCCTAATTTTCTAAACGTATTTGGAATCACACCTAAGTCGTCCCAGCTTACATTTTTGATAGTGATTTCACTTTTAGTCATGGCGGCAAGGCCGATCCACGAACCAATCTCAATCATATCTGGTAAAATACGATGTTCACAACCGCCTAGCGTTTCTACACCTTCTATATGAAGCATGTTAGACCCTACGCCCGTAATTTTGGCGCCCATACGATTCAGCATCTTACAAAGCTGTTGTAAGTACGGTTCGCAAGCAGCATTATAAATTGTTGTTTTGCCTTTGGCAAGTACCGCAGCCATCACAATATTTGCAGTTCCGGTCACCGAGGCTTCATCCAGCAACATATAAGTTCCTGTGAGTCCGTTAGGCGCTTCTACACCATAAAAGCGTTCTTCTTTATTGTATCTAAAAGTAGCACCCAGTTTAATAAACCCTTCAAAGTGCGTATCTAATCTACGACGACCAATTTTATCTCCTCCTGGACGTGGAATGTATCCTTTTCCAAAACGAGCTAATAAAGGCCCTACAATCATAATAGAACCACGAAGGCCACTCCCCTCTTCTTTAAAAAGTTCGCTTTCTAAATATTCCAATTTTAGTTCATCACTTTTAAAGGTATATGCACCTTTTCCTAGTTTTTGAGTTTTCACTCCTAAATTCCCTAGGATATGGATGAGTTTGTTGACATCTAAGATGTCTGGAATATTAGTGATTGTTACTTTTTCAGAGGTCAGTAAAACAGCACATAAGATTTGTAGTGCTTCGTTTTTTGCTCCTTGTGGTTGGATTTCACCTTTTAATTGGTGACCTCCTTCTATTTGAAATGTACCCATGTAGTCTGTAAAAAAAGGGAGTTAGTATCGTTTTTTACGCGTGTAATTATTTTTTGACTTCTTGATCGGATGATCAGATGCTTTTGCTTTTTTGGTTGCGCGGATGAGTTTGTCAGAATCGCGTAAGGTTTCTTCTTTTTCGCGAAGGTTAATTTGCCCTTGGCTCAACTCAAAAAGATGATCAAAAATCACATCATCATCTACGGTATCTTTATTCCAGTTAAGGAAACACTTTTTCATGTGTATTGCAATGGTATACTCCAATGCTTCGCGCATATCGCCTTCTTCCCATTTTACAGCAACATCAATCATACGTTTAATGTTATTTCCGTAAAACCGGTATTTAGGGAAATTTTGAGGATATTCTAACGGCTCTGGGCGTTCAGCAAGCTCTTCTCTAGAAGGCTTCCCAAAAGGAGAGTCTACATCTAGTGCAAAATCAGACATAATGAATAACTGATCCCAAAGCTTATGCTGAAAATCAGGTACGTCTCTTAAATGCGGTTGTAAATTACCCATCACGGCAATAATAGCTTTAGCTACTTTATTGCGCTCTTCGCGGTCTTCTATCACGGTCGTTTGATCTACCATTTTCTGAATATGGCGTCCATATTCCGGAATGATCAAATGATCTCTCTCTGTGTTGTATTCTAATTGATCTATCAATTGTAAAAAATTAAGTGAAGTTTGTCTACTTACATAAACTGTTGCAAAATACTAAAAATTGTGCAAACTCTTGTTTAATTATATAGTGTCTTTGTAATATGCTTCCAAATTAAAAAAAATCATTGACAAATAGTAGTCTTTGGTCTTTGGTCTTTGGTAAGTTAATAGTCTATCTATATTC
>CAYGQJ010000261.1:0-2355 GCA_964351845.1 uncultured Flavobacteriaceae bacterium | reverse complement strand
CCGTATTCATTGTAAAAATCACCATAGGTTGCGCTCCATTGTTCCTTGCCTTTTTGATCTACTTTGATAATGTAGACATCATAATTTCCATTACCGAAAGAACTTGTCGCTCCTATGAGCAAATATCCATTATCTTTTGTACTGATAATAGAAAAGGCCTTGTCATAGCTTTTACCTCCGTATTTTTTAAACCAAATTTCATTTCCGATAGCATCATTTTTCGTGAGTAGGATAGTACTACCGACTCCTTTGGAGGCTATATTAGTAACTTGTATAGATCCGTTTTCTGTTGAGATTTGTGGCTGAAATTTTAAAGAGGCTTCTTTTGTAAATCGAATATTCTTAAGCCGGTTTACACTCAGTAACATCTCGTTAATTCTACCAAAAGCATCTTTTTGAATCATTATTTTGTAATCCGATACCCTGAGATCGTTGGGTGTGAGTAGGCGTACTTCTTGTGATCTTTGTTGTCCTTTTTGTCTGATATACAATGTATCCTCTTTTTTGAAAATGACAAAGGAGACATCTAATTCTGTGTTTTCATACGTACCTGTGTAGGCTTCGAGTTCATAACTACTTAAATTGGTGTTAGGGAGCTTTTTATGTGTCCTAGGGCTTCCATTTTGCGGATACAATGTAACGTTTATAGGTTCTCCTACGCTTTGACTAAATCCAACTTTACTAGTAGACCCCTCTTCAAAAGTATATACGTTTTCTTTTTCTTTTACAATTATAAATGGATTGTTATTTCCCCTTTGGTACTTTACTTTTCCATCTTCTTGAAAGATTTTTATGATAATATCTCCATCGGCAGTGATGTACGTTCCTTCCATTGATTCTTGTGAAAGTGGCTCCCCTAAAGAGAGAGAGTCAAAATCTACTTTAGGAATTGATGACGCTTTAGTAGGCAGCATGATATTGGCAATTTGGTCAGCAATCCCACCACTCCAGAGCCTGCTATTGGAGCTCATAATAAAAATAGAAAGTCCTTCTTCAGGATAGCGAACAGTTTGTGCTTGGTAGGATCCTGTGCCTCCAGAATGATGAACTGCTTTGTAGTTAAGTTTGTCAGTGAGTTCTAATCCAAAACCGTAGGTCGTAATTTCGCTATTTGGAATAGGAAGTTGACTTTGAATTAATAATTGATTTTTTGTTTTTTCTGCATTTTGTACTGCTTTCTCAAAAATTAATTGATCTTCTAATGTGGTAAATAAGAAACCATCTCCATATAGATTAGTGACCATAGGATATTGTTGCCATACTCCATCCCCCCAGTCTGAATAGGGAAGCACTTGGTCTGGCATAACAGCCATATAGTTTTTTAGGAAAGCTGTGTTTTTCATACCTAAGTCATCAAATAACTGCTTTGAATAGTTGTGAAATGATTCGCCAGAGGCTTTCTCTACAATTTTTGTCAATACGGTATAATTGGAGTTACTGTACATATACTCAGATCCAGGTGTGAAGTTGAGATCTTTTTGTTTTTCCAATAATGCTATCACATCATCATTATCTAGGCCTACTTGGCTCCACCACGGATCTTGCTGAATACTCATTAAGTCTGAGTAATCCCGTATACCACTGGTGTGATTAATTAAGTGACGTATTTTAATAGGTTCTTTGATGTTAGGATACAGATGAGGAAGATAGTCCCGTATATCATCCTCTATACGTAGCTTTCCATTTAATTGAAGTTGTAATACACAGAGCGCTGTAAACTGTTTTGCCACCGATGCAATATTAGATCGAGACCTTTCTGTGACAGGGACTTGATGTTGTAAGCTCGCTAAACCATTATGATAGCTATACAAGATAGCACCATCTTTAACAACGCCTACAAATAAACTTGGATCTTCTGGAGAAATTTGAGAAGAAACGAGGGTTTCTATTTGATTTGTTATCGAGGTTTGTGCATGAGAAATACATAGGAATAAGACAAACAACAAGGTGATATTCTTTTTCATAACGATTTTTAATTGATACACAAATATCCTTCGTTTAGAAGGATTACACGCTTCAAATCGGGATTTGAGACGTATTTTGTGAAACCCCGCACTAAAAAGTTCGAAAGACGAATTCAATGTAGTACGTTAAACGAATCAGTCTTAGCGTAGGGCTTAGCTAATTAGTAGTGGAGTGTTTGTTACGATTTACGAAAGTGTAGCTAGAAATTCTTTAGGAGAAAAAGCGGTATGTTTTTTAAAAGCTCTATTAAACGTGGCTTTGGAGTTAAATCCGCATTCTAAAGCGATCCCCAATAAGGTTTTGGTTTCCTGCTCGTTCTTTTTTAATTTTTCTTTTACAGCTTCTACCCGATAATAATTTATAAAATCATTAAAGTTCATTTTGAAACCA
>CAYGQJ010000260.1:0-2367 GCA_964351845.1 uncultured Flavobacteriaceae bacterium | reverse complement strand
GGCTTCAAAAATTTTTAACGGAAACACCTTGTTATACTGGAGAAAAAGAAGAAAAGTTCATATCGAACTCACGTTATATTAATAACTATTACCTCCTACCAACCTTTGTACATTTTCGCCAAAGCGAAACCACTCACAACACCCTCGCTAATTCGCGATTGTATCGCATTCCAAAAGAGAATCGTAAGGTTTGTGCCCAGATTTTTGTTGTGTTCCAATTTGAGGAAAAATTCATTATAATACCAATTTTTGGTATATTTGAAAAAAGATATTGATTATGAATAAAAACACTTCCATATCACTCGGCAATTATTTTGACCAATTTGTGCAAAAAAGCATACGCGAAGGAAGATTTAAAAATGTGAGTGAAGTGATCCGTGCAGGGTTGCGGCTATTAGAGGAAGAAGAAACCAAAGTCATGGCGCTTAAAAATGCCATCCAAGAAGGAATTGACAGCGGCATCGCTCACGACTTTGACCCAAAAAAACATCTAGAATCTTTAAAAGCCAAAAAGCACTCAAATGGCTGATTATACACTGACCAACAAAGCTGTCGAGGATCTATCAAAGATTTGGGAGTACACATTTGAAGTTTGGTCGGAAAAGCAAGCTGACAGCTATTACGGAGAACTTATCGCCATCTGTCAAGAAATTGTCGAACACCCTGATGCAGGAAAAAACTACGAAGGAATAACAAAGCAACTCTTTGGTGTCAAAGCAAATCGACATATCATATTCTACAGAATGGTATCTCAAGATGCTATTGAAATAACGAGAATACTGCACGAAAGAATGGACTTAAAGAAAAGAATAACGGACTAATAGAAGTTCTCAACACTCACCAACCTTTATACGCTTTCGCGAAACTGTCTGCCGGTAGGCAGGAACGAACTCTTAAAAAACCACTGCTTGTTCCCTCCTATTGTAGCATAATTCACCTACTTTTATAAGAAAAAAGAAACATGAGCTTTTTGAATGCCGAATGGAGGAAATTAGCCTTTGCCAACTATGTGATTGACCCGAAGATTCTCGCCAAGTATGTCCCGCCCGGCACCGAATTAGATCTATGGGAAGGGAAATGCTATGTCAGCTTAATTGGGTTTATGTTTAAAAATGTGAGATTGCTCGGCATCAAGGTGCCGTTTCATGTGAATTTTGAAGAAGTAAACTTACGTTTTTACGTCAAACGATTGGAGAATCATACGTGGAAACGCGGGGTGGTTTTTATCAAAGAAATTGTTCCGAAACCTGCCCTGACGTTTGTAGCAAATATGCTGTATAAAGAGCATTATGAAACCTTACCCATGCGTCATGAATGGAAAGAGACGGCTACCGACAGATCGGTGGACTATCAATGGAAAAAGAAGAAGGAATGGTACTCCTTTAAAGTAACGGCTGAGCTCGCCTCCACAGAAATTCCAGAGAACAGCGAGACCGAATTCATCACCGAACATTATTGGGGCTATGCAAAAGTAACTGATACTACTTCGAATGAATATGAAGTCACCCACCCAAAATGGCGACAGTATAAAGTGCTTACTTCAGAAATAAAAGTCGATTTTAAAGCGATTTACGGAGAAGATTTTGAGTTTTTGAATGATCTAACACCCACGTCTGTCATGCTTGCAGAAGGTTCTGAAATTACGGTGGAAGGGAAGAAAACGATCAAAGGGTAACTGAAATAAAATCCTAAATTCCTTCTACATCTTGACCCTCTCTAGTTGATTTTCTTTTGTTAATTTAGCACTTGACGGTTTTATGGGTTGAGACAACGCATAAAACACCGAAAACCAGCAAAAAATACGCGTAACCCATCCAACACTATGACCAAAATCAATAATGGCGTGATGCTAAATGCCTACCCAGATAGCATCGGAACACAATTAAAAGACACGGTGGCTATGCTGCAATTGCCTGCCTTTAAAGATGCTTTTTCGCTTTTTTATGTACTGCCGACTTTTTTTAATAGCGATTTGGACCGTGGGTTTTCGATTATTGATTACAACACCAATGACGAATTGGTTGCTAAAAAAGATTTAGAGGCTTTGGAAGCGCTCAATATCATGCTTAAGTTTGATATTGTCCTCAATCATTTGTCAGTAGCATCCCCTCAATTTAAAGACATGATTGCGCATGGAGACCAATCGAAATACAAAGATTTTTTCATTGACTGGAACGAGTTTTGGGAAGGCAATGGGACCGTCAATGATGAAGGATTGGTGATTCCGAAAAAGGAATACTTGGATAAATTGTTTATGCGTAAGTCAGGTTTGCCTGTTCTAAATGTGGTGTTCCCTGACGGGAAAGAACGGCCGTATTGGAATACGTTTTATCAAAAAATAAGCTATCAAGAACTCACCGCAACCGA
>CAYGQJ010000259.1:0-2401 GCA_964351845.1 uncultured Flavobacteriaceae bacterium | reverse complement strand
AAAAGGTCGAAGTCTAGTCATCTCGACATTAGGAGAGATCGCACACCAAGCTAAGCGATTTTTTACTATTCTCATTTTAGTATGAACGTATGTACTTAGCTATGAAATAGTAAGGTGGATGGGTGATTTGTCGTGGCCGGGGTTTCGGTACTATTTTCGTGAAAAACGAAAATCACTCAACCGCCTTTGATTTAGTATTAATACAACTTTTCTAATACTTGAAAAATAGACCATTGATGTTTTTTGTACATACTTTGACTCCAATTTTTAAGATCAAATTCTCCTTCTAATCCAACGCCTAACACACTTAGTAAAGGAGTTCCTACTTTTAGTTTTAGACCTACATTATCTGTTTTAGTGAGTTCTTGATAGGTTTGTTTGAGGTTCTCTTCTATCTCGTCTTGTTGTAGCTCAAAGGCAGCTCCTATATACAGCATGAGATCTTCTGCAATCGCTTTTGTTTGAGTTGCATTGAGTTCTTGGATAGCAGGTAGTAATGTTTCTTTGAGGTCTTTGTTCGTGGGCAGTTGTATGAGATATTGATAGTGTCTATCTAATTTTTCTGATATTATATCTACTGTTCTTCTTGTATGTTTTACATAATTTTTTATTTCTGATAATTCTTTGTGTATTAAAGCCATTTGATCTTCTCCTACAATACTTCCTGATAATATTTTACGTATTAGAGCCATTTGATCTTCTCTCACAATACCTTCTAATAATTCAGAGACATTGAATTCCTTTTTTATAGGCTTACGAATTTTATATATGGAATCGCCATCTTTTTCATAATCTAACAATTCTTCATAATCTGCATATTCTCCTTCAACTCCTGGTAAGGGAATCAATTTATCGGGTTGTTCTGTTAGGTTTTTATTGATTTCATCAATGTAGCCTCTAATAATTGCTAAAAATTCTCCTTTTTTTCTAAGAGTACCAGTAACCGTTATAAAAATTTTATTATCATAATGAGAAATAAAGCCTAAGCTTCCATTACAATCCAGTACACAACCTGTTCGCCATATTTCTTTATGATATGCATGAGTTTCAACAAGGATATTAGGCATGATCGTTCTGGGTAAAAAATCATAGGAATATACAAATCGAATACATTCTTTAGAGTTTCGTATTGGTTCTGTAACCTCTATAGGCTCTATGGTACTTAATAAATCAGGAATAATAAATTGATCTTTAGTAGGCAATTTAAAACAAAGCTTAAATTGGTGTAAAATTTCAATCAAGAACTCCCTTTCTCTTTCATCATAGGTTATCTTTTTGAAGTTTGCGTGCTGATATACTTTCTTTTTATCCTTCTCATCATTTATAATATATTCTAACTTTTTGTTAGGTATAATGCCATTCAATTTTCCAGCTCTCTCAGAGGTTAAAATTTGATATACCCCGTATGTAATCCAGTAGGGGTTAAGTACATAATAATCATATCCTTTTACTTCTTTAAAGTGTAAGACCAATCCTAGATCGTGAAGGAATTCTAAAGCATTTTCCCTAGAAGATTCTTTCTCAATTTCTGAATCAATACATATTTTTTTAAATCGACTATGATTTAAAAAGTAATTCTCTCCTGTCAATTCTTTTTGAAATTGTTCTTTAATGGAAATCCAACGCTCATCTATTTCAGTATTCAATAACTCTGCATCTAATATTAATTCTTCTAACCTTTTTTTTAATTCTTCTATTTTCTTGCCTGTTTTACAGGACGTTTTCATAAAATACTTGATCTGAGGAAATTCTTTCTGCAATTCATATTCATTTTCAAAGCCAAAACCAGCATTGATGTCTATTTGATTTGCCACCACAATAATAGGGGAATTACCCCCTGTGGCTTTAATGCGTTTCACCTCTTTACGAATCGTAGACGACACATTTTTGTCCTCTCGAGCATTTATAACAAGTACATAGACCGAACGCTTGGTTAAAAAGAAATTATGGGTAGCAGACATGATTTCTTGCCCACCAAAATCCCAAAAGTGGCCTGTTAAATGATGTATTTTCTTCTGATTTCTAAAGGTTTTTTCAATCCCAAAATCAATATCTTCTATATTCACCCCATCTGTTTGGACTTCTTTTTCATTGAAAGTTCCGTCTTTTAATTTTCGTAGTAACGAGGTTTTCCCTGCTTTAGGATCACCTATCAGGATGATTTTGATTTCATTGAGGCTCTTTTTAGTCGCAGCATACCACGCTAACATCGACTGTTTCCCTTGCTTGATAATCTCTATAGGAGGTTCTTCTATAGGGTTATCATAAAGATTTAATTTTCTTCCGTATTCCTCTAAACTGATTTCAATAGGTAATGCTATAATTTCTTTTGGAATTTTTATAAGCTGATTATTACTAAGATCTAACGTACTTAAATCGGAAAGACCAGAGACAAAACTAA
>CAYGQJ010000258.1:0-2430 GCA_964351845.1 uncultured Flavobacteriaceae bacterium | reverse complement strand
ATTAAAACAAGCCATAATAAGCATCTTCAATTGTTATAGAATGTTATACCTTGTAAAAATAGTACCTTAGTACTTCTATCAAAACTCAACGAACACTCAACGAACACTCAAAAAAATAGACCATGAAAGTACAAGCATACGCCGTTACGGCACCCAACGAAAAATTATCCTCATTTACCTACGAATTAGGCGAATTAGGAAGCGAACAAGTCGATATTAAAGTGCACTACTGTGGAATCTGTCATTCGGATTTGAGTATGATGAATAATGATTGGGGGATGACGGAATACCCATTGGTGCCTGGTCATGAGATCATAGGCGAAGTCATTGCGGCAGGAGATGCGGTCAAAAATATAAAAGTCGGTGATAAAGTCGGTCTTGGATGGAATTCTGCTTCCTGTATGAGCTGTCACGAGTGTATGAGTGGGGATCATCATTTATGCAATACCCGAGAAGCGACCATTGTACAACGCCACGGCGGTTTCGCCGATCATGTTCGCGGTCATTGGTCGTGGGCGATTCCGTTACCAGATGCAATTGATCTTGCCAAAGCAGGCCCTTTGTTATGTGGTGGGATTACGGTATTTAATCCGATTATTTTATCAGGCGTATTGCCTACCCATAAAGTAGGCGTCATTGGCATTGGCGGACTCGGACACATGGCGCTTAAGTTTTTAAAACATTGGGGTTGTGAGGTGATTGCCTTTAGCTCTAGCCCTGAAAAGGAAGCCCAGATTCTCGAAATGGGTGCTACCAAAGTCATTAATTCCCGATCTCCAGAGGCTTTAGAGAGCATCGCAGGACAACTGAATTTTATCCTGAATACCACCAATGTCACCCTCGATTGGAATTCGTATTTGACGACATTAGCCCCCAAAGGGAAATTCCATACGGTAGGCGCGGGCTTAGAACCCTTACAAATTCCTGCATTTAGTTTGATAAGCGGTGAAAAATCAATAGGAGGGAGCCCCTTAGGAAGCCCAGCACTGACTAAAACCATGTTAGACTTCTGCGTACGTCACGATATTTATCCTACGGTAGAAGAATTCCCCATGGAGCAAATTAATGAAGCGGTACAGCATTTAAAAGATGGCAAAGCTCGTTTTCGAGTGGTGTTGAGTAATGGGTAGGGGGTAGTCTTCTTGTACAGCATATATAGAACGCTTTGAGTATTCCTGAATGTAGGGATGTTCTGGGTGTTTTTTTGTTTTGTTTCGCTTTCGCGGAAGCAAAAGACTTTATGAATACTTTTTAAGTAGGTTCAGAGAAATTACTTCATTGTCTAATCTCTTTGATACTGACTAATTTCATGTTTTCATCCCAAACTGTAAGTAGCTTTAAATCATAAACTTTGTAAGGAGCTTTTATTTTTGATTTCACTTTATATTCAAGAGGATAGATCGCATAGTAACCGCCATCAGGATTTGGAGTAACATCAAATTTTGTCCAATCTACCGAATATTCTGAAAAAGGAAATTTACTACGGTATTCTTTGATATTATCTATTACTTCTTGGACTGACGGATTTTTTAAACCATACCAAAAAGACATATCAGGAGAGATGTACGTCGTTAATTCTTGGAGGTTATTTGCATCACTCAATGCGTAATAATTTTTAATACGGGACTTCATTTCAATTTCATACGGGTCTTCTTTATCCATGGGAAAGTATAAAATACCTGCAACCATGGCAATAAGCGCTAATGCTATAGCAATGCCCATCGCTATCGTTCGTCCTGATCTTTTTGTAGAAAGCGATAGATTTGTTTTTTCCTTTTCGTTCTCTTCTTTTTTATTTCCTTCTTCAATAGGAATATCAATTTGTGTCTCTAAAGCAATCTCTTCTACTGGATTATATATCAATGTACTTGCTATGGTGTTTTTTGAGACTTGATGTGTAAGCGCATTTTCAACTAGAATCTGTTTATCTTGATGTAGTTCATAAGGAATAAAGCTCACATAGGCTGGGTTATCTGCTGTATCTCCATATCCTAAAGCGATATAAATACGACAGTTTTCTTGTTGTAGTTCTGGAAAACTAGCGACTTGCGCATCACTTAAAATATCATAATGTCCCTGAAAGGGTTTAGAACGGTATTTTGCCTCTACATGAAATTCAATACCTGTAAGAATACATTTGAATCTAAAATCTGGCTTTCTAGAATCTCCTACATATCGCTGACTATTTTGATCATAGGTATTGGTTTTATGCAACAATTCATAATGACTTTCGGGAAATAAGATTTTCTCCACAAAGTCTTCAAAAGCTTGTCCTTTGTTAAAAGAGTCTTGATTGTAATTTTGATTCATAAAATTTATAGGACTTGGGTTTATTAGTGTATTTGTTTATTACTCTTCAAAATAATCTAAATCTATTTTTTATCCTACATCGCCCTCTCCCGATACAAATACTCTTGAAACCCAATAAAG
>CAYGQJ010000257.1:0-2449 GCA_964351845.1 uncultured Flavobacteriaceae bacterium | reverse complement strand
CCTTCGTCTTTCGTAACCGTATATTCCTTAGTGGCTTTCTTTCCGTTCTCATCGATATACGTCTGCTCCACATTAATCGGTACGATCTGATCTTGAAAACGGTCTTCTGCGAGTGCTTTTAAGGCTTTCATATGCGAATTGTACGCAAACTCATCTTGGTCTTCACGAGATACGTTGTACTCATTGGCTACGGCTTCTGCGGTATTTCCCATGCCCCAATAATAATCTTCGTGTCCTGATTTTACGATATCGTAGTTCAATTCAGGTTTGAATCCTGTCATGGGTACAGAACTCATCGACTCAGCACCCCCTGCAATGATACAGTTGGCCATGCCTGATTGGATTTTGGCAACCGCCATTCCAATGGTTTCGATTCCTGAGGAACAAAAACGGTTCACAGTCACACCGGGTACGTCAATAATGTCTAATCCCATCAAGGAGATCAAACGTGCCATATTGAGTCCTTGTGACCCTTCTGGCATCGCATTTCCCACAATCACATCATCGATGCGTTTTTTATCAAAGTTGGGCAACTCATTCATCATGTATTGAATGGTTTCTGCTGCCAACTCATCTGCTCGCTTAAAGCGAAATACTCCTTTTGGTGCTTTCCCTACGGCGGTGCGGTAGGCTTTTACGATATATGCGGTCTTTGTCATAATCTAATGTTTATTGAACTGCGTTCAATGAGTCAGGAATCAAGGGATTCAAGAATCAAGACGCTTGTTATTCAAATCTGTTCATAAAATTCGAAATTTTGCTTTGTAAGAGTGTTACTCGCTTTTCCAAATCTGTGAACAATTCTTCATCAATATAGTTTTGTCTTTTACAGACGATTAATTGTGTTTCCCATTCGAAAGCAGATCCTAAACTATCTTCTAAATATTTTAAAAAATGCTTATCAGTACTTTTGCTTGTTCCTTCTGCAATATTGCTTGCGATTGAAACTGCACATCTATTCATTTGACTTGTTATATTATAGAGTTCAGTTTTAGGAAATGCTTTAGTCAATTTATAATTTAGAGTAACGAAAATCACCCCGTCTTTCCAAATTTTTAAATTCCTAAAATTATGTCTTGCGATCTATCTGTTCTATAATCTATACTCTATTTTCTTTATTCTTTTTACGCTTTCGCGAAAGCAAAACCTTACCATTTTAATTTCTTTATTCCTCCCCTTTGGGGAGGCTAGGTGGGGCTTTAGTTGCGAAGCGGTTTCCCTCTTTTCAACATATGCTCAATACGCTCCAATGTTTTACGCTCTGTGGTCAGGGATAGGAAGGCTTCACGTTCTATATCCAGTAAGTATTGTTCTGATACTTTGGTGGGTTCTGATAGATCTCCTCCGGCCATCACATAGGCGAGTTTATTAGCTATTTTCTTATCGTGTTCTGAGATATAGTGACTGGCTTCCATACTGTCTGTTCCGACTAAGAACATCCCTAAGGCTTGCTTTCCTAATACTAGTACGTCATTGCGTTTTACAGGTTGTGTGTAGCCTGCATCTGCCATGATTTTGGCGTGTGCTTTTGCCGTGGCAATCTGACGGTCTTTATTCACAACCACAATATCTTTTCCTTTTTGTAAGATTCCTGTGTCATATGCTTCATACGCAGACGTGGATACTTTTGCCATTCCGATGGTCAGGAAGTGTTCTTGAAGCACATTCAGCTCTACATCACCTTTTCTAAAGGTGTCAGAGGCACGTAATGCCATTTCTTTAGAACCTCCACCGCCTGGAATCACACCGACACCAAACTCTACGAGTCCGATATAGGTTTCAGCCGCAGCAACAACTTTATCTGCGTGTAGTGATAATTCACATCCCCCTCCTAACGTCATACCGTGTGCGGCAGAAATGGTTGGGATCGCGGAATATCGCATACGCATCATGGTATCTTGGAAATATTTGATCGCCATATTGAGCTCGTCATATTCTTGCTCTACGGCCATCATAAAGATCATTCCAATATTGGCACCGACAGAGAAGTTAGGTCCTTGGTTCCCTACGACGAGTCCAGCGAAGTCTTTCTCAGCAATATCAATCGCTTTATTAAGACCGGCGAGTACGTCACCACCAATGGTATTCATCTTACTACGGAATTCTACGTTTAAGATGCCGTCGCCTAAATCTTGTACAGAAACGCCTGAGTTTTTAAAGACTTCGGTTTGTTTTCTGATATTGTCCAAAATGATAAAGGCATCTTGTCCGGGTACTTTGGTTTGTGCTTTGGAAGGAATGTCATAAAAATGTGTAGAACCTTCTTTTACAGTATAAAAGGTAGTGCTTCCTGAAGCGATCATTTCAGTCACCCAAGGGGCAACGTCAAGCCCTTCAGCTTCCATAAGTTTGATTCCTTTTTCGACACCTATAGCATCCCAAATCTGGAATGGCCCGTGTTCCCAACCGAAACCAGCTTTCATCGCGTCGTCTATTTTATAGAGCTCAT
>CAYGQJ010000256.1:0-2489 GCA_964351845.1 uncultured Flavobacteriaceae bacterium | reverse complement strand
ATACGGTAATTACTACCGGAATTTACAAGGCATCGTCGAGCACACCCATTATCACCTAGGTCAGATTGCGATTCTTAAGAAGATCATTTGCTCTAAGTAGTTATAGGAGTTAGTAGGCTTTCGCGAAAATAAATATTGAATATATCTAAACACTATTAGCAAGCTTAATAAAAGTAATACTACAAAAAATTAAAGGTTATTCACTAATTATCATTAAATTAGGTTTTAAAATTTAAGCACACCAAAAGTATTTTGATATATTGTTAGTTATACCCCTTTTAATAAAACCATTTCTAATTGCATTTGCGGCAGGAAGAACAAATAATCTTTTAAGTAATCTATTAAACGATAAAACGGTTGAAGGGCAAGTGATCAGTGCATACGATGAAGCTATAAAACAATTATACCCAAATCAAATATTAAGAGAACGGAATCAACTCAAATTCAGAGATTCTATTCATCTTATCGGCTCTCAAGAAACAATAAGTTTACAACCTGAACAAGATTTATTTCTCGACTTATTTTATAAAAAATTAATGGAGAAAGAAAGCGCTTGGAGGTATATACAATCTAAATTCTTTTTTAATCAAACACAAAATTTAACGACGATAAAAGATATTGCAACGGCTTCTAATCAAGAGATTATTGCTATCAACAAAAAATTAAATCAATTAACACTTCTTTTAAATCCTCCAAAAAAAGAATCTAATACGCTTACATCTTCTGAAAAAATTCAAAGCGGCAGAATAAGAAATTATAAAGTACAATCTAAAGGAAGAGTAAAAGAAAAAAAAGAAATTAAAGACTATTTTGAATTTGGCAATGACAGTTTTCTTTTCCTATATGGATCAGGAGGTATGGGAAAGACACATCTCTTATATGATGTTATTACTGTATTGGAGGAAGAGCCTGTTTATTTTTTAGCACATAAGAATAGCGATTTTTTAGAATTATATAATGTGTGTTTTGACGCTGGAATAGAAACAGATCCTCAAAAATTATTACGAAATTTTATAAAACAGATAGAAAATGAATCTAAAACGATCATTATAGATGATTTTTATGAAGTCTCTGATCGATTCTTAAGAGACGCTATACTAAACCTATCTAATTTAAGGAAAGGAAAAGCTGTAGTCGTTTCTAGATCACTTCCGCCTGAATTTATTAATAATGATATCGATATTTATTCCATACGGCTTAATAGGCTTGAGAAGCCAGATTTTTTAGAATACGTAAATTATTATTACGATAAATCAAATTTTAATGACTTTTTTGAATTAAGTGATTTAGTTCTTGAAGAGTTATTTAGAGTACTTAAAGGGTATCCGCTTGGGGTAAAATTTATTTTTGAATTATACAAAAATATAGGCGCAAAGAACTCAGTTATTGAGAATTTAGAAAATTTTAATGCTGAAACAGACTCTAATTCAAAAATCTATATGGATCGACTATTAGATTCTGTGATTAATCATGGTAAAAAAGAAGAAATGTCTCTTTTACAGCAAATGGCTGTATTTACCACTTCATTTGATAAATCTGTAATACAGCAAATTCCTGCTTTCACAGATCAAATCCATTTTCAATCCCTTGTTCGTAAAGATTTTATATGGCAAAACAACGCTAATCAAATTGAGCTTCATGCTCTAGTAAGAGAATTGCTTTATGATAAAAACACCGATGAAATAAAGAATGAACTACATCACATAGCTGCCGCATATTATGAAAAGAAAGCTATTGATTCTGAATTAGAAGATATTGAAAGTTTTAAGCTTGCTGGTTCTCATTATTTGAATATGCAGACCGATACGTACTCAGATTTTTTGAAAAGGCAACAGGTAATATTTGGTAGTTCTAATAAAATAAAGAGTCTAATTAATAATAATAGTAAAGCTTCTATTGATAGATTGAAATATAGAATTCAATTATACCCAGAAATAATTGATGCTTATACCGAATTAGTATTATTACTATTAGCAAAAAAAGATTTTCAAGAAGCTGATGAAATACTTAATCAAGGCTTACAAATTGAACCCGACAACAACTATTTACGATTAAATAAAGGGAAGTTATACAAACTGAAAAAGAAACCTGAAATAGCTGAAAAATGGTTGTTAAAACTAGCAGAAGAAGATAATACACTAGCTAGAAATGAAATAGGAATTCTATATAGAGAATGGAAAAAATTTCCCAAAGCTGAAAAATGGTTATTAAAACTAGCAGAAGAAGGTAATATACTAGCTAGAAATGAAATAGGAATTCTATACAGAGAATGGAAAAAATTTCCCGAAGCTGAAAAATGGTTATTAAAACTAGCAGAAGAAGGTAATATTCTAGCTAGAAATGAAATAGGAATTCTATACAGAGAATGGAAAAAATTTCCCGAAGCTGAAAAATGGTTATTAAAACTAGCAGAAGAAGGTAATATTCTAGCTAGAAATGAAATAGGAATTCTATACAGAGAATGGAAAAAATTTCCCGAAGCTGAAAAA
>CAYGQJ010000255.1:0-2528 GCA_964351845.1 uncultured Flavobacteriaceae bacterium | reverse complement strand
CGTATTGGAATACGTTTTATCAAAAAATAAGCTATCAAGAACTCACCGCAACCGACCTACGGTCCCTCCCAGAAGTAACTACCGAAGCCGCGACAGCGATTTGTGAGATCGTCAATACAGCTATTCGTAACCAACAAGACGTAAAAAGTATTGATTTTGGGAACTTTCAAGGCCATACAACAGCGATTTTAAGGATTGTGAATAGCAAACGAAGCTATTTGGGGCAAATGGATGTGAACGCCAAATCCCCTTTGGTATGGGAATTTTACGAAGAAGTCTTGGCAAAAGTCGGTAGTTATGGGTGTCAGATCTTACGCTTGGATGCCTTTGCGTATTTGCATAAGGAAGTTGGCGAAACCAACTTTTTCAACAAACCGGGCACGTGGGAGTATTTGGCGAAAATCAACGAAATCGCCCAAAAAAACAATTTGTTGCTGCTTCCCGAAATCCATGCAGAATACGGACTTCACTTACACGATGAAGTCGCCCAAGAAGGCTATGCGATTTATGACTTTTTCTTACCCGGACTCTTAATCCACGCTATCGAAAAAGGAACGCATACAGCACTGCTCGCTTGGGGGAAAGAGGTGATTGAAAAAGGCTATCAAACTGTGAATATGCTCGGGTGCCACGATGGCATCCCTGTGATGGATTTAAAAGGAAAAGAAGTCAATGGCGTGTATCATAAAGGCTTATTAGAAGATGCGGAGATTGAAGAAATGATGGATCTCATTTTAGAACGTGGTGGTCGTGTCAAAAATCTGTACGGCGCTGATGGCAAGAAAATCGGCTATTATCAAGTGAATGCGACCTATTTTAGTGCATTGGGCGAAAGCGAACAAAAACTATTGTTGGCAAGGGCGATTCAGTTATTTATGCCTGGAATTCCGCAAGTATGGTATTTGGATATTTTTGCAGGAACCAATGATTATGCCGCCGCCGATGCCGCGGGTGAAGGCGGTCACAAAGAAATCAACCGCACCAATTTGAGCATGGAAGACATTACAGCGGGGCTTGAAAAAGAGGTGGTCAAACACCAATTAGAGATGATCAGATTGCGAAATACATCTCCGGCTTTTCAGGGAACCGTGACGTTTCATGATACTTTAAAAGAACGCGTACACATCACGTGGAGGAATGAGGATGACTTTGCAAGCCTAGATGCCAATCTGAAAACACACGAATTCTCCATTCGGTATACAGAAAATGGGAAGGAGAACGTTTGGAAACTATAATACGTATTAAAAAAACATAGGTTCGTTACAACATTTAAAGGTGTTGTATGGTTTTTCGCTTAAAGCGAAAAAAAGACAACGCTAATTATACAAGTAAACGTGTCTTTGCTTCTGGTTCGTTTTCTTTTATTAATTTAGGACTCGTTTACGTAGCTAATACTATGAAAAACACCTAGACTTCATTTAAAACCTGCTCCCATGAAACAATTCAATCTTTGCCTTTTACTATTCGTTTTGGCTTTCGGGTGTCATTCAGATACGACTGACGGTAAACAGTCTCAGGAACAGGGTTCGAATTCAACAGCTTTAAAAGTCGTTAATCAAAGAATGCATTTTTATAATCAGCATAACTTTGAGGAATTTATAAAACTTTATGCAGATGATGTTGCCATTTACACCTATCCTGAAAAACTATTAGGAATGGGAACAGAGAATATTACTTCGATTTTTAAACCTAAGTTTGCAAACAAGTCTATTCAGGTTGATATTGTGAATCAAATGAATAATGGAAATCATGTGATCAATCATGAGATTGTTACAGAAGATGGCATCGATACAAAGTACATATCCATCTATGAAGTTGAAAATGGGTTGATTAAAAGTGTACGATTTGTTAGAGACCATTAATTCTTCTCATCCTATTTCATAGGATCTATGAAGATCAAATAGCCACAGTAACCAATGTATGTAAAAAACGAAATGAAGAACCTATTCGTCGTATTCATTTTTAGTTGTCTACTTAGTTGTACGTCACAACAAGAATGTCCAGAAGGAATTAATGTACTTCCTATGTATGGAAGTATTGAAAAATGTAAACAACAAATTCAAACTGACAATGCCTTTATTTTAGCCTCTGAGCAAGAATTTGAAAACAGAAAAGAAGCATCTGAATATTATATTTCAAAAGGGTGGGAATATTATTATACAAATGAACTTGATGCATCAATGAAAAGATTTAATCAAGCATGGCTTTTGGATGACAAAAACCCCGAAGTATATTGGGGCTTTGGCAACCTTTTAGGAAGAAATAGCGAATTTGAAAAATCAATTAACTACTTTCTTACCTCAATAGATATTGAGCCAGGAAATCCTAAAGTATATGAATCTCTTGCGACAAGTTATGGTGAATTATTTTACAAAACGAAAGATGCTGATTATTTGCATTTAGTCATTGAAAACTTAAAAAAAGTAATTAAACTTGATCCAAAAAATGGAAAAGTATATGGGCAATTAGCGACTTCATACTCCTATTTTACCCAAAAAGATAGTTTAAGAAAATATATAAAGATCACA
>CAYGQJ010000254.1:0-2565 GCA_964351845.1 uncultured Flavobacteriaceae bacterium | reverse complement strand
CGTCTTATGGTGGTAGTTGCTGTTTTTTCAATTATATTCTCTTTAGCAGTTTGGGGTGTTGATTCTGTTTTTAGTAACGTAATTAAGCTGTATTTTGAAAAAATAGTAGGCGCTGGCTCTTAATTTTATAACTATGGCTAAGACAAACAACACCAAAGATTGGTATGTAGTAAGGGCCGTTAGTGGTCAAGAAAATAAAATTAAAGCATATATAGAGCAAGAAATCGGAAGATTAAAACTTGAAGACTATATAGAGGAAGTTTTAGTACCTACAGAAAAAGTAATACAAATCCGTAATGGTAAAAAGATAAACAAGGAAAGAGTTTATTTTCCTGGTTACATTATGGTAAAAGCTCATTTAGGAGGAGAGATTCCTCATATTATCAAATCTATAAACGGTGTGATAGGGTTTTTAGGAGAAGTAAAAGGAGGAGATCCTGTACCGCTCCGTAAGTCAGAGGTAAATCGTATGCTAGGTAAGGTGGATGAATTATCTGTAAAACAAGACAATGTAGCAATTCCTTTCACTGTAGGTGAAACTATAAAGGTAATAGACGGTCCATTTAATGGGTTTAATGGAACTGTAGAAAAAGTGAATGAGGAAAAGCGTAAACTAGAGGTGATGGTGAAGATATTCGGAAGAAAAACACCTTTAGAGTTGAGCTACATGCAAGTTGAGAAAGTATAAATAAATAAGTGTTACACTAATATATTTTGGATTTTGTTCTATTGCTTCCAACTCTCAGAACAAGTCAAAGTTAAATTTTGAAAAATGGCAAAAGAAGTAAGTAAGGTTGTAAAGTTACAAGTACGAGGAGGCGCTGCAAACCCTTCTCCACCAGTAGGACCTGCTTTAGGTGCGGCCGGCGTTAACATCATGGAGTTCTGTAAGCAGTTTAATGCTAGAACACAAGATAAAGCTGGTAAAGTGCTTCCTGTTGTTATTACTGTTTATGGAGATAAGTCTTTTGACTTTGTGATTAAAACTCCACCGGCAGCAGTTCAATTAATGGAAGCAGCTAAAGTAAAAGGTGGTTCAGGTGAGCCTAACCGTAAAAAAGTTGCAAAAGTTACTTGGGATCAAGTAAAAGCTATTGCAGAAGATAAAATGCCTGATTTAAATGCATTTACTATAGAAAGCGCTATGAAAATGGTTGCTGGTACTGCAAGATCAATGGGTATCACGGTTAAAGGTGGAGATGCTCCAGCTTAACATCCAAAAAGAAAATTAAAATGGCAAAATTAACAAAAAAGCAAAAAGAAAATCAAGCTAAGATTGAAGCTGGTAAAGCGTATAATCTTGCTGATGCTTCTGCTTTAATAAAAGAAGTAAGCAACGTAAATTTCGATGCTTCCGTAGATATTGCTGTACGTCTTAATGTAGACCCTCGTAAAGCAAACCAGATGGTTCGTGGTGTAGTTACACTACCACACGGAACTGGTAAGGATGTAAAAGTGCTAGCACTTGTTACTCCAGATAAAGAGGCAGAAGCAAAAGAAGCAGGTGCAGATTATGTTGGTCTTGATGAGTATCTTGATAAAATCAAGGGAGGATGGACTGATGTAGATGTAATTATTACAATGCCAAGTGTTATGGGGAAATTAGGACCATTAGGACGTGTCTTAGGACCACGTGGTTTAATGCCTAACCCAAAGACTGGTACGGTAACAATGGATATCGCAAAAGCAGTTACAGATGTAAAAGCTGGTAAAATCGACTTTAAAGTTGACAAAACTGGTATTGTTCATGCTTCTGTAGGAAAAGCATCTTTTGATGCTGATAAAATTGCAGGTAATGCAAAAGAATTACTGACTACATTAGTAAAATTAAAACCTACTACCGCAAAAGGAGTGTACATAAAAAGTATCTTTTTATCAAGTACAATGAGTCCTGGTGTTGAAGTAGATTCTAAAGCGTACGCTACTAGTTAAATTAGAAATTATGACAAGAGAAGAAAAATCAATAGTAATAGAAGATTTAACTACGCAGTTAGCAAGCAGTGCTCATATTTATTTGGCTGATATATCTGGATTAAATGCAGATAGCACGTCAAAATTACGTCGCGCTTGTTTTAAAGCTGGAATTAAATTAGCAGTAGTTAAGAACACATTGCTTTCTAAAGCAATGGATGCATCGGATAAGGATTTCGCAGAACTTCCAGAAGTATTGAAAGGAAATACTGCAATCATGTTATCTGAGACGGGTAATGCCCCAGCAAAGGTGATTAAAGAATTTCGTAAGAAAGCTGATCGCCCAATATTAAAGGGAGCATTTATAGAAGAAGCTATCTACGTTGGAGATGACCAACTAGATGCACTGGTAGATATCAAGTCGAAAGAAGAACTTATTGGAGAAATCGTTGGATTACTTCAGTCACCTGCTAAGAACGTTATTAGCGCTCTTAAATCAGGTGGAAGTACGATCGCTGGTATTATCAAAACCCTTTCTGAAAAGGAAGGTTAAGCAGTACGCACTATTAACAATTATATAATTAAGATTATTTTTTAAAAACGATAGAAAATGGCAGATTTAAAAGAATTCGCAGAACAATTAGTTAACCTTAC
>CAYGQJ010000253.1:0-2729 GCA_964351845.1 uncultured Flavobacteriaceae bacterium | reverse complement strand
CCTGATACGACAAAAGCCATTATGAAACTAAAATACCTTCTTTCCCTCCTACCCATATTTGTCCTAAGTTGCGCACAACAACAAGACACGCAAGCAATAGAAAAACCACTAAATGAAGTATTGGTTTTAGGAGCCATTCATGGAGGACATAAAACAGATTCAGTATACAATACAGCATACCTAGATAAACTCATCCGTGAGATCAAGCCAGATTACATCTTAGCTGAAATCCCGCCAGATCGCATGCAAGAAGCCATGGAAGGCTTTAGAAGAGACGATAGTATCTCAGAACCTCGTGTGATGCGTTTCCCAGAATATGTCGATGTGGTATTCCCTTTGAATAAAGAACTCGATTTTGAGATCATTCCTACGGCAGGTTGGACCCGTCCTATGGCAGAAGAACGTAGTGCAAAATTAAGAGCTATAAGCAGAGACAGTAGTCGTGTAGGCGATTGGCAAGCATATATCGCAGCAAATCAACTTTCTGACTCTTTATACAAAGCTACAGGAAAAGTCAATGACCCCTATTTTATCCATACACATGCATATGATAGTATTCAAGATATAGCATTACAAACCTACAATCGGCTATTTAATGTCGAGCTAGGTCTTGGTGGATGGGAAAATATCAATATTGCACACTACTGGCATATTGAAAAGGCATTAGAAAAACATCGCTATAAAGGGAAACGTATGCTTATTATCTATGGCGCCGGTCACAAAGGATGGTTCTTAAGAGAGCTTAGAAAACGGGATGATATCAAACTATTAGACATGAAGCCATTTCTAGATCGCATCAATCAAAAATAAGATTAAAAACCCCTGTTAAAAGGGCACCACCAAGATTTCTAGCGCCATTAGGGTTAAAAGAATCTATTTTAGACGTTCCACGTACTTGGTTTTCTAGTAGTATAGAAGAACTTGTATACTCGTAAGTTTCTTGATATCGGATATACGTATCATTAAGTCCTGTCACGTTATTAAAACGAGAAAACGAATTCACCCCATCAATGTTAGGAAGTCTATTAAAACGAAACGAGATATCAATATTCATGTTTTGAATCTTCTTACTTTGTAACATAAAATTACTCGCATCTATATCCAATATTCCACTGAAATACGGTGTAGGGGCTTGCGCTTGTGCTCCAAAAGACACTAGAAATAACAACAAGAATAAAGAACGAGAGATGATGTGCATAGTCAATAATTTAAAAAATTAATTAAAAAAAGTATTGACAAGACCTGTCACAATAAAACTTTTAAGATTTGTTACTCTAGGGCGCGCGCTATCACGATTTGATGTTTTTCCATAATTTCCCCTTTCATAAAGAAAAGATGTATCTACAAAAGTATCACTGAGTAGATTTTGTTTATAGCTATCGATCACCTTAGTAAAATCAGCATGACGTGCGAGACCATAGCTAGGATCAAATATATTTGATATTCCTTGCTTCCCTACAGTTAATGTAAATCCATTTTGATTCCCTAAGGAGGATACATTAAAATTATATGTATTCATTGTTATTTTTGGCGTATTTTGTAGTTGTTGTCCATACGATTGAAATGACATAAGAACACATACAACACACACTATTTTTGATATAATTTTCATAGATAGAACGATATAATGCTATTTAAAGATACCTAAAAAAACAGTACCTATTTAATGAAAGCACTTGTATACGAGAATTTTCAAGCTCCATTGAGCATTCAGAATGTAAAAGACCCTTCTCCTAAAGACCACGGAGTGGTCATAAAAGTAGCCGCTACCGGACTTTGTAGAAGCGATTGGCATGGGTGGATGGGGCATGATCCAGATATCCAGTTACCTCATATTCCTGGTCATGAGTTGGCTGGCACCATAGAAGCGTTAGGAAAAGACGTCAAAGGATTTGCCATTGGTGATCGTGTGACCATGCCTTTTGTCTGTGGCTGTGGAAGTTGTCCTCAATGTATTTCTGGGAATCACCAAGTATGCGATACCCAATCACAACCCGGGTTTACCCATTGGGGGTCATTTGCCGAATATACCACTGTAGATTATGCCATGACCAATCTTGTCAAACTTCCCGAGGAAATCAGTGATAGTACCGCCGCAACTTTAGGATGTCGATTCATTACCTCCTACAGAGCGATTATAGATCAAGGAAAGGTGCAAGGAGGTCAGTATGTAGCAGTACACGGTTGTGGCGGTGTTGGATTGTCTGCCATTATGATTGCACACGCGGTGGGTGCGCAAGTGATCGCTATCGATATTCATGAGGAGACGTTAGCTTTCGCGAAAGCGCTAGGCGCCACACACACCATCAACGCAAATAATCATCGGGACATTGTAGCCCATATCAAAGAATGCTCACAAGGAGGTGCACACGTATCGGTCGATGCCTTGGGAAGTGCCGTGACTTGTTTTAACTCGATTTCCTGCTTGCGCAAAAGAGGCAAACACATTCAGGTAGGATTGATGACGGGTGATCATAAACACCAAAAAGTACCTATGGATCGGGTGCTTTCGGATGAATTAGAAATCATAGGAAGCCACGGGATGCAAGCACATCGCTACCCAGAAATGCTTGCCATGATTAAAAACGGACAGTTACATCCCGAAAAATTAATCGAGCGGACGATCACATTAAAAGATGCGATCACCGAACTTCCTGCCATGAATCAATTTAAAAATAAAGGCGTACTCGTTATTGATACTTTTTAAAAGTCCGCTTTCAAAGAGCGTA
>CAYGQJ010000252.1:0-2738 GCA_964351845.1 uncultured Flavobacteriaceae bacterium | reverse complement strand
CACAGGCACCATCACGGTACCAGCAGGAGCAGCTCAAGGACCTACACGTATGAGAGTTAGCATGAAGTATAATGCTTTACCAACAGCATGTGAAAGCTTTACCTATGGAGAAGTAGAAGATTACATCGTAAATGTAAGTACTAGTACAACGACTTCGTTTGCAGATCTAAATACTCAAAACGAAACAGGATCGCAAGCAACTTCGTTTGATTTTTCTATCTTCCCTAATCCAGTGACAAGAGGACAACTTAACGTACAAGTAACGGGTGCAGATGCACAGACACTTACCATATACAATATGTTAGGACAAGTAGTGCGTAAAGGAGCCTTTACAAGTACAGTAGATGTTTCTAGACTTACTGCGGGTATCTACGTTATAGAAATAGAAGTAGATGGCAACACAATGAACAAAAGGTTTATTAAAAAGTAAGTACGTTTAAGCACTAAAAAAAGTGTGTATAAACCCTCGATATTGATATAATATCGAGGGTTTTTTATGTAAGAATCTATCTGCTCTAAATCCTATCAATTTACTAGGATTTTGTTTAACGTTTTTAAGAAAAAATTAAATCTTAAAAAAATCTTAAAAAAAAGTGTGCTTTTCATCGATTAAATTTCATTTATTGAAAAATTATCGCTTTTTTAGACAAAAAATTGAATTATTAATAAGCAAGTTCCTAATTAACCAATAAATTATCAATTATTATGAAGAAAATGTACACATTTTTCTTAGCCACTTTTTTGCTAGGATCTACTGTAATTGCACAGAACATGGATGGGATTGTCCAAAACTACCTGAGCAAGCATGCAGAAAAAACGGAAACAGGGTTTTCATCACAGGATGCTTCCGAGTGGAGAGTCACAGATGTTGTTCCCTCGTTAAACCCACAAATACAACACGTATATGTGCAGCAAATGTATCAAGGAATACCTATTGAAAATGGTAGGTATAAATTGACGGTTACAGATGGGAAAGTAACGTGGGAAATCAATCAATTTATTAATGACTTAGGAACAAAAGCTAGTGTAACACAAGCCTCAATGACACCAGAAAGTGCCATTATGAAGGTTATTAATGCACACCAAATCTCAGCACCCTCAAACCTAAATTCAACTCAAAAGTCAAATGGCGTATTTGTTTATGAAAACTCTGGGATTAGCACTGAACCTATTCAAGTAGAGAAAATATATCTATACCAAGAAGGAAAGTTACATTTAACTTGGAGAGTTTCTATTTCTCCATTAGATGGGCAACACTGGTGGAATGTTCACGTAGATGCTACTTCAGGAACTGTTTTAAAAACAGAAGACTGGGTTGTTTCTTGTAATTTTGGAACTCCAGATCATGAAAATCATAGTCATGAAAACGCTTCAAACGAAGATTTTATTGAAATGGGGCCTATTGCAGCATACAACTCGGCATCTGTAGATGCAGCGTTCGTAGGAGGAGGATCTTATAATGTATATCCGTTAGGAATCGAAAGTCCTAATCACGGTAACCGTACGATTGTAACAGATCCAGCAGATGCTACTGCATCGCCTTTTGGATGGCATGACACCAATGGTGCTGCAGGAGCAGAGTTTACAAATACTAGAGGTAATAATGTGCTTGCGCAAGAAGATACAAATGGGAATAATGGAAGTGGCGCTACTCCTGATGGTGGAAGTGGTTTAAATTTTGATTTTCCATTAAATTTAAATAATACCCCTTCTACTTTTTTACCAGCTGCTACCACCAACTTATTCTACTGGAACAACATCATGCACGATGTTTGGTATCAGTACGGTTTTAATGAAGCATCTGGAAACTTTCAAGAAAATAACTATGGAAACGGAGGTGCTGGAAGTGATTCTGTAAATGCAGATGCGCAAGATGGTAGTGGGACAAATAATGCCAACTTTGGTACACCACCAGATGGTCAAAACCCAAGAATGCAAATGTTTTTATTTACCAATCCAACAAGAGATGGAGATTTTGACAATGTCATTATAGCACATGAATATGGTCATGGAATCTCTACACGTCTTGTAGGAGGTCCTGGAACAAATGCTTTAGGAGGATCTGAACAGATGGGAGAAGGTTGGTCTGATTGGTTTGGATTAGTCATGACGATTCGTCCTGGTGATGATAGAAATACAGCAAGAGGTGTGGGCACCTACGCCGTCGGACAAGCGACTGATGGCCCTGGAATTCGTCCAACAAGATATTCTACAGATTTAGCTGTAAACGGAACAGATTATAATGATGTATCAAGTTTAGTTGTACCTCACGGAGTAGGATATGGTTTTGCTACTATCTTATGGGATATGACTTGGGACCTAATTGATCTTGAAGGATATGACAGTAATCAATATACAGGAACAGGAGGAAATAACATCGCAATGGCTCTTGTTACAGAAGGACTTAAAAACACTGCCAACAATCCAGGATATGTTTCTGGACGTGACGGTATTCTTCAAGCAGATCAAGATCTGTATGGAGGACAGTACAACTGTTTAATCTGGGATGCTTTTGCAAGAAGAGGTGTAGGGCTGAATGCTGTTGAAAACACAAATGGAGGCACCAATACAAATACAGATCAAACGGCTTCTTTTGTAAGCGGATGTTCTGGTCCACCACCACCAGCAACATGTGATGCTACAGTAGCTAGTTTCCCATATAACGAAGGTTTTGAAAACACACTAGGGGCTTGGTCTCAAGGATCAGGGGATGATTTTGATTGGACCCTTAGAACTGG
>CAYGQJ010000251.1:0-2747 GCA_964351845.1 uncultured Flavobacteriaceae bacterium | reverse complement strand
CACCCCGACAAGATGGAGGTCGTCACGCCTGAAGCGTGATCACTTCAAACAAAACTTAAAGTAAGGGCTCTTAGCTCAGCTGGATAGAGCACCTCCCTTCTAAGGAGGCGGTCGAAGGTTCGAATCCTTCAGGGCTCACTTTAACACCTCACCTTTTTGGTGAGGTTTTTTTTTGCCTAAATCTTTACAGAGATTACATTTTCATATCCCTAATTCCTTCTCTAGAATAAAGTAGGATTTTTAAACATGAAGTTGTTATATAATATAGAAGCATTTAATTTTTAGCCTTTAATAATAAAAATGGTATTTTTACCGTTATTCTCTCTTTGAAAAAAATCCTATGAGATCAAAACTACTTTTACTTATAGCTCTTATATTTTTTGTGACAACACAGGCACAAATCACTGTGGATACCACCATTTTAACCGATGCAGACGCAGAGATGTTAGTCTCGGATGTTTTAATTGGCGGTTCTGGAAATTGTGCGCAAGTCAGTAATGTTTCTAAATCTACTGGAATAGACTTTGGAGGCATAAATAATGGAGTTGGCTCTTTTGATGCCACAGGCACTGATTTTCCGTTTGAAGCTGGTGTTGTTCTAGTCTCTGGAAGTATCACTGATACTCCAGGACCAAATACAAACACACAAGGGAATGGAAATTGGCCAGGTGATGCAGATTTAGAAGCGAATACCACTGCTGTGGGAACGAATGATGCCTCATTTATCCAATTCGATTTTTTACCCTCTGTAGATAACCTTAGTTTTAATTTTATCATGGCCTCCGAAGAGTACGATCAAGGATTTGAATGTACTTTTTCTGACGCATTTGCTTTTATTTTAACGGATCTCACTACAGGTGTTGTTCAAAACTTAGCAGTACTCCCTGGAACAAATATTCCTATAGAAGTAACTAATATTCGTCCAGAAGTACCTGGGCAGTGTGCCGCAGTCAATGAAGAGTTTTTTGACCGATATAATTTCCTTCCTTTTAACAATCCAAATACATCGGCTACCAATTTTAATGGTCAAACAGTTCCTCTAACAGCAACATCTCCCGTAACTTCAGGGAATCCATACAGAATTAAATTAGTTGTTGCAGATCAGGGTGATAGTAACTTTGACATAGCCGTATTTCTAGAAGCAGGAAGTTTTAATTTAGGTGTTGATTTGGGAGACGACCTAACCATTGCTGGCGATACAAATGCATGTGTAGGAGATACAGTGACTTTAGATGCCTCTGCAAGTAACGCTATTGGAACCACTTTTCAATGGCAAGTTTTTAACACGGTTACTGGAGTTTTTGAAGATATTGTAGGTGAGACTGATACAACACTAGATGTAACAGTTACTGGAGAATATCAGGTACTAGTGGATTCAGGTTTTGGATGTGTTGGATCAGATTCTATTGTTGTTGAATTTGCATCAGCCATAGCAACAGCCCCAACAAATCAGATCGTTTGTGATGATGCTTCTAATGATGGTACAGAAATATTTAATCTAGATGCGCTTATTCCTGTTATTATTGGTACTCAAGTTCCAGCTGAAGTTGCCGTAAGTTTTCATTTATCTCAATTAGATGCTGAGATGAATAACGCACCTCTTACAGGAACTAATGCTTATAATTCTCCTACTGATGAAATTTTCATTAGAGTGGAGAGTGCATTTGACAATGCCTGTTTTGATACAGCTTCATTTATGATTATAGTAAATGAACGTCCTACACCTGTAGATCCTGGGCCATTTATTGTGTGTGATGACACGTCTGATGGAAGTGATACGAATGGTCTTACCGAATTTAATTTAGCCTCTTTAAACGGGACTATTTTTGGAGCGCAAGACCCAACGCTTTTTACACTAACCTATCATATTGATGCAAATGACGCACTTTTAGACCAATTCCCACTTCCATTATTATTTACAAATACAGATCCTGGGGGGCAAACGATTTTTGCAAGGCTAGAGAATGATGCCTTCACCGATTGTTTTACGGCCATTCCTATTGTACTAGAAGTAGGTCCTTTACCTGTGATTATAGATCCGGCGCCTTTATTGACGCAGTGTGATGATGATACCGATGGATTCTCTGTTTTTAACCTATTACAAGCAGGATCATTAATATCTGCGGATGCCGCTAATGAGACTTTTCAATTTTTTGACTCCCTTGGCATTCCAATTGCTGACCCTATTGCATATACCAACAGTGTTGTTAATAACGAAACAATAGATGTTATTGTGAGCACTGTAAATGGATGTTCACGTCCTGCACAGTTATTATTAGAGGTGGATACCTCTCAGATTCCTGCAAACTTTTTAATAGAATTCTCCGAGTGTGATACCGATAGTGATGGTGTCGACATATTTGATTTTGTAACCGCGACGCCACAGATATTGGCTTTGTTCCCAGCAGGGCAATTACTAACAGTTACCTATTATGAGACACTTCAAGAAGCACAAAGTGAAATAAATGCGATTGCTGATATTACGAATTATACCAATAACATAGCCCTTACCGATGTTAATGGTGTTCAAGATATTTATGTTCGTGTCGATGGTGATACCGCTAATGATTGTGTGGGACTAGGTGTTCACGTACAATTGACGGTACTTCCTAATCCCGTATTAAATAAAGATGTTACTGATTTTGTCGAGTGTAGCGATGACGGGATCATGGGAATTTTTGATTTGACCTCTAAAGATGCCGAGATTACAGCAGGAAACCCGGATTATGCAGTGAGCTATTATGCCT
>CAYGQJ010000250.1:0-2753 GCA_964351845.1 uncultured Flavobacteriaceae bacterium | reverse complement strand
AACGAAATCATCACACCACTAGACAGTGCTACTTTGGAAACCAAAGAGCAATACAAGGTGTATTTTAAAATTGTAAAGCACGCTTTTTCTGAGCTGGTCAAAGCCTTAAAAGAAGAGCAGATATGCAGCCCGTCTGAGACGACGTATATCAAACAATATTGCGATGTGTTGACGTATACGCTAGAGGCATTTCGCGTCAAATACCTTTTTGACGATGAAGAAAAAATGAAAGTCGACTTGACCGAATCTGGACTTCCTAACTATTCAGAGTTTCGATATCTCGTCAATGATATGGAGCTCAAAAATGAGTACATGCAAAAGCTTCCGGCAGTAGATACCTTAAAAAAGGAGTTTCTGGAGACACTTTTAAAATACAAAGAACCGATTTCAGATAAAAAGCTACATCAGGCATCGTCGGTGGTGTATTACACCTCGGTAGAGAGTCAGTATTTATTCAAGCGATTTGTACAAGGAAAGGTCATCAAAACCGCGCCTTCGTCAGATACGGAGTATATGATCAGTTGGGCATTTTATGACGTAGGACACAACAGACCGTTTATTTGCTTTATGTATTTTGACCTCTACAAAGTAAAAATGGAGGACTATATCGAAAACATTTATGAAGTGCTCGAAGCCACTGCAGATCGGAGTATCACCCTAGACAGTATGGCGTATGCAATCGATAAAAAACTAGTCAATGTATTGCCTAAAAGAATCAAGAAAATAGATTTGGGGCCCATTCACAGTGTATTTGCCAAAGATGAGTTGGAAGTCACCCATGCGATCCTACAATCGATTGTCGATAAAAACTTGGACCTTTCGGCCTATGCCGTATCCGTGACCATCAATGAGACCGCCTCAAAAAATAGCATTACTGAGGGTGGCATTTTTAGCAAACAACACCTGCAAGTTTGGGAAAATAAAAGACCCGAAAAATACCTTTTTACATCACACCGAGTGATGCAATTACTCTACGATAAAATCCCTGATAAAGTCTACGGACTTTCTAGAGACCCTATCGAAATTGCAACACTTAAACTATAATCTATGGAGCACAATACCACATTTCCTATAAAATTAACTGAACTCGCTACCCTGCGTGATGAAGCTACTTCGTATCTAAAAGGCGTGCAATGGGAGCAAGGAAGCAAAGCACAACGCCGCGATAAGAACCAAAAGGATGAATCCATCTTATTGTACTTATCCAAAGCAAATGGAACAGGCGGAGCTGATGTGACCTCGGTTTCTAAAACCATTTTAGCGTTAAAAAAACGACTCCTTCCGGATTCTGTTGCGATTCCGCTGCATTTGAATCAGGCGCTGTATGCGTTGCAAGAAGGAATCACCATAGGGATTTGGTTGAAAGATAGCTATTCGGATGCATCAGGGTTGTCTACGCTCAACGAACGTAAATCGACCTTAGATAACAACGGAAGACGCGAGTACGAATCAAAAATGCATACCGCGACTGCATATATGTTATTTGGTACCGCATACCGAATCTTATTTGATATCAAAGAAGCCGCCTCAGATGATCTGAGTGTGATGAAAAACAAATTCGCAGGCATTCCAGAAGTCTCGTTTATGAGTCCGTTGAAAGGAATTTCATGCTTGCTTTTTTATTATGACAAATACCTAAGTCATCCTGATATTATCAAATCCGATGAAGATGTGTTGGATTTTACGGTAGTCTTTTTTGAAGCCATTATTAGTGAGATTCAGCAACGTTTAGGCTCCTTAGAATATACCGATACGATTACCGACAGAACCTATAAACTTGAAAAAAGTGAGTTTGCCGTTTCTGGATGGGAGAATGTCTTTGAAGGTACTGCCGTTAGCGTTGAATTTAATAAAATACAGTTTGAAGAAATTGTTGGAAACCGAGATGCGAAGCATTTCGCACGTCGTTTGACTGAGCGCATGCTGAGTTACGATTTTGAAGCGAAGCAAAACCCATTTCAAGAACTCGGTGGGTTTATGCCTGTTTTTATGGGCTACGGAATCCCAGGAACAGGAAAATCGATGCTGATTGCAGCTATTGCGACACGACTCAAAGAACATTGTGATCATTTGGATATTCCGTTTTTATTTCACCCGATGCCAGATACGCTGATTTCTACGTTCCAAGGAGGATCGGCAGAAAAAATGGTGCAATGGATGAAACCGATGCAAGACCCTTCCAAATTAATCTTTGCACCTATCGATGATGCCGAGAATAACTTACAAGAACGGACCGCGCAAGGCGTTTCGGCAGGGGTGAAGGAAGTCATTGGCGTATTCCTGAGATATACCGAAGGGGCATATGCAATTAACTATGGAAACAGCTCTATTGGGTTGTTTACCAACCTTCCAGAGATGTTGGATAAAGCGGTGATTTCACGAGTACAAGGCCGTTTTAAAATAGACGGTGCGCGTACGATTCCAGATTTTATAGATCAAGATTATATCTGGTGGAACAAGCTAGAAAAGTCAATGCCTGATTTTGTCAACATGACCAATCCTGAGAAGTATGATTTTTTAAGCGAGCAAGGCCTTGCTAAAAATTTAGGTGAAATCCTGAACCAAAGCGAAAAACCCACCGAAGCCAAAGTCCTAGAGATTTATGAGCAAGTAGCCTCCAAACACCAACAGACAGAGCATCTATTTTTTGCCGAGTTATACAAAGAGATTCAGAAAGCATTTCCGTTTTTCTCGTCTAGAGATATTCGTAATATCCAAAGTGCGATTTCGCTACGTCTCACCGATTTTGATTT
>CAYGQJ010000249.1:0-2768 GCA_964351845.1 uncultured Flavobacteriaceae bacterium | reverse complement strand
AGTTCGCTTTCGCGAAAGCGTAAAACCACATTAAAAAATAAAATTTTGGTATCGATTGGGTATCGAATTGATTACAAAGAGGTGTCATACGATACCTCTTTGTATATTTGGCATTACCTGAAGAACCTATGCCGTCAGTATGATGTGTTAATGAATACAACTATTAATTAATCAATTCCCTCGTTGAAAAAGATACAATCCCTTTTTGTGCTTATTTTTTTTTCTCTTTCTGCATTTGCGCAAGAAATAGATGTTGACATAGCACAGCTTAAAACAGAAATAGAACAGGCAACGTCAGATTCTATCAGAATACCACTTCTATTAAAATTATCGGACCTTGTGGGTAGATCAGATATTAATGAGGCCTGTCAACTTGTTCTAGATGCTCAAAAAATTATTGATGATAATGGGTATGAAAACTTACATTTTCAAAAACAAAAAGTAGAAATATTTCAAAGTCTAAGTGTCTGTGCATCTGTTAAAGGAAATCTTGCTGAAGCACTAAAGCACCAACTAGAAGCACTCAATTTAAGTGTTAAAATAAATGATACCATAGGGATCGGTAATGCCTATGCAGGAACTGGGGTTATATATCAAAAGAAAAATGATACGATTAATGCAGATCGATATTATAGACGCGCTTTAAAAATTCAAGAAAAAAAGAGTGAACCCTATGACCTAGCGTTTACCTATATGAAATTGGGTCATATTTGTAGTAAATATAGAAAAATGGATTCAGCACGTTATTTTTTTAGACGTGCTAAAGAAGCAAATCCTACGATAAATGGATTAATCAATGCAAACTCAAATATCGGAACTACCTATATATATGAAGAAGCGTATGAAAAAGCCATCGATGTTCTCAAAGAGAATCTAGAACTTGTAGATCCTAAAAACTACTATGTTCTTAGTTCTATATACTATAATCTTGCGAGTTCATATAAGCCCTTAAATGACTATGATAAGGCTTTAGAGTATATAGATAGTGCTATCGTATATTCAAAAAAAACGAATCAAAAGATACGTTTAAGAGATCAATATGAAGACAAACATAGTATAAGCGCTAGAGCAGGTCTGTATAAAGAAGCCTATGAAGCACATCAATTATTTAAAGTGTTTTCTGATTCTTTAAATGATACTAATGAGATAAAACGTTTTACAGAATTAGAACTCAATTATGAATTTGATAAAGAAAGAGAAATTGCAGCGATACAACTAACAAATGCAACGTCTAAAAAACGGCTCTATTTTATGTTGTTTTTTGGAGTACTGAGTCTAGGATTGCTTGCTATATATTTTATCTTAAAGAGTAAAAAACAGAAAATAAAGCTTGCGCATAATCAAATCGAATTGGGGCAAATGGATAAGCTCAAGGCAGAGTTATCACTAGCCAATAGAGAGAACGAACTTAAAAAGGTATTGGTAGAAAGTTCTATTACAGAAGAGGTACTTAATAAAACACTAGATGATATAAAAGAGATTATCACCGCCGAAAACGAAACGGATCGCCAGCTAGGCCTACGCTCTTTATCTGCCTCTTTACTTTCAGAAAAGTCTACACAAAAAGCGAGCTCGACACTCCAAGAGTATCTAGATCAAGTCTCCATTGATTTCAAAATTCATCTAGACACTAATTTTCCAGAGCTTAGATCTAAGGATAAGGAACTTCTCTACCTTATGAAAGCAGGATTAAGCACATCAGAAATTAGCAAATTACTCAGAACATCTGTAGCTTCTGTCAAGTCTATGCGCTACCGGATGCGTAAGAAGTTATCGTTAGATTCTAATGCAGATATCGTATCGTATCTGGAGAAAAAGAGGTAGCCTTCTAGATAGTTAAAGAGCGCTATCACAAATTAGTTTTTTTTTAACAATAAGACACATTATGTGTACGCTTTAACGCTGCGCTCTCCCTATGATCGTGAACCTGCCTGCACTTCGACAAGCTCAGTGACCACCGGCAGGCAGGTCTCGTACCTCGATTTCGTACTTCGGCTAAGCACTTCGATGCTTCGACCTCGCTCAGCACAGGCTAGCTCAGTGTGACACTCAGCATATCCCGAAGCGTCGGGACTGCGTCACTATGTTCCTTGAACCTACCTGCCGGCAGGCAGGAGCAAACTACTATCTACAGCCTATTTTGATGTATACTGCAATGGTTATAAATTGCTTATTTTAAGCATTTTATGTATTCGATACCCATTCGATACCAAGCAAAATTTGCGACAGCTCCAGCATCGTTTTTCCTTTGTTTAGGATGATGATGACCCTCATTTTTATCAACACCTATCGTTAAAACCGTTAAATGCGAATTTTTCCTTTTAAAGAGGCAAACTTCCTTCTCGGTAACAGAAAACATAGTTGAGGAAAGAAAGGGGACTATCATTGTACACACTCATGTAAGAAGGATTTCTAAAAAAACATTACCCAAAATAATAACTATGAAAAATTTAAGTACACTCTTCTTCACGCTGTTTGTAACCCTTACAGGCCTTGCCCAAACCACCTTCACCGTAGACGGTTTAGACTATGAAGTAACGTCTACAACGCCTCCCGAGGTAAAAATAACAGGCGGTACACCAGCAACAACAGACTTAGTCATACCAGCAACGGTAAGTGATAATGCAATTTCTTATAATGTGACCACCATAAAGAGTTCTGCTTTTAGAAATTCCGGAATTACAAGCTTAGTAATAGGCAGCAATGTTACCGTCATAGGGAATAGTGCTTTTAAAAATTCAGATATTACAACGGTAGTAATAGGCAGT
>CAYGQJ010000248.1:0-2773 GCA_964351845.1 uncultured Flavobacteriaceae bacterium | reverse complement strand
CACACAATGGCATTCTGTAGTGGCCTGGAACAAGACTGCAGATATTATCGAGCAGTATGTGACCAAAGGAAAAGAAATCGCTATTGAAGGAAAGTTAACCTCTCGTAGTTATGAGGATAAAGAAGGTGTAAAACGATATGTGACGGAAGTGGTTTGTAATGAATTGTTGCTGTTGGGGAAATAATCTATTCCAATAGAAGTATAATTAAGAGGCACTGCAAGAAAGTGCCTCTTTTTACTTTAAACTTCAAAATTAGTATATAGTTTATTTTCTTTTTAAAGACGTAATATATCACTAGGAATGATAGGCTTAAGTATAACTAGATTTTGGTCATTATCAAATATCACACTTAAATATTTACTTGCAATCCCAGATGATGTCAAAGCTACTTTTTTACCTGTAAATAACTCTATTTCAACTAAAAAATCTTTTGAATTCCCTTCAGTTTTTAGGACAATATCTTCTATCCAATCAAATGAATTAGAAACATTCATATCTTCAAATTTAGTTTCAGTCCATTCTTCTACATAATAATACTTCGCATGTCTAAAACCATTCCCTCTATCCCATATTCTTCTTCTAGCACAAATACGAAATGAAATACCTACATCACGAATACTTACATCTCTTAACTGGCCATTACTATTACCATGATGCTTCCTAACCCAAGAACGATCAGGATTTATCCTTCTATTACTAGTAGACGGGGAGAAGGCAAACGATCTGCAATCCCATGATCGGCGACTAGAATTATGAGAAACTTCGCCTGAATACACTTTTTCTTTTTTCTCTATAACTTCACGTTTATAACTTAATTTGGCTTTACCTAACTGACTTGGCAATGTAATTATATTTAAATCGTACTTGGTTATTTTTATTTTTTCAAACATACCCCAAAAACCTCCATATTTATGTTCTATAGATAACTTTCCTATTTCAGATTTAAATGTATCTGTATTCGCAGAAAAAAGACTTTTAGGAAGTTCAAAAAATATAGATTCTCCAAGTTGATTTGCTATATACTCTTCTCCTCTGAACGTAAGTCTAGGCTTAGAAAGTCTATTTAAATTAGCACCATCTATAGTAATTCTAATTTTTTGTGTATTACCAGGCACTACAATACCTCCTCTATATCTAAAAATAACAGGATATTTTTTAAATGTTACATCTCTAACCAGAATATTTAACTGATCTAAAATTTGTTCAGCCCTATTTAAAGTTAAATCTACTTCAGATTGAAGACTATTTGTGACTTCTATCATTTTATTTAAAACAGCCCTTCTTTCCTTTCCTATCTTATCAAAAGATTTATTCAATAAGTTTTCGTTAGCAGCTTCAAAAGCATCTAGCATATACAGAACTTCTTGAGAACTTCTTTTTAATATAAAATCCCCAGATTGTTCTGCTTGTTGAATAATACCTTTTGCTTGATCGCCTAATTGTTTTATAACCTCACCTGTAGCAAATCCTGTAAGGGTTCCTTCTACTTGAGCATTGACATTGTATGTAAACAACATAAGCAGTATTCCATATAGTAAAGTTTTTGTTTTCATGTTTTTTAATATTTATGATTCGTTATATGTATCAAAAATATGTTTACATCAATCGCAAAAAAATACCCAACCTTGGGGAAGTTGGGTATTCATTTAAAGAGTAATTATTGTTAGAAATCGTATCGTTTTTGAAGTGCGTATCGAAGTAGCTCCCCTGAACCTTTTAGTTCTAGTTTTCTACTCATGTTTTTTCGATGGGTTTCGACTGTACTTCGATCTATAAATAAAATTTCAGCAATCTCAGGATTTGATTTTCCCTCAGCTATGAGTTTTAGAATTTCTAATTGGCGTGGTGTAAGTTTAGCTTTTAAAGGTTTCTTTTTTCTTTTTTTAGTTAAAATATTCGGATCATAAAAGTTTTGTCCTTCATGAACTGTTCTAATTGCAGATAGTAATACAGATAGACTAGAGTTTTTTAATATATAACCACATGCGCCTGCATTTAGCATTTGAGAAACTGCATTATCTTGGTCAAACATCGTAAAAGCAATAATTCTTATTTCAGGAGATTCTTTAAGTATTTTTTTTGCAACTGCAATACCATCCATGATAGGCATTCGAATATCAGTTACAATCACGTTAGGAGATTTCTTTTTAACAATATCCAATAATTGTTTTCCGTTATTTGCAATACCAACAATTTGAATATCATCTTCATATTCAAGAAATAATTCAATTCCCTCTACAAATGAAGTATGGTCTTCTGCAATCGCTAGTCGTATCATTCTATAGGTATATCTATTATTATTGTTGTCCCTCTATGAAGTTTTGAATCAATACTAAAACTGCCCTGTAAGCTTTCTACTCTTTTACGAATAGAACTTAACCCCATTCCTTTTTCTAATTTTATAACACTTAGATCAAACCCAATTCCATCATCCTCAATCATTACATTAATAGATTCTTCATGATTTGTAATATGAATCGTTATTTGTTTGGCGTTTGCATGTTTAATTACATTCGTAATGAGTTCTTGAATAACTCTAAAAATTAAGATTTCTGTAGAGTTATTTAATCGCTGTTCCATTCCATAATCCTCTACCTCTACAATCAAGCTATTAGATGCTGAGACTTTGGATGCATAGTTCTGAATTGTTGGAATTAATCCTTCTGATGTAAGTACTCCTGCATTACGTGTTTGTGCAATAGATCTCACTTTTTGATACGCTTCTTCAAGAACAGTATCAGTATTCTTAATAATAGTATCATGTTGCTCATT
>CAYGQJ010000247.1:0-2828 GCA_964351845.1 uncultured Flavobacteriaceae bacterium | reverse complement strand
AGAAGTGTAGAAAGAGATTGTTTTAGTTTCGCTTTCGCGAAAGCGGTATTCATTTTTCAAAATGCTGAAAATGGTTTTTAAATTAACGTGAGTTTGATATCCCTTTTCCTTCTTTTAACCTATAGTTACCCCTAATCACGCTGTCTTACTGATATTTGAGGTTTTATACTCTTATCAGATACATTTAATAAGCTTTCTATAACCAGTAAGCGATTTTCAAAACCTTGGTTTTCTATTTTTAAATTTCTGTTTTCATTTTCTAATTCTACAACGCGATTATACAAGGCTCGCATTGCTTCTACTGTCATAGCATCATAAGTCCCGTAGGCTGTTTGTAGGTATCCTTGGTTATCCTCAGATACCAATTCAGGATAAACTGCTTGAATATTTTGCGCTGTAAACCCATATTGAATACCTTTTGGTCTTGGGTTTCCTGTTTGATTATCATTCCATTCATAAGAGATACCCTGTAGCGACAATAACTGTTGTAAAACATTTTCAGAATTTAAGCTTTTAATATTCTTCTTCAAGCGACTATCTGAGTTTGCTAACCAATTCCCCGCAGTTGCTTTTGATGCTTCTCCTCCTACTTCTAATGTATTTGTAGTAGCTACTCTATTGATACCAACTAAGTCTGTAGTAAAATTACCCCAAATAAGAGGCGTCGTAACACTCGAATTTTCAATGTATAAAAGACTATCTCCTGTTTCATTTTGACCTGCCTGAAATCCAATAAATATATTCCCATTACCTGTAGCATTAGCCCCACTTCCACTCCCTAAAAAAGAATTCCTACTACCCGTTGTATTAGACATACCGCTTTCATGTCCAAAAAAACTATTGCTAGTTCCGGTTGAGTTATCCATGCCCGCAAATACGCCAAAGAAATTATTACTACTTCCTGTAGTATTGTCGCGACCACTACTACTACCCAAAAAATTATTGTTACTCCCAGTTGAATTAGTTAGACCACTATCCTCACCAAAAAAACTGTTTCTTGAACCTATTGTATTGGCCTCTCCACTATTAGTTCCAAAAAAACTGTTTTGTCCCCCTGTAATATTTGACAAACCACTATCTTTTCCAAAGAAACTATTTTCAGTTCCTTCAGTATTATTAAATCCACTGTTCTCACCAAAGAAACTATTATCATTAGCAGTTGTGTTGTTAAATCCACTTCCTTCACCAAAAAAGCTATTATTTAATCCTGTTGTATTGGAACGTCCGCTACCTTGACCAAAGAAACTGTTATCACCTCCTGTTGTATTTGATATTCCGCTTTCAAAACCAAAAAAACTATTATCCCCACCTGTTGTATTTGCTACACCACTTCGAACACCGTAAAAGCTGTTGTTATTTCCTGTCGTGTTTGCAAAGCCGCTTAAATTCCCGTAAAAACTATTGTCAACGCCTGATATGTTTGAAAAACCACTCGCTTGACCAAAGAAGCTGTTGCGACTTCCTATTGTGTTGTTAATTCCTGAGTTTTCCCCAAAGAAGCTATTATTAGTCCCTACTGTATTACTAAAACCGCTATCCTGACCGAAGAAGCTATTACGCGTACCTACTGTATTACTTGCGCCACTATCTTGACCAAAAAAACTATTTCCATCTCCCGTTGTGTTTAGCAGACCACTATTTTCCCCAAAAAAGCTATTGGATGATCCCGTAGTATTAAATCGACCACTATCATAGCCGTAAAAACTATTAGAAAAACCAGAGGTGTTAGCAACACCGCTATTAGAACCTACAAATACATTTTGATTGTCTGTTAAATCATCATTCATCCCTGCATTTTCACCTATAAATACAGAGTTTCCAGAATTTAAAAATTCGATTTGCCCCTGTTCCGTAATTCGGTGCCTTGTAACATCATTAACCCGAATATCTATATTTTGACTATCTGTTGTTCCAAAAAAATCAGTTCCATTTGTTGTTCCTGAATTGCCAGATGTTGACCAATCTGTACTATTTTCTACACCTGTTACTAGACGAACCCATTGGGTTACATTCCAATAATAATACCCTGGCGTAACATCTGATACAGTTGCTGTGTTATAAATAAGCAGACTTTCTACATTTCCATTTGTAATTGTTGTTGCATCTGAGGTGTCTGTTAGAGCAACTCTAGGTATGAGAAGTCCACTATTTGATGATACAATATCAAGAGATGAGGATGGGTTAGGATTAGTTGTACTTATCCCTACTTGGGCAAAAGACAAACTTGTAGAGATAATTGCAAATACAATTAATGCTTTTTTCATAGCTGTAAAATTTTAATGAGCGTTAGAGTATATGATTTATTTACAGTAAGTTAAAAAAATAAAACGACATAAGCATTTGTTGGACAGTATTTTATAATGTATCAATTATTACAAATACATTTTAAGTCTGATAAGTAATACTCTTTATTTTAAAACCCTTGAAAAGGGTTTGGTAAAAAAAATCTAAAAGATCTATTTATAAAGACAAAGAAGTAACAAAGAAATTCAATAAATATCTAGTAACTATAGCAAGGAAAGCTAAAGTTTCATAAAACGAGCAGAAATAAAATGGGGTACCATCAAATAATATGAAGGTATCCGATTTAGTACCGAAAGTGGGAATCAAACCTGCCTCTGGCAGGCAGGCTCACACTCTAAAGGAACGCGAGTTTACCTGCCTGAGGGAAGCTTTCCTACCGTGACATCCTTGTAAATCAGTAGTTTGAATTATTGCTTACATGGGTTTAGCTCATAAAAAAAAGCCCCAATCTAAAAAAAGATTAGGGCTCTTGTACCGAAAGTGGGAATCGAACCCACACTCCAAAGGAACGCGAGTTTGAGTCG
>CAYGQJ010000246.1:0-2862 GCA_964351845.1 uncultured Flavobacteriaceae bacterium | reverse complement strand
AGGATTTGGTAACGCCTTTCTATCTATCTTACCATTGGAGGTAAGTGGCATTTCTTCTAACTCAACATATAACTGAGGAATCATATAATCAGGTAGATGATTAGATACATAAGACTTCACATCAGACTCTGAATAACCATCCTCTGTCACCAAGTATCCTACCAAGCGTTTCACGCCAAGATCATCCTCTCTAAACAACACCTCACTCTGAACAACTCCTGAACAACCCTGTATCACTCGACCAATCTCCTTCAACTCTACTCGATACCCTCGTATCTTCACCTGATCATCTACACGACCTAAAAACTCAATCTCTCCCAATGCATTCCTACGTACTAAGTCTCCTGTCTTGTATAAAACAGAACTACGTCCTCCCTCAAATGGATTCGAGATAAACTTCTCCTTGGTTAAGTCTGGACGGTTCAAGTATCCTTTTGAGATTCCAACACCTCCTAAGACTAATTCCCCAGGAACACCCAGTGGACATAAAGACAAATCACTACTCACTATATAGGCTTCACTATCTGAAAATAACTTCCCTACTGGTATTGTAACATAATCAAATGTAGGATCTACTTTATGTAATAACTTCCCTATCGTACTCTCCGTTGGACCGTAGTGATTAATAATAGATACCTCTGCATCTTGTGATGTGATATCCTTTATGTAAGATACCGGTAATACATCACCGCCAAAGATCAACGTACGTGAGGGTAATAATAATTCATCCTCCATACGTAATGCCTGCCAGTGACTCGGTACAATCTTAATACAATCAATACCATGATCTGCAAAGTAAGTATGTAACTTCACCCCATCCATTAAGGTATCTTTACTAAACAAGTGTAGACAACCACCACTTAATAAAGAACCATACAATACTGTGTTCCCTAAATCGGCAGCTAACGAGGACATCAGTCCAAAACTCTTGTTTTCACTGATGGCTATATTTGCCTCTAAGCCTTCATAGTAATCTACTAGATTTCTATGACTCACCTGAACCCCTTTGGGTTGACCTGTTGTTCCTGATGTATACACAACATATGCTGTCGTATCTGGTAAGGCTAAGGATGAAAAGACAACTCCTTCTGGAATTGATCCTACATCGCCATATTGAATATCAATAGAAAATACAGGAACAGAAAAATCGATTACATCAAATAAACTACTAGACTCTATAAGTAAACACTTTACATGAGACTCTTCTAGCATATATTGTTGACGCTCTTTGGGTAAAGAAGGATCAATAGGTACATAACCCGCTCCTGATTTTAAAATAGAGAGAATCCCTAAATAAGACCAGTTAGAGGTATCCATCATAATACCCATCAAATCATTCGTTTCTAACCCGTAGGTCTGTTGGTAATAATAGGCCAATCGGGTAGATGCTTCATCTAACTCCTGATAGGTCATACTATGATCATTGTATACAAATGCAACCGCATCTGGGGTCTTAGCAACCTGTGACTCAAAAAGTGATAACACTGTACCTTCACCTGATAAACTATAATCAAGTGTATTGCAATCGACAACAAGTGACTGCGCTTCCGATTCACTAAGCATCGCTAGACTTCCTATAGATGTGTTCACACCTGATAAAATCGTATCCAATAAATTCTCATAATGAGATCTAAATTGGGAAATTGTAGAAGCGCTAAACAGATCACTACAATAATTGAAGGAAAATAAGATCCCCTCGGCACTATCTTCTGCAAAAATCGTTAAATCAAACTTCGCAATATCATATTCCATACCCATAGGAGAAATCTCAATATCACTAAACGCGGCAACCTTAGCATCCGGATTGTTATTTAAAACAAATAATACCTGGAATAAAGAACTTCTACTCTTATCTCTAGTGGTCTCTACTCGATCTACTACCTTTTCAAAAGGAACCGAAATATGATCATACGCCTCTAAAGTTGTTTGCTTTACCGATTGTAATACTTCATTAAATAATGGATTACCTGATAAATCACTACGAAGGGCTAGCGTATTGACAAAGAAACCAATCATTGACTCCAACTCCTGTTGTGGACGATTAGCCACCGTAGTGCCTATACAAATATCGGATTGACCGCTATATCTATATAATAATACCTTATAAACGCTCAATAGTAACATAAATAAAGTAACGCCTTCTTCCTTTGCATAAGAACGTAATTGTTCACTACGATCTGGGTCTAGTCTAAAATTCAGAGAGGCTCCTTTACTACTTTGTACTACCGGTCTTGGGTAATCCGTAGCAAGCGCTGATGGTGCAACACCGCCTAATTTTGACTCCCAGTAATCTAACTTCTCTGATAAAACATCACCAGATATATGGGCACGTTGCCAAACCGCATAATCTGTATACTGGAAACTAAGCGCTGGTAAATCTGCTGCTGTGCCTAATTCATAACTAGCATATAATTCCTTAAATTCATTCACAATTAATGATTCTGACCAACCATCGGTCGCAATATGATGACGTACCAAGACTAAAATATGTTCTGTAGCTGAAACCTTGATAATAGTTGCTCGAAGCATATAATCACTTGACAAATCAAAAGACCTGTGTATCTCTGATGAAATAAAAGAATCATAATCATCCACATCACAAACTACCGTTAGCTCCCAATCATCTGAAGATCGCACCTCTTGATATACAATACCATCTTTCTCTATAAATACCGTACGTAAGGCCTCGTGACGATCAACAATCGTTTTAAAAGCACGTGAAAGATATGCTGTATTCAATGCCCCTTCCAATCTTAATAAAACAGGCATGTGATAATGATCACTCCCTTTTAATCTATCGATAAACCATAAACGCTCTTGGGCGTATGATAAAGGAATATCCTCAGGCAACTCTTGTTTGGT
>CAYGQJ010000245.1:0-2901 GCA_964351845.1 uncultured Flavobacteriaceae bacterium | reverse complement strand
CAAAAAAAATGACGCCGAAAATTTGAATTAAGCTTCAGCGCCATTTTGTATTGTGTTATATATAAATCTAAACTTATTCTTCGTCAGGTTCGGTTTCTACTACCTTATTACAACTAAACTGAAGCAGTAAAAAATTAATTACTACTAAAACACCGATTACTATAAAAAATGTAGTCATTCCCCCAGGTTATTAGTTATACCTAATAGATGCACGAAGTTCCAGAAGGTTGCGTCTAAAGTTAAAAAAAATATAAATTAGTGTAAATTAACATAAAACTCTTTCGCATCTTTCTCTTTTTCAATCATTTGCAATTCTAATAATTTTGATTGAATTCGTATGATTTCTTCAGAAGTAATCTGTTCCTGCGACCAAGTTGTGCCTGATAACCATTTTTGAATGTCTTCCAGCTTTTGTTCATAGCGATGTGCGAGGGTACGATCTATAGAAGGGATGTTCTTAAAATCACGCGTTACTTGATTGATGATATCCAGCACAATTTTGATTTCATCGCTCTTAGTGTCAATCGCCGTTGGATTTCCGGCAATCACAAAACAGCTCCATGGTGTTGGGAAATCCCCTAATCTTCTAAAAACACCAGCATCTACAATAGGTTTGGTCGTAAAATGCTCCCACATAAAATAGTCAGCATCTCCGTTAGTAAGCGCTTCGACAGCATTTTCAAGGGTGTTTACGACTTCAAAATCTAGTTTTGAGGTATCCCATCCTCTTTGTTTTGCCTGTACATGGGCCATGACATGCGATCCAGAGCCATATCGACTAATGGCTGCTTTTGCAAATTGGAGTTCGTCTATTGCCTTAAACGGACTCTCATGTGATACATGTACTCCCCATAAGAGCGGGGAAGAAACATACAATTGTAAAATTTTTGATGGGTTTCCGTTGGCAATATCTTTAATGACCCCGCCGGTTAGGATGACCGCCAGATCTATTTCTTGTGCTCGTAATGCTTTATTCATAGCACCAGTCCCTTCTGGAAATTCAATCCACGCTACAGACACGCCTGCTTTTTGAAATAAGCCTTCCTCTAGGGCTAAGTGCCAAGGGAGATTAAAATGTTCAGGAACGCCTCCTATTTTTAGTTGCTTCATCTATACTTAAAATGTGTGTAAAATTACGTAAAATCCGCTTATATCGCTGCAATACGATCTAAGGTATATTGGATCAAATGGTCGGTTGTTTTGCTAGGTTCCTTACTAAAAGTTCCTGTGGCTCTATTTGCTAAAATAGCATTCATTGATACTGCCCTGTGTCCTAGAAGTTTAGCGAGGCCATAAATGCCTGCCGTTTCCATTTCTAGGTTGGTTATTTTGCTTTCGCGAAAGCGGAATTTGCCCAACTTTTTATTCATATCGGGGTCTGAAGTTTGCAAACGCAATACCCTGCCTTGCGGGCCGTAAAAACCAACATTGGTAGCTGTAAATCCTTGAACTACCTGATCTGATAGAAAATGACTTGCAAGATCGCGATCACAGGTGACCACATACGGTTCGCTTTTTTGAGCAGACCATCCCATGTGTTCTATAAATGCTTTTTGGACCTCAGGATGTTGGATCGAAGCACTGTCATAAAAATGGAGTAGGGCATCCAGTCCTATTGCCATATCGCTTAAAAGGAAGCTGTCCACAGGAATATCTTCTTGAATGGACCCACTTGTACCAATACGAATAATATCAAGAGACGTGAGGGTTTCTTTTAGCGTTCGTGTATTGAAATCAATATTTACAAGCGCATCGAGTTCATTAAGGACAATGTCTATGTTATCAGTCCCTATTCCCGTTGAAATAACGGTGATGGGCTTTCCTTTGTAAGTTCCTGTCATTGTTTTAAACTCCCTACATTGTGCCGTATGTGTAATGGTATCAAAATAGGCCGTCACGGTCGCTACGCGATCTGGATCCCCTACCGTAATTACGGTAGGCGCTACATGTTCTGGACGAATGTGTAAATGGTAGATACTCCCATCGGGATTCAGAATAAGTTCAGAAGCAGGAATCGCCATAGTGTATTATTGTTTTATGAGTTGATGCGTATCGTCGTCATAGTGGTATGCATATTTTGAAACACCCCCAAAATAACACACATTATCTAGACCGGGCGCTTGAATATCATCACCCGCTAAGGCGCGTTCTCCTTTTTTAGTAACAACAAAAACACCGTCTTCTTCTTCAAAATAAGAGCGCATTCGTTTAATCATTTTAGACACTTGCATATCTCCGTACCCATAGTATCCTTGATAATTAAGTACATATCCACATAACTGACGCTCAGAGGTTATCTGATGTTTTTTGATAAGTCGTAGGATATGAGATTCTAGTCTATTCAATCCAGAATGCTCCTCAGGAAAACGCTTTTTGTGAGCACTGATACAATTGGATAAGTAGATAAAACTACTGTCTTTTGCGAGTATGGGTTGTAAAGATGCATGATCTTCGCCACAATATAATCGCCATATCTGATCAGCGAGTAATACATCATTTCTAGAGAGCGCTACTTTTTGTTGATAATGCTCTTTGAGTTGTGGGGTCGTGAGTTCAGAAATACCTTTCAATTCTTTTTCTCCAGACACTCGACCGCTACATACCAGATAAAGAGGTACTTTACACCCTAATTGCATCAAGTGACTGATACACGCCATCAGGTTGATATGGCAAAAGAGATCATACTCAAACCAAAGAATGATTTCATCATACGCAGCATGGTTTTTTAGAATCTCCAATTGGGAGATAAATTTTTCTTCATAGTCAGAGGTGTCAAGCTCGTAGTCATTCTTTAAAAAGGCTTTACGTGTACTCATAAAGTCTTGATCACCGATTTTATAGGTCGTTTTTCCTTCGCATAGCATTTCTCTCCAAACGGCAAAATCTCCTTGGATTTCAAGG
>CAYGQJ010000244.1:0-2931 GCA_964351845.1 uncultured Flavobacteriaceae bacterium | reverse complement strand
CCTCATCTGCTGTAAAAGTGATCGATGATGTCCCGTCTAATCCTACAATATCTCCATCTCTTTGTAGTAAGGCACTCTTGCTCGCAACCACAGTCGTATTCTCATTATCAACACCTTCACGCAGTTCTACAAATACCCAGTCTACAATGGCACTGGCGCCTGTAGTATCAAAAACCGTTGGGGCTACAGTGGCATCATCGCCATAGGGGGAACTTAGGGGGATTAAATTATTTGCACGCAAATCATCTCGCATTAATGCTTCTTCTCCTGCAATAGGGTTTAAACTTGCGCCTTGTAAAAATACTTTTGGGGCGATCACAATATCAAAAGTCGTTTCTGTGGTAGAATTAAATCCAGTCCAAGCTGCATTTGTATAGGCTTGTGAAGTTCCAACAGGTATAAATAAATCGATAGTACCACGATTTGAAAATGTGTTACTGTTAATCGTCGGTGGCGTAAAACCTTCTACGATGACTGTTGTCAATGGAGTATCGCGAAAAGCGCTTGCGCCAATGTTGGTAACCGAAGCTGGTATGACTACAGAAGTCAATTGATTGTTACGAAAAGCATCTACTCCAATGTTTGTTATACCATTAGAAATCGTAACTGATGTGAGTTGTTTATCTCTAAAAGAGCTATTTCCTATTGATGTTATTGTATAATCTTCATTTCCATCGTTTACTGTACTTGGAATTGTTAGTTCTCCTGTTAGTGATGTATCTACAGTTTCAACTTCATTAGGGTTTAGTTTGTTAATTTTATAGGTGATATTAGCGACTTCAAATTCATTAAAAACGGCTGCATCTTGCCCGTTAATTGTTGCAAAACCTGTCCAATCATTCGTTAAATAAGTTAATTCTGTGTTTGCTGGAACCGTTAATGCAATATTTCCTCTAATGTTGACAAAAGGATCATTATTACTAAGCGTTGGAGGTGCTGTATTTAAAACAACGACTTCGGTTAATGGGTTATCTCTAAAACAATTAGTACCCAAACTATTTATATTAGCAGGAATGGTAACTGTAGCTAATTGATTGTTTCTAAAGGTTTGGTTTCCAATAGACGTTAGATTTTCCGAAATGGTTACACTAGTTAATGCATTTATTTCAAAAACACCATTTCCCAGTATTGTGACTGAGTTAGGGATGATGACACTTTCTATTTGATTGAATCGAAACGCTCTAAAATTAATACGTGTAACACTATTAGGAATTGTTAAACTTCCTATTATTTGATTATTTTGAAATGCAAAATTATCAATCGATCTAATAGTGTTAGGTAACTGCACACTTGTGAGCGTCCCATCTTCAAAAGCACTCACGCCAACACTTGTTACTGTAAACGTTGATCCTTGACTACTTACATTGGCATCAATAATTAAATCATCCGGAAAAGCAGTTCCGCCTGTAATTGCTACTTCATTTGGGTTTAATGACGTTACCGTATAATTAAAGTTATTTTCGGTAAACATAGCTCCAACAGAAAATTGAATAATGCCGTTTATAGAACCAAATATATCCCAACCTGCTGCCTGATATGCCGCTTCTGTTCCTATTGGAACCGTTACAGCTATAGTATTTTCATTGTCAAAGGAAATTGTTGTGACACTTGGTGGTGTGGTTCCCAATACCTCTATAGTTGTAATAGAATTTTCTGTAAATGCCGCAAGACCGATAGCTGTAATATTGGCAGGAATCGTAACACTCGTAAAGTTATTGTTATGAAAAACTCTGAAATCTAAGAATGTAACACCTATTGGAAGGTTTATGCTCGCTAATTGGTTATTTTCAAAGCAACGATCTCCCATTTCTGTTAAGTTTGGAGGAAATACAACATTGGTGAGTTGATTGGTATTAAAAGCTCTCCTTCCTAATGTTGTGACTAGATTAGGTATGGTAACAGTCATTAATTGATTGTTTTCAAAAGCACTTTCACCTATTCCTGCAACTGTACTAGGAATAACAACGCTAGTTAATTGATTGCCATTAAATGCATTAGCCGAAATTTCAGTAATGGTATACGTTATACTGTTAAATGTAACTGTAGTAGGAATTGTTAAACCAACTCCCGTAATGGAACTGTCAATAATACTTACAGTACTGTTTGCTTGTGAATTGATCGTGTACGTAATATTGCTGACTTCAAAATTTGGGTTAATCCCGTTGATCGTTGCAAAACCCGTCCATCCATTACTTAAATAAGCGTCCTCACTTCCTGTAGGAACCGTTAGTGAAACAACACTGCGATCATCAAAAGCATTTGACTCTAATACTGGTGCTGTAGTACCTAAGGCTGTTACTTGCGTAAGATTAGTCAATTCAAAAGCTCCTGAACGAATTTCTCTGATAGTTGCTGGAATAGTGATACTTGTTATTGGAATTTCTTCGAAAGCAAAACTATTAATTTGAACAACACTGAAGGTAACACCTTGAAATGATACTGTTTCTGGTATTGCAAAAGCTGCTGCAATCTCACCAGATACAGATGATACGGTTACTTCGTTAGGATCGAAGTTTATAGCTTCATACCCTAATCCATCTACGACAAAAGATTCGCCACCGCGTTGTATGTTTTGAGTTTGAGCGCTACTATTTGTTGCTACTGTAAAAAGTAGTAGCATCATTAAAAGTGTGATTTTTGTTTTCATAATATACCTATTTTATTCATTTTAATTTTTATGTGTATGCTTTACCACTGGTCGTACATTTTACACGTTCGCTTTCGCGAAATATATCACGTCCCGATACCTATCGGGGTTATTTCGTACTTCGGCAGAGCCTGTCTTGAGCCTGTCGAAAGGCTCAGCATAAACTTATGCGTCACTATGTTCCTTGAAAGCCCACACATAACCATTATCTTTTATCAATCAAACTGTTGCACCGTTCCAGAGTTGACTAGAATAAGCAACTGCACATCTGTATTAAGGACAAA
>CAYGQJ010000243.1:0-2974 GCA_964351845.1 uncultured Flavobacteriaceae bacterium | reverse complement strand
TCACCTGTAATTTCTATTTCTGGAGCAAAATTTTCTTGACTTTCAAAAAGTTCTAATCTATAGGTTAATGCTCCAGCAAACTCAAAAGGTTGAATATTACGGGTAATTAAATCTTGCTTTCCGTCATTGTTAAAGTCACCGATTACCAATTGTGAGGTATTAATTATACCAGGACGTTGGAAGAGTATTAATTCCGTAGAAAATCCTCCAGCGCCATCTCCTAGTACTTCTAGAATTCTCTCTTCATGTCTGAAAGCTAAAGCAAGATCCGGATTGCCATCCCCGTTGAAATCGGCTAAAACTATTTCTTCTGGACTTTGGTCTATATCTGTATTCGATCCAAATACAGATACTGCAGGTGCAAATGTCCCATCTCCATATCCTAGATTAACGAATACCTCAATATTATTAAGGGGGAATCCTGCCGTAATAATGTCTTCAAAACCATCATGATTAATATCTGTAATTACTGGATTACTAGCATAAAGATTCGAAATATCGGTACCCTCATCAAAACCTCCTAATCCATCACCTAGATAGACTTCAAGTCTCCCAAAACCTTGATACACAATGTCTTTATTTCCATCTTGATTAAAATCACCACTTACTGCATTTTCAGAGGAGATAAACCCCTCCAGAGAGGTATCTATTTTGTCTAAGAATTCACCATCATCATTTCCTAAATATACAGAAAACCCTAGCTCAGTTGTAATGAAAATATCAAGATTACCGTCACGATTATAATCTTCAGCAATCATAATAGGAAATGTAGAGAGATTTTCAATGTTGCGTCTATATTGTAATGAAAAACCTCCCGTTCCATCACCCAAATACACTAGAAGTTTATCATTTCCTCCTACTAGAGCTATATCTTGATTGCCATCACCATTATAATCACCTACTGCTAAAAGTTCACTTGGGAATATATTCCCTACAGTACCAATTTGATATGATGCAGCAAAGCTACCGTCTCCATCACCTATTTTTATTACTATTGATTCGCCGTAACCAATTGCCAAATCTTGTATGCCGTCATTATTCACATCTATTACAGTGGGACTTTCTGAATAATTAGGTATTTCTAATACATTATCATTTTTAACTAAAACTCCATTACTACATCGAGGGTCTGTTACTGTAAGTAAAAAAGACGTAGTACTAGAAGCACATATACCTGATGCCGTAACGGTAACCGTATAGGTACCTGCCTTACTAGGATTTGTAATTGTGAGCGCCCCAGTTATTGGGTTGACAGTGATTATTCCGGTAAAATCTTTATTAGCTTGGGCTGTAGTACTTTGTACATCTAGCGGTGCCGTATTTGGGAATATAGTGAGCGTAGCACTTGTCTTGATCGTGGCATCTGCATAGTCGCCTATACTCGGCATTTCTAATGGTGGTACAATACCTCTGCCTTCAATAGCAAAGTCATAATCGAGATCACCACCTATATTAGCAATATGAACGGTAGCTTGTTTTAAGCCTTCGGAATCTGGTGTAAATGCTACAGTAAAGTAAGCATATCGCCCAAATGGTCCCCCACCAGATATGACAGCTGGGAGTGTACTAGTCTCTGCCATAAACAATGCGCCATCTGCTCCATCTATAGTAATGTCTTCTGGGTATATCGTTATCTCTACATCGGTAAGATTAGCAATACGATAGGTGCGATTAATTTCAGAACCTATACAAGAAGCTCCTACATCTGTTCCGTCTGCAATTCTAGGAGTTATATCTCCATCAGGAATTGTATAACGGGTAAAAACTGAATTAAATCCGTCTACCCTAATAACAGGTGTATCTACTCCAACACCCTTAATAGCAAAATCATAGTCTGCCGAGTTGCAGTCATTTGAAATAATATGTACAACAGCATTTTTTTCGCCTAGGAGGGCGTTAAACTCAATTTCAAAAGTTTGAATTGATCCTGCTGGAATAGAGAAGGGGAGTGTAATACCGTTTAAAGTAAACAGATCCATATCCATTCCTGTAATAGTTATTGCTTCTAGTTCTAAAGCTGTATTACCACTATTTTCTATTTCAAATATTTTGGTAGCTGTCGTGTTTTGCTGTACTTGACCAAAATCTGTATTATTTGTGATTAATGGAATGCTTTGACCTGCTATGATGTTAATATCATTTCCTTCCACATTTATATTTGGCCCCACGCTCAGTAGCAAAAACACATCACTTGTTCCGGTGGCTGTAGTGGCAATATCAGTAAGTGTATCATTATTAAAATCACCTAAAGCGATAGAAGACAAGCCATTTGATACTGCTTGCAGATAATACGGGGTAAAATCTCCCGTACCAGTACCTGTATAGATATAGAAGTTTGTATCACTACTATTTATCGCAGCGATGTCTTGTATACCATCACCATTAAATTCCCCTATTTTAAAATCTGTAGTAGGGATATCATTTAGTGTATTGATTAATGGAAAATTACCTGTATTATCACCTATAAGAATCGATATAGAGGTATTGTTTGAAGAGGCAATATCTTGAATGTTATCATTGTTAAAATCACCTAAAGTTAGATACTTAGGGCCATCGCCTACAGCAAACTCAGTTATTCCAGAAAAACTTCCTTCACCATCACCTAGATGTATAGCAACCGAATTGGTATCAAAATGTGCCGTTGCAATATCTAGAAGGTTATCTGCATTAAAATCTGCGACAAGAATATGACGCGCTGGGCTATTTATATTTACTTCATTAGTATCAAAACCACCTATACCATCTCCTAAAAGGATAGTCATTGTACTAGATTGTTCGTGTGAAATAATAATATCTTTAATACCATCGTTATTAAAATCTCCTAAAGCTAATGCGTTTGGATTTTCGCTTAAAGCGAAAACAATAGAATTTTCAAAAGAACCATCACCATTACCCGTAATTATGTACAGCTCATTAGTAGTTCCATTGATCGCTGCGATATCTAGATGGCCATCGCCATTAAAATCTGCAACAT
>CAYGQJ010000242.1:0-3002 GCA_964351845.1 uncultured Flavobacteriaceae bacterium | reverse complement strand
GAACATTGGCAGTTGAATCAGGAGTAATGCTTTTTGTCCAAAGGGTGTCTCCATTAGCATCAAAACTCATGATTAATGGCGTTCTGATATTCCCATTTGTATAGGCTGCAACGCCCATAAAACCGCCATCTTCTCGAAAAACCAGAGGTGTTTGTATCGTTCGGATATTGGGTATAGAATAGACCTTTTCCCATATAATTGTTCCACTTGAATCCAACTTCGCATTGTAATTTTCTCTTACTCCATTTTTCCAAAAACCACCTTCTAATAGTAAATTTCCATCTTCTAAGAGATATACTTGGCAAGCAGGGTCATCTGCTGATACTCCATAATGTTTCGCCCATTTTTGATTTCCTAATTTATCAATTTTCACCACATACATGCCTCTATCTTTGACTTCATTACTATCTAATCCTCCTAAAACAAAACCATCTTTGACTTCAATTACAGAATAAGCATCGCACCAAGTACTCCCTTCTAAGCAGTAGATATTTTCCCACTCCAATACACCCCTTGAATCAATTTTGATAATATACATTTTTTGTTCCCCATTTATCCACGAAAAACCTGCTATGATGTATCCACCATCACTTGTTTGAATTACTTCATTAGGACCATCAGTTCTTTCAAAACCGTATTGATGTTTCCACAATATTTGTCCTTCTTTTGTAAACTTCATGATTATCACATCGCTATTTGATTCCGCCAAAGGCACTCTCTGCTGATAAGTAAGTACAAAGTTTCCATCCTGCGTTTGAATAAACTGTCTGCCTGAAACAATGGTCGTATTGTTGGTAGAGTCATCTAAAATATGGTAATCTAAAACCGTTCCTTCTTTGTAAACATCTGCAAAATAGATGATGGGATAACCATTCGGAACATATACTCCTACTGTATAGTAACCTTCAGCATGTGGAATAGTAGCCATTGTTCCTGTATTTCTTTCTTCTAATACTACTTTTCGATTGAAGTGGAGAAAAGTTTGACTGTACAGTGATTGGAGGAAAGACAGATGGACAAATACAAAAAGGAATCTTATAATAATTGTCATAATTTACTAATTGATAAATGAAAAAAAGACCAGTAAATACTTTTTGTATTTACTGGTCTAATTTAAAACTGGCTTACTTGATAACTACAAGCTTATCAAAATGGTAAATGGTCTTAGCACTTTTTACCTGCACATAATATACTCCGCCCTCTAAGTTATCTATAGGAATAGTCATTTTTTGTTTGTTAACAACCAAGTCCAAATTTCTAACTTCTCGCCCTATTCCATTGTAAATTGTAAGTTCTAAATCCTCTCCTATAGGCATTTCTATCCATTGAAGAGTCAATTGATTTTTAGCAGGATTTGGAAATATAGTCAAACTCGGTTCGTCTCCAACTACTACCTCATCAATATCCACTATCGTCTCCACACAACCCAATTCTTCGCAAAAATTGCCTTCTTCATCAATCGTCATCATCCAACCGTATTGAGGCAAAGGAGAAAATTTAAACCCTGTGAGTACATAACCTCCATCAATTTTATCTATGTCTCGTACATGAACATTGGCAGTTGAATCAGGAGTAATGCTTTTTGTCCAAAGGGTGTCTCCATTGGCATCAAAATTCATGATTAATGGTGTATTGATGATTCCTTTATCATAGGCTGCAACACCTATAAAGCCACCATCTTCTCGAAAAACCAAAGGTGTTTGTATTGTCCACAAATCAGGTAAATAGTAAAGCTTCTCCCAAATGATTATTCCGCTTGAATCCAATTTCGCATTGTAAATTTCTCTTATTCCATTTTTCCAAAACCCACCCTTCAACAATAAGTTTCCATCTTCCAAAAGGTATACTTGACAAGCAAAGTCATCTGCTGATACTCCATAATGTTTCGCCCATTTTTGATTTCCCAATTTATCAATTTTTACCACATACATCCCTCTATCTTTGACTTCACTACTACCCAATCCTCCTAAAATAAAACCATCTTCGACCTCAATTGCAGAATAAGCATCGCACCAAGTACAACCCTCAAAAGTATAGGTCTTTTCCCACTCCAACACACCTCTTGAATCTGTTTTAATGGCATACATTTGTTTTTGGTTGTTTATCCAAGCCCCACCTATTATTAAATAACCTTCATCACTTGTTTGTACAACCTCATTGGGATTGTCCACGCTATCAAAACCAAATCGTTTTGACCACAAAGTTTGACCTGTTGAGGTAAACTTAATCAGCATTACATCTGTGTTTTCGCCAATAGGTTCATATCTCTTTTGGTAAGTTAAAGCAAAATTTCCATCCTCTGTTTGAATAAACTGCCTTCCTGATACAATCGTTGTATTGTTTGTAGAATCATCTAAAATATGGTAGTCTAAGACAGTCCCTTCTTTATAAACATCTGCAAAATAGATGATGGGATAACCATTCGGAACATATACTCCTACTGTATAGTAACCTTCAGCATGTGGAATAGTAGCCATTGTTCCTGTATTTCTTTCTTCTAATACTACTTTTCGATTGAAGTGGAGAAAAGTTTGACTGTACAGTGATTGGAGGAAAGACAGATGGACAAATACAAAAAGGAATCTTATAATAATTGTCATAATTTACTAATTGATAAATGAAAAAAAGACCAGTAAATACTTTTTGTATTTACTGGTCTGATTCAAGAAAGAATTATTTTATGATTACAATTTTTTCAAAACCGTAGATACTATCCTTTCCTTTCACTTGTATGTAGTACATTCCCCCTTCTAAGTCTGAAATGTTGATATTCGTTCTGCGTTCCTCAATTATTAAATGCAAGCTCCTAGTTTTCTGTCCCAAGCTATTGAAAATAGTTAGTTCTAAGACTTCTTCTTCGGGTACTTCTATCCATTGAAGAGTCAATTGATTTTTAGCAGGATTTGGAAATATAGTCAAACTCGGTTCGTCTCCAACTACTACCTCATCAATATCCACCACCGTCTCCACACAACCCAATTCCTCACAAAAATTGCCTTCTT
>CAYGQJ010000241.1:0-3024 GCA_964351845.1 uncultured Flavobacteriaceae bacterium | reverse complement strand
AGGATATTTTTATTTTGAATTTTATCATTAGAAACGTAAATATCTTGCCAGCCATCCTTATCATAATCGATCCACGCACTACAGAAAGACAGGGAGTTTTCTTGAATCAGTTGCGCTTCTACAGACACATCTGTAAAGGTCCCATCGCCATTATTTTTATACAGCATATTGAATTGTGTATCGCTATCAAAAAACCGAGAGACCACAAACACATCTAAAAAACCATCCTTATTATAATCTCCCCAAGAAGCGCCAAACGATTGATGACCGGGATTGGATAACCCGGCAGCTTGCGTCATATCTACAAAGGTAAGATCGCCTAGATTCTCATACAGATGATTATCGCCTGTCGTTTGATTGCTCGTCGCAAAAAAATCATAATCGCCGTCATTATCAATATCCACCCATTGTACCGACTTGGTTTGAAGCAGGGCATCGTCAATTCCAGAAAGATTGATCAGTTCAAAAGTGCCATTGTTATTTTTATAAAATCGTACAGGCAATCCTTCGGCAGAAGATACGGTCAGGTCATCCCAGCCGTCATTATCAAAATCAAAAAAGGAAATTCCACCGCCATAGGTTTCGTTTCCGTCCTCTCCCCACGAACTATTAGACAGTCCCAATTCCAGGCTTTTCTCACTGAAAAAAACCTGTGCTTCAGAAACCACAGAGGTGAATACGAATAAAAAACAGAAAAGAGCCTTCAAATTTCTCACAGCATATAAAGAATGAATCATGCTATAAATATAATCATTGTATCGATAAGAGGTATACGCCTTCGTTAAAGCATATAAAGGCATCTAAATCTAAAGAGTTTTGATCTTTTTTCAGCTATTGACACTTCTTTTGCATTTTTTTGACATCTTTAGGTAAAAGTCACCGTAGTTTTATCAAAAACACCCATCATGAAGAAAATGTATGTTTATAAAAGTTTGAGAGCAAAGAAAATAGCACTCTTGGTAACGGTCATCCTATGTTCGGTTTTTGCATTTGGTCAAGACCATGAAGATGTCCGTTTAATAGATCTTGACAGCACTTGGGGGAAAGAAATCTTCCCATTCCCTATTCGTTTTGCACAGAATATCAACTATGAAGGCGTCGAAGAAGCTCGGTTTCCTCCAGAAGGATGGTCGGATGAAAATCATCAGAATTTCTGGTCGTATGCGTTTGCTTGGGACATCAATCTGAATAAAAAAATAACAGCAACTGAACTCACATCAGACATAGAAAAATACTTTGACGGGCTTGTGGGCGAAGGATTCATTAAAGAACACCAGAAATATAAAGCTTCGGCATTATTTATTGAAGTGGAAAATGAGGAAACCCGTTCGCTTTTTAAAGGAAAAGTAAAAACCTATGATGGGTTTACCACCAAAAAGGGCATCACGTTACATGTTTTAGTAGAAAGCCAGTATTGTAAAAAAGAAGGAAGATCTGTACTTCTATTTCGATTTTCTCCCAAGGATTTTACACATGACGTTTGGAAAACCCTAGAAGAGGTGAAGCTTATAAAAGGTCTGTGTGACAAGTGATCATTAGCATTACTCCTTCACTACTGTAATCAAAAAGTCACCGCCAAAGTCTTGAATGTCTTTTGACGCATCGTTATATATCGCTGAATTTAAGCCAAAAACAATTTGAGGACACGGATCCCCGATCTCTTCTCGTGTCAGATTAAGTACCAGTATATCTGTCTCGGTACCTGAAAGGTTAATTTCATAAGTGTTATTACCATCATTCCCAAAAACACCTACCGCAACAAAATTTTCTATCCCAGGAACCTCTGTAAAAACAACATCTGTGAATGTGCCTCCATTGTTATTTATGGTAATATCAGCAGGAATATACGTTCCGTTTTCTATGAGGTTTTCGCCTGCCGTATTGACCAATTCAATATATAGATTTGACGCCACGGGTATTTCTAGTGAACAGGCAACGATGGGATCATCATCATCTGTATTACAAGAAAAAAGGAAAAAAGAAAGTAAGATGAAGGCATATATAGATTTCATAAAGATGTTTTCTTAGTAGACGTGATACTTCTGCTTTCGTTGCGTCTACAGAAGCGCTTTAACAGTATAAATGACATTTTCTTAGGAGAAAAATTTTAGTATGTGATTTCACGAACCTACTTCATCAGCAGATAGGAGGATATATAAGCAGCCAAGAAGCGCACTTACTCTTTTACCACCGTAATCAAAAAGTCATCTCTAAAATCCTGCAATTCTTTGGATTCCCCATTATATGTCACTGAATTTAAAGTAAAAAAAGATTGAGAACACGGGCCACCGGTTTCTTCTCTATTGATATTAAGTACCAGGATATCTGTCTCTGTATCGGATAAATTAATCTCAAACGTATTATCTCCATCTTCTCCAAAAATATTCAATCCAATAAAATTTGCGACCTCTGGAGAATCTGTAAAAACACCATTTACAAAGGTGCTTTCATTAAAACCTATGGTGATATCATCAGCGATATAGGTTCCATTCTCAATAAGATTATCTCCTGCGGCATTGACCAATTCAATAAAAACAGCAGGACTGAATGCAGGCTCTGAGGTACAGTTTACATCATCATCACTCTGACAAGAAAACAGGATAAAGGAAAGGAGGATAACCGTGTATATTTTTTTCATAACAATGTTTTCTTAATAGACGCTATAAGCCAATAAGGTTGCGTACCATCTCGTATTTTTATAGCAAGATGTTATCTAGAAACTAATGATAACTTATAAAGCACCAAAAAACATAAACACAGAACTAAATATACAGGAATGTAAATGATATATTTCATAAGATGGCTTTAGTAGTAAGATGCATTTTTGGTGTTTTGGTTGCGTGCAACTGCTAATTTTTTTAACGATTTTTAAATCACAACCCTCGTCGTATTGATTTTAGAGATATACGCTTTCGCGAAAGCGTACTTATCTGTATCTTCATTTTTTTAATAAACACCCTGTATGTTACGACCATTCGCACTCCTTATATGCTTAATCACCTTTACATTACAAGCACAAACAAA
>CAYGQJ010000240.1:0-3164 GCA_964351845.1 uncultured Flavobacteriaceae bacterium | reverse complement strand
CAAGAAGCAATAGATTTTACAGGAATAATAAAAGATTCGATTTCTGGAAGTTTTACTTTGGCAACTGTTGAAAAAGTCCCTGTATTTCCTGGATGTATAGGGGACGATAACGCTACTTTAAAAAAGTGTCTGTCGAAACATATTTCAAAACATGTAGCTGAAAATTTCAATGGTGATGAAGCCTCAAAAGGAATAATATTCCCTGGCAAATATAGCGCTTTTGTAAGTTTTAAAATAGATTCAACCGGTGTTATTACAGACATAAAAAGTCAAGCACAAACTCAAGCATTAAGAAAAGAAGCTGCTCGTGTGGTGCAACTACTTCCTAGATTAATTCCTGGCCAGGATAAAGGTAAAAATGTAGCAGTATTATATAAATTACCTATTACTTTCTTCTTAGAAGAACCAGAAGGAGAAGACAAAAAGAAAGGATAATTCCCAAAAGACACTTTAACGATGTCTTAACGTGAGTTCGCTTTCGCGAAAGCGTATAAAATTAGTAACTTTGAGAATGACCCATGTACGGTCACTCTTTTGTTATGATCAAAACCCAAACACTGCTCGACTTTTTTAAAGACACTAGAGCACATACAGAAACTATTTGTGCCCCATTACAAACGGAAGACTACGTGGTACAACCCATTGTAGACGTCTCCCCACCAAAATGGCACTTAGGACATACCACCTGGTTTTTTGAAGAGTTTATCCTAAAACATCACAAATCGGGGTACACGATTTTTAGTGATGACTTTGCTTTTGTATTTAATAGCTACTATGAAAGTATAGGAAAACGTGTCATTCGCACAGACCGAGGCAACCTTTCAAGACCTACCGTATCTCAAGTATATGCCTATCGCAACTACGTGACAGAAGCCTTAATAGAGCTCCTTGAAGAAGGCGTAAATGACGAAATCACAAAACTGCTCACCATCGGAATCCATCACGAAAAACAACACCAAGAACTCCTACTTACAGATATTAAATACATACTAGGCAACAATCCTTTAATGCCTATATATGATGGTCAATTCTCTGAAAACACTATAGAAACACACCCTCAAGAATGGATCTCAATCACAGAAGGCGTGTATGAAATAGGACACCAAGGCCCTGATTTTTGTTATGACAACGAGCTAGGAAGACATAAGGTATATCTCCATGATTTCGAGATTTCAAACAAACTAGTAACCCATGCCGACTTTATCGCTTTTATAGAAGCGGGCGGGTATCAAAAACCGTTATTATGGCATGCCGAAGGCTGGGATTGGGTACAAACCCAAAAAATCACAGCACCTTTGTATTGGCACCTCATCGATGGAGAATGGCATCAATACACCCTGAAAGGACTTCAAAAAATAAACCCAGAAGCGCCTTTATCTCATATTTCCTATTTCGAGGCTTTTGCCTATGCACAATGGAAAGAAATGAGACTGCCTACCGAGTTTGAATGGGAAGTAGCACAGACTCATTTTAACTGGGGACAACGTTGGGAATGGACCGAAAGTGCCTACCTACCCTATCCAGGATACAAAAAAGAACCCGGTGCGCTAGGAGAATATAACGGTAAATTTATGGTCAATCAGAAAGTACTTCGAGGAGGATCTGTGGCTACACCAACGCATCATACACGACCTACCTACCGCAATTTCTTTCAAACAGGACTGCGATGGCAATACACAGGCATCCGACTTGTAAAATAACTGAAAGATTCAACGACTAATTACGACCATTATTTCATGACTATAAAAACGAAAACATATACCAATACCTTTGAAGAAGATGTTGCCAAAGGCCTTTCTTCATTTCCCAAGTCATTATCCTCAAAATACTTTTACGACAAAAAAGGAGATGCCCTTTTTCAAGAGATCATGGCAATGCCTACGTACTATCTTACCGATTGCGAATACGAAATTATCGCTTCTCAAAAAGAAGAAATCAGTGCTGCTTTTCAAGGGGAAGGCGGGTTTGACCTCATCGAATTAGGCGCAGGTGACGGAAAGAAAACCAAAGTACTCTTAAAATACCTCTCAGAGAATGACATTGATTTTTCATACCTGCCCATAGATATCAGCCAAAATGTACTGGACGGCTTAAAAGAAAGTGTTCAAAAAGAAATACCAAATGTTGATATTCAACCGCAACAAGGTACTTATTTTGACGTATTGGAAGATCTTGCCCAATATAACACTCGTAAAAAAGTGATCCTGTTTTTGGGCTCCAACATAGGAAACTTATTGCACCCACAAGCCATTGATTTTTTAGCACATATCCAAGAAGGAATGAATGATGACGACCTCCTTTTTATGGGATTTGATCAAAAGAAAAATCCACAAACGATTCTAGACGCCTACAATGACAAAGAAGGCATTACCGCTGCTTTTAATAAAAATGTATTACACAGGATTAATACAGAGCTAGATGCCAACTTTGACGTAGATCAATTTTTACATTGGGAAGTATATGACCCAGAAACAGGCACCGCAAAAAGCTATTTGGTAAGCCAAAAAGAACAGATTGTACAGATTGACAAACTGCAACTCGAGGTTTCTTTTAAAGCCTGGGAAACCATTCACACAGAGATTAGCCAAAAATATGATGATGACATCGTGAGCTGGCTCGCAAGTGAATCTGGACTGCACATGGTCAATCAATTTACAGATAGCAATAACTATTACAAGAATTATATTTTTAAAAAGAAGTAGTATAAAAACAAACTTTATACGACCCTACATATTTAAAACAATCATTGCAAAAGACAGCTAAAATTGCTGCCTCCGCAGAAATAAAAAATACTATGAAAGCCATTTGGAATGACACCGTAATTGCAGAGAGTAACGATACCGTTGTGATTGAAGGAAACCATTATTTCCCTCATGAAAGTATCAAAAAAGAATTTTACAAATCCAGTGAGATGCATTCTGTATGCCCTTGGAAAGGAAAAGCACACTACTACACCTTAGACGTTAACGGAAAACAAAATGTAGATGCCGCTTGGTTTTATCCTGAAGTAAGCGAACTTGCACAGGGAATTAAAAACCGTGTTGCTTTTTGGAAAGGAGTGAGCGTTGTAGCATCCTAAGTGTTTATATAGAAAAACTCCCGCAGATCTCACCCTACGGAAGCTTTTCACCATAAAAACAACTTAAAAACTATTCTCTATTATT
>CAYGQJ010000239.1:0-3211 GCA_964351845.1 uncultured Flavobacteriaceae bacterium | reverse complement strand
AGTATGGATACTACTTTTGAGGTGATTGAGCCTGTTGCTATATCTGAGAGTTATGGGGTATCAGCGGGTCAACGTCGTCTTTGGACGTTAAGTCAATTTGAGGGCGGATCTGAGGTGTATAATATGCCGATGCATACTACTTTGGAAGGGAGTTATGATGTGGCGTGTTTTCAAAAGGCACTTACCGCAACGATCGATCGCCATGAGATTTTACGCACGACTTTTAAGACGAATGATGCTGGAGAGCTAAGACAGTATGTCGCACCAGTAGAGGCATTTGCTTTTGAGTTGGCCTATGTTGATTTTAGGAATGACACCGATAAAGAGGCTAGTGTAGCGAAGTACATCAAGGAAGATTCTTATGTTGCTTTTGATTTAGCAACCGGTCCTTTATTTCGCGTAAGCTTACTTCAATTAGCAGATGAGCGTTATGTTTTCTATTATAATATGCACCACATTATCAGTGATGGATGGTCTATGAATGTATTGTCAAAAGATATTTTCACTTTTTATGATGCCTTTGTAAATGATGTGGCTCCCTTATGTGAACCACTTTCGATTCAGTATAAAGACTATGCGAATTGGCAACAATTACAATTAGAGACTGCTGCGGCAACGAGTGATAAAGCCTATTGGTTAGATCGTTTATCTGGAGAATTGCCTGTATTGGATTTGCCTTCGGAAAAGCTACGTCCTTCTGTAAAAACGAATAAGGGTCATAATTTACGCACCTATATTTCAAAAGAAAGTACGGCTTGTCTTAAGGAATACACCCAAGGGCAAGGTAGCAGTATTTTTATGAGTTTACTGGCGACCATTAATGTACTATTATATAAATATACTTCTAGCCGTGATCTTATTATAGGGAGTCCGGTAGCGGGTCGTGATCATTTAGATCTATCGGATCAGATTGGTTTTTATATCAATACGTTAGCCTTACGAAATAGCGTGATTGACCAAGAGAATTTTGAATCTTTTTATAAAAGGGTTAAAGAGCAGACCCTAGCGGCTTTTGAGCACCAGATGTATCCTTTTGATAGTTTGCTAGAGGATTTGGATATGAAGCGTGATGTAAGTCGTAGTGCTGTTTTTGATGTGATGTTAACGCTTCAAAATGCAAGCGATTCCATAGTAGATTATAAGGTTGATGATAATGATTTTACCACTATTTTGGATGTTGGGCCAACACTGTCCAAATTTGATATAGAATTTACCTTTACCGAAGTGGGTGATTGTATTGCATTTGATGTTATCTATAACGCTGATGTATACGATGTTGAGATGGTAGAACGACTGATGGCACACTATAAAGAACTAGTAAAAGTTGTATTTTCAAACCCTAGTATCTCTCTTGATGCTATATCGTATGTAACAGATAGCGAACAAGATCAACTATTATACGATTTTAATACCACCCAAGTTGCATACCCTAGGGATCAAACGTTGATCGATGTATTTGAACAACAGGTTGTAAATACCCCTGACACTGTAGCGCTTATTTTTGAAGACGTTGCATTTACATATAGAGACTTAGATGCTTTATCTAACCAATTAGCTAATTATTTACAGTCTAATTATACAATTAATATAGAGGATTTCATTGGGATTAGATTAGAGCGAAGTGAGTGGGCGATTATTTCTATTTTAAGTGTTTTAAAACTAGGAGGGGCTTACGTTCCTATTGATCCTAATTATCCTGCCCAACGCATTTCATACATAGAGAAAGATAGTAACTGTAAGGTGACTATCGATACTGATTTGATAGCTGCTTTTCAGAATGCAGATGGTTACTCATCTACTTTTACAAAAAGAGTAGTTACCCCGACTAGCTTAGCATACGTCATGTACACCTCTGGATCTACCGGAAGGCCTAAAGGAGTTTTAGTAGAACACAGAAACATCATGCGTTTAGTAAAGTCTGCTAATTTCTATCAGCTAGATCATTCTGATAGGTTATTAAGTACAGGAGCCTTTTCTTTTGATGCGACGACTTTTGAATATTGGGGTAGTTTACTCAATGGTTCTTGTTTAGTTCTTTGCTCAAAAGATGTATTGCTCAATAATGAGCTTCTAGCGTCAGAGATCAAGCAAAAATCAGTAAACATTATGTGGTTTACTGTAGGATGGTTGAATCAGTTAGTAGATAGTGATATTGACTTATTTTCTTTTTTATCTACTGTTATTGTAGGAGGTGATAAATTATCTCCTTCACATATAAGCAAATTACGCGCTAGCTATCCAGATCTAGCGATTATTAATGGATATGGTCCTACAGAGAATACGACCTTTTCATTGACTCATCGTATTTCTGATGTTTCACAGGGTATTCCTATTGGCAAGCCTATTAGTAATAGCACGGCATATATACTTGCTAAGGATGCTACTACAGTATGTCCTATCGGGATTGTTGGAGAGATTTGTGTAGGAGGTGATGGTCTTTCTAGAGGCTATTTAAATCTTCCAGAGCTAACGAAAGAGAAGTTTATTCCTCATCCTTATATAGAAGGGGAACGTTTATACAGAACAGGTGATTTAGGGAGATGGAAACAAGATGGATCTATAGAATTTATAGGTCGTTTAGATACCCAAGTAAAGATAAGAGGTCATAGAATTGAGTTAGGAGAGATAGAAAATATATTACTTAGTACAGCGCAGATACAAGATGTAATAGTTAGCATACATACCAATGATTACAATGAGAAGGAACTTGTCGCTTATGTCATTACATCAGAGAGCTGTGATGTCTCTAGATTAAGAACCTTGTCTCAAGAGGTACTTTCTGATTATATGGTTCCTTCTTACTTTATTGAGTTGTCGAGTTTTCCTTTAACGGAGAATGGAAAAATAGACAGAAGTGCTTTACCTAAAGTAACTGTTGCTGATTTTGTTCAACAGGAATATGTAGCACCGCGTACAACTATAGAAAAGGCACTGGTTGAGATTTGGCAAGAGTTACTTGATATAGATAAGGTGGGTGTAACGGATAATTTCTTTGAGTTAGGAGGGCATTCTTTAATAGCTACTCGTTTATTGTCAGCGATTAAGAAAGAGCTAGATACGGTTGTTACGATCACCAATATATTTAATTGTCCGACGGTTTCAGCATTAGGTTCTTTTATCGAGAGTCAAGAGGCTAGTAGGGAATTACCTATGGTAACCAAACAAGAGTTGCCTGAGGATATTCCTTTATCATACGCCCAAGAGCGTTTAT
>CAYGQJ010000238.1:0-3349 GCA_964351845.1 uncultured Flavobacteriaceae bacterium | reverse complement strand
GACCATTCGCACTCCTTATATGCTTAATCACCTTTACATTACAAGCACAAACAAAAACCATTACCATTACTGGAAAAGTAACAAATTCAACCAGTGAAACCGTCTCCCTAAATAGTCTTGATGATTTTTCAATCGCTGAGGCCACCATAGATCAAGGACAGTTTAAAATTAATGCTGAAATTGCTAGAGGATTTTACTTGCTACGGCACGGAAACGAGGTCATAGACCTGTATCTGGATACAAAAGATGAACTTAGTGTTCGTTTTAATGGAGAAGACTATGATGCGTCTATACAATTTACAGGAAAAGGGGCAGAGCGAAATAATTATTTAGCCGACAAGAATCGGCTTGACCAAAACGCCCGTAAAGATATAAGTGCTTTTTATAAAGGCACGCCAGATGATTACTTTGAAAAGTTCAATGCACTACAAGCGAGTATCAAAGCATTACAAAAAAAGCAAGCACTCGAAGCTTTCTTTCTTGAAGATGAAGCCACCGCACTGGACTTTGAGCGTTTATTTTCCATCTATAATTACTCAGGGATGCAGGAGTTTTATTTTGGAAAAGACATCACCCTTCCTGATGCATATACCGCATCTCTTAAAGACATAGATTATGATAATGAACAGTTATTTAATAGCTATCCTTACTACCGGTATTTGGTGTCTTCAAAATGGAAAAATGACATCAAAAAAGCAGATGGAAAAGTGAAAATGCAAGCTATTTTTGATGGGATAAACACGGTTGGGATAAAAATTGAGCTTTTTAAAAGTTTCTACTATAATATGTCTAACCAACCTGAAAAGGCAAAAGACTATTTTGCAATGATCCGATCCAATACAGGAAGTGAGCAATTTATACAAATGGCAAAAGAGAAACTACTAACCGTTACTAAAACAGCCAAAGGAAAGCCCTCTCCCGATTTTAGTTTTGAAAGTATCGACGGGAAGACCTATTCTTTAGCGGACTTTAAAGGAGATTATGTTTTTATAGACGTTTGGGCAACGTGGTGTGCTCCGTGTATCCAGCAAATTCCTGCGATTAAGAAACTAGAAGAAACCTTTAAGGATAAAAATATCACCTTTGTAAGTATCTCGGTAGATGACAAAAAAGCCTATACCAAATGGAAAGATTTTGTCAAGAAAAAAGAACTAGATGGCATACAATTATATGCTGATAACTCTTTTGACTCTGCATTTATTGAAGCCTATGGTATCACCTCTATCCCACGATTTATCATCATTGATCCTGACGGAAACATTGTAAATGCTAATGCTAAAAAACCCTCTACCGAGCAATGTGAAGCAGAGATTGCTGCTTTGTTTAAGGCCCCCTAGCCCTCGAAGGGGGAACTTATTTTCCCTCATTCCCGTTTCTCCCAAAGGGAGAAAGGCTGCATTTTTTTTAGATTAAAAGCTTAAAACATTTTGATAAAATAATAAAAACCGGCTTCTCACCTCCTAGAAAGTTGCCATACTGAGTTTGTCAAAGTGCTTTTTATGCTTCCCTGCCTACCGCCAGGCAGGCGCGGAACTGAAATAAACTCAATATAGCTAGAGGAGTAAGAGTTCCCCCTTCGGGGGCTAGGGGGTTTTTCCATTCTCAAAATTATTAATTGTCTTTAAGAAATACTGTGCTCGATAAACACTTGGATATTTCAGCAACAATTCTTTAGCTTTTATTATACTACTCTTATCCTTTTTGAAGAAAACGACTCCCTCGATTAACATTTTTGCATACTCAATATCATAAGTTCGTGGATTTTCTTTTACTAGCTTTTTATAATACTGTAATGATTCTTCATAATTATTTATAGCTAAAGAAAATTTACCGTCATCATTCTGCACTAACGCTAAATTATTTAACGAATTAGCTACATAGGGCAAAAATTCTCGTGGGTTTTCCTTAGCAAGAGTTCTATATATCTCTATAGCTTCCTTATGATTTTTTGAAGAATTTAAAAAATCTCTTTGATTTTTATGTTGTAAAATTGCTAGATTATTTAAGGTCATAGCAACAGCGTATGAATATTTTTTGGTGTTATTTTTAACAAGACCTCTTCTTATTTCTAGAGATTCTTTATAATTTTTAAATGCTTCAGGATACATTTTTAAATCTCTTTGCAAAAGTCCTATATTATTCAAAGTATATGCTAGATCAGGCATAAAGGACTCCCCGTATTCTTTTACAAGATACCTTCTAATTCTTAAAGCTTCTGTATGGTTTTTTAGAGATGCTCCAAGCTTATTCTGTTTATGTTGCAAATTGGCAAGATTATTCAATACTAACAATAAATAAGATAAATCTATACTATTTCCTAAAATAGGCCGTCTTAGTATTACCAAGGCTTTTTCATATTGTTGAATTGCTTCGTCAAAGAAGTTAAATCCTTTTAAAAAATATCCAAAATTAAAATGATTATCGACAGAGGGTTCTAACTGAATTAGATCTTTATAAAATTGTATGATTTCTTTATAAGCAAATATGGTTTTTGAAGATTCAATCAACTCGTTTAATAAATTAATTTTAGCTTCTTTTTCCTTTTTTTTATAGGCTTCATAAGTAGCTATCAACGATTCTGGTTTGCGTTCTTCAACGGCTATTTTAATTTTCTCTAAAGTTTCGGCTAAATAAAAATCACCAGACAATTTTAGTTCTTCTATTTCTTGTGATAATTCATCAATCTTATCGTATCCTTTTTTTATTGCTAGAGACAATATCTCTTTTAACTCTAATGAGATATCTCTTTGGTCATACCAATTTTGTATCTTAGATTTAATCTCTTCTCTACTATTGTCATAAGAGATCTTATCTAACCACTTGCTTACATCACGAGGATCTATACCTCCTTCTTTAATCAATGTTTCAATATCAGATAATTTGCCTTCCATTCTTGAAAAGCTAGAAATCATCTCATCATGTCGTTTTTGGCCTACAATTGATTTTAAGTAGTTATACGCTTGAGTCTGCTCAGCAAGTCTCTTTTCAAAATGTTTTATAAAATCTAGTGTCTCTTGATTCACAATTTGAGGAGTAATCATATCACCCGTTTTAATATGTGATTGTAATAGTGATATCAGTTCACGTTCTTTTTGTCCTCTTACCCCTTCATTTAAAGACCAATCTCGAAGTGCTTTATCAAATGCTACTTTTATTTGTTTATCTACCCCTTGTGTACGAAACTTGTTGACCGTAGGATAGATTTCTAAGACAATGCCTGCGGCAATACTAATCGCAAAAGAAGACAATGGTTCTGCCATATTTTAAAATAAATGTAAAGTTCTAATATACAGCTATATTAGTCAGTATTAAAAAGATTTTGTTACAGCGGTGCTATGATTTGTGATTT
>CAYGQJ010000237.1:0-3391 GCA_964351845.1 uncultured Flavobacteriaceae bacterium | reverse complement strand
CGCACATTATCCGAAGGAAAAAGGGTGTCAAAAATACCATCTTTAATCAGTTGCGCGGGGGTGTCCATGGTGGTTTTTCCGTTTTGTAGGACAATCATTTGATCGCAATGCGCGATCGCAAGTTCAATGTCATGAGTAGAGAAAAGGACGAGTTTTTGTTGCTCTTGGGCGATCTGAGTGAGGAGTTTTAGTACGGCGGCTTTATGGTGTAAATCGAGATGCGTCATGGGTTCATCCAAGATCATGATGCCGGTATCCTGTGTTAAGGCACGGGCAATGAGCACGCGTTGGAGTTGGCCGTCACTGAGTTCGTGACACTTCTTGTGTTTTAGGTCGGCTGTGTCCGTGGCTTGGAGGGCGTGGGTGATGGTGTTTGTATCGGTTTCAGAAAGGGAGCCGAGCCAATTGGTATACGGTTGTCTTCCCAAACTCACCAATTCCATTACACTTAAATTCTTCGAAATCGCTTGCCCCGTGAGCACCACACTCAGTTGTTTTGCCAAGACCTGAGGCTCCATGCTTGCCATCGGGGTTTCATTCAGGGTTCTTTTTCCCGAAAGGGGACTTTGTAAACCTGCCAACGTACGCAATAAGGTCGATTTTCCAGCACCATTAATCCCGACCAATCCGACCAATTGCCCTTGGGGTAGGTAGAGATCAATGTCGGAGGCGATGACCGTATCTCCTTTTTTGGAGGGATAGCCAATACTCAGGTTTTGAGTGGCGAGAGTGGTATGTAGGATAGGGCGCTTCATTAAAACACTAATTTCTTTTTACGCACTAACAACCAAATCACCACTGGGGCACCCACCAAGGCTGTGACTGCATTGATCGGAAGGGTGTACTCACTGAAAGGCACTTGCGCCACCGTATCACAAATCAGCATCAGGATCGCACCGCCCAAAATCACCGCAGGAAATAACACGCGATGATCGGAAGTAGGCATGATTTGCCGAATCAAATGCGGTACGGCAAGCCCAATAAACGCAATGGGTCCCGCAAAAGCGGTAATACTTCCCGCCAATAGACTGGTCGCAATAATAATGACAAATCGGCTGCGGGTATAATGCACACCCAAGGTTTTGGCGTAGGCATCGCCCAATAAAAGGGCATTCAATTCTTTCAAGTGTGTTAGGGCGAGGACAAGACCAGCTACGAAACAATATAACAGCAACCGGATGCTTTGCCAAGAGACATCGCCAAGGCTTCCAAACGACCAAAAAATATATTGTTGGAGTTCTTCGGCTTTGCTAAAATAGGAGAGGACACTTACTACTGCAGAGGTCAGACTTCCGACCATCAGACCGATAATGAGCAATGCCATCGTATCGCGAACTCGAGACGCCACGGCTAAAACCATTAAAAAGACCAAAAAACTTCCGGTCGCAGCCGCGATAATCAATCCCCACTTTCCAAAAGCGAGTGCGCTTGAAACGCCCAATACGGTACCGCCCAAAATAAACAAAGCGACCCCCAAACTAGCACCACTACTGATTCCGAGGACAAACGGCCCTGCGAGCGGATTCCGAAACAGCGTTTGCATTAACAGTCCTGCCACGGCAAGGCCACTTCCCGTAATTACCGCCATGAGCGCTTTGGGAAGTCTGTAATCGTAAATGATAAATTCCCAAGCGGGTTTGGTGACTTCGCCGCCAAATAAGCTTTTGATCACATCAGACATCGGAATCGCCACAGATCCTAAACTCAAGCTGATCAAAAAACAGCCAACTAACCCAATGGCGAGTAGGAGTAAAGGGACAGTATGAGGGCGATTAGTCTTCAAATGGGGTGTAAAAATAAGGTTGGTAATCGGGCATCAACTCTGGATGTAAATAATATACAAGATCTTTGAGCACCAAATCAGGTCGGTTGGGAGCGAGTTCGTAATACAGCATCCCGCCTGTAGCGCCTTTTTTGGACGTAAACGTATATAGTTTTTTGTTTTTAAAGGCTTCAAATTGCGTGTAGACTGCATGTGCTTCGGCGAGTCTGCTGTAACTTCCAAATTGCCCAGGCGCAATCCAATAGTCAGCGTTTTGACCTTTATGAAGTACGGATTCAATACTTAATCCGATGCTTCCGGTGCCTTTACTATCTTTCCATAAATACTCCCCGCCAGCGTCTTTAATGAGTTGTGCGGGCCAGCTTTCTCCGTGCGGTAAATACCACACATCTTTGTACATCGCACCGCTCAACACCGTCGGGCGTTCGGCGACTTTTTGAGCGAGTTTTTTAGTGGAGAGATATTCCGTTTCTATAGACTTGAAAATACTATCTGCTTCTTTTGATTTTCCGTACAACGCGCCAAAAAACTTAATCCATTCGGCTTTTCCTAGCGGACTTTTCTCTACCCAATCGCCGTTGTATAACACGGGAATACCTGCTTTTTCAAGGGAATTAAGAGAGGTGTTTTGACCGTCGACACCAAAACCAATCACCGCATCTGGGTTGAGGTCGATGGCGACTTCGGTATTGATGGCTTCATTTTGTCCGAGTTCTTTGATCTCTCCGTTTTCAATCCGTTTTCGGGTGTTGGCGCTGGAGATATAGTCGAGATTCGGAAAGCCCATCAGCGTATGATCCACACCCAACATTTCCAACGACGGAATATGCGTGGTAGACGTCACCACTGTCGATTGTAACGGGACTTTGACAATGGCATCTATTTTATTTTCTTGAAGTAAGGTCGTCAGTGATGCCGTATCGCTGTGGGTTTGTAAGGCGCCTGTATCTTCCACTAAGGCATATCGGTAGGTGTGTTCAGTACCTGGAAAAGCATTGGTTACTTCGATCAGCGTATAGTTGGAAAAGGTACTGATGGTAAACCCTGTCGCATAATCGACTGCCTGTTTTTGAGCTGTAGGGGTTTCTAATAATTCTTGTCGAACATCTTTTTTACAAGCCATGACGCTCATCACAACAAAAAGAAAGATCCAATACGGTTGCCAACGTTTATTCATTCTTCAAAAGTAGTATTTAAAAAAGAGAAAAAACAAATTGCTGTTTTTTCATTTTTTCTCAAAGAAGTTTTTTTAAAGTTTTTGATGTATTTAAAAACGCATTTTTTAATGCTTTGTCAGTCTGAGCTTGTCGAAGACCTAGGGTTTTAACTTTAATAGTAAGGAAGCACTTCGACAGGCTCAGTGTGACAATTGAGTAAAAAAAGAGTCAAGACCGCTTCGCTTCTAGAATCTAGACAAAAAGGCATTGTTTTCATTTTCCAATTTCAGCCCCGATTTCAATTTCAGTCCCCCCTTTGGGGTTCTAATCTTTATACACAAATATAAATTCTCCTCGGTTACCGCTCACATGAATAAAACTAAAATCACAGCTCCTTCCCTCAGCAAGGCCTGTGCTGAGCCCGCCGAAGTAGAAGGTGGCTATTTTGAGG
>CAYGQJ010000236.1:0-3401 GCA_964351845.1 uncultured Flavobacteriaceae bacterium | reverse complement strand
TATTAGTCCTATCTGCGTATTCTTTATATGCTACTTCAGGAATATTTTCTGAAAAATGAATACGAACATCTTGTAATTCTGAAGTCAATCCAATTTTTCTTAGATGAGGAAACTGTGTTACTATAGACTCCAAAATACTACTTATCGCTGGTATTGAAGCCTTTGTAGGTATGAGAGCTATCAGTGTTTTACCTATATCATAATTTGCTTTTCTCGATAATAGAATATTTTGTTCTTCTGTCAGTGCATTTTCTAGTTGTGTACTAAAATCCATTGAAAATTCAGTTTCATTGGGTACAAAAACAAAACAAATTCTATATGCTCTTGAAGAGTTCGTCAATGTCATCCATCGATACCCTGTCTTAAGAAAATCTGTATCAAAACGAATATCTTCTACAGCTAACCCCAAAGTAGTCAGAATAGGATACGCGTACGAATTCTTTCCTATATTTGGGCTAGAATCCTTTAAAATAAAGAACGTCGTATATTTTCGAATCTCTGTCCCTAGCTTTCTACTGAATACAATTATCTCATTTACATCGATAGGAACCTCTACTTCTTGCCTAAGATTAGGAGTGAATTTAGTATCAAAATGATCGAGTATGGCACCAAAATATTGCAGCGTATGTAGAATTTCTTTCAAAACTAATTCTCGATCGTTGGGCATCACTCTCTGAAAGGTTCTCCTATATTTCCCGAGTCCATCAATGTTAACGGGCTCATCAAACATACTCCAATTCACCCTAAGAAGGTGTCCGTCTTTGGGATTTTGAACGACTATTCCAACCCCTTTGATTCTCAAAATACTCTTACCCTTTTCAGAATACGTTGATTTAATAAATACCAAATCATCTTCTTTTGCACTATTTACAGCGCTTGTATCGTTGGTATCATGACCGTTTTCCCAAATTCCATCTTGATGAAAACGATCCATTTGATCTTCTTTACCCCATAAATGACTTGCTAAAAAAAGTTGCTTATTGGTAAGACCTAGTATGCTCTCAGTTGGTTCAATTTCATTAATTTTCTTTGATTTTTTCTCAATCTGCAAATCATACGCCTTAACAAACTCTCTGCCTCTAGTATCATCAGGAATCGCTATTGTGAAATTTATACCTTCAAATTGTGTTAAAACCCTTACAGTTATATCATAACTATCAATAAATTCAAGATCACCAGCACCTGTTCCCATCAATGGGATCCAAACATCCTTCCCTATAAACTCTTTATAGTGCTTCTCTATAGCTTGTGTTAGATTTTTTTCAAGTAATACGCCCGTTTTTTCTTTACCAATGGTCACTACCAATACTACTGGCACAAGGTTATCACTGAGTAGATAATACCCTTGAGTTAACTTGATAGAATTTAATACCGAAACATCATAATCAAGACTTGATAATACATGTATGTTTAATGTGCCAGGACCTCCATATTGACTAATTGGCGCGATTGCTACATCAAACTTGCTAGGGTCTGCTCCTAAAACAGTCTTTATATTTGAATACTTTTGATTATCCATCACTACATCTTTTCAAAGTTTGATAACAGCTATTTTGTCAAGTAATTTCCAGCGATCAACTATCGTTATAATTCCCCTCCAAAGACATCCGTTTTTCTACAATAGCACCTAGAAGATCATGTATCGGCTTTCCTCTTTTTTACTCCCCCTGACGGTAAATACGTTACGTGCCGCTATGTAAATATAAAAGAATCCTAAAATTAATGACACGAAAAGCCACATCTTTCTAGAATTATAGTCCACTCAACTAACAGGTTAGGGCGTAATTTTTTAGAAATTTGACGTACACATAGCTGAGGATTTTACAAATAATCTTGATGTTTTAAAAAAGAAAAAGACATTTTTCATTGTATCTTAGATCTGACAAAAAAGTATACTAAAAATCTATGATACAGCAGCAACAACAACTCATCTATTCTGCGATTTTGATTGTAGTGGTGATGGTGATTATTTTCCTGACAAAGAAAGCTATCCGAAAATTTAGTTTTGTAAGATCTATAGAAGTGAACCGAAGAAAAGTGATTTTCTACCTCAGTTATTTCTTTATCTATTTATTAGCTGGATCGGCATTAGCCGTGATTTGGGGCTTTGAATTTAAACAAATTATTCTTGGGCTTTCTTCCATCCTCGCGGTACTGGGTGTTGGTTTTTTTGCTCAGTGGTCTATTCTTTCTAACTTGACCTCAAGTGCGATTCTCTTTTTTAATCACCCTATACGAATAGGGGATAGAATCCGAATCATCGATAAGGATTATGACTACACGGGAATCATCAAAGACATCAGTGGGTTTTTCCTTTTTATGCGAACAGATGAAGGCAAAAATGTCACCATCCCCACGTCTATTATTATGCAAAAAGGCATCGAAATTCTAGAAGAAAAGGAGGTTTCTAAAGACAAAGAAGATTTTAATTATGAATATACGGAGAGTGATTCGTAAGGTAACGTAAAAAGTGTTTGTAAGAAACGTTATTTGTGACGTATCAAAAAGGGTTTAAATGGAAATTAAATAGTGTTGGAGGTGTAATATGGAAGTTCCGATGTTGGATAACAAAGAACATGCAATTGCCTCAAAATTATACAGTAAAGGCTTTAAAGTTTTAAACAAAGACAGACAAGAACGTTTCAAAGAATTATTAGATTATTACCATGAATTAACTGGATTTGGAAAAACAGAACCAAATGCAATAATGCACCACTCACTCGGACTTATTGGGCCTGATTGTGAACGCTGTGGAAAACCCTATAGAACGCCAAAAGCTACACGATGTGCTGCCTGTGGAAATAAAGGGTATTAAACCATAGATGCCGCTAAAAAGCGGAATTAGTTCAACTACCTATTTTGAATGCGTCTTTCAGACTTTACAAAACAGCGTTTTACTAATAAAAGGGATGATAATATAAACTAGTTGACAAACGTATGAAAATGAATAAAAGGACCCATTACATATGTATCATTTTAGAAGTCGTTTCGGGGTTTGGTTTGGGATTATTTGGATTCTTCATGCTCGCTGACAAATTACTTAAGTTTGACATGAATTTGTCATTTATTCTTGGATACCTATCTATATTTTTTTTCGCTTTAATTGGAATCGTCATACCTGGATTTTTTCACAGTAGACGTATCAATAAAAACAAAACATTTTTAATCGGAATTGCAAAAGCAACAATTGCAATGGTAATTGGTATGCTCTTTACAATCTTCCTACCTAGATCAATATATGAAGGCGATCTGCTTCGGTATATTGTCATTTTAATCCCCATTATTTGTTCGGTAGTTGGATTTAATATGGGAATTAGAGGGTTATAAACGTAATTTCAGAAAGCTTGAGATTAATTGCTTTCGGCTTTGAAAACTACCATTCTTATAGCACGTGATATTTC
>CAYGQJ010000235.1:0-3416 GCA_964351845.1 uncultured Flavobacteriaceae bacterium | reverse complement strand
CTTGATTCGTGTTTCTTTTTTCGCGAAAGCGAACAAAATACCGTTAGATAAATACCAAAATCAAGGTCAGTATGATTCCCGCTGCTGCGAAATACATTCCTTTTTTGAAAACGGGCATTTTTGGGGTATACATCCAGAAAGCAGAGAGCACAAAAAAGAGGAGGGAAGCACCAAAAAAGATGTTTAGAAAATAGACAGGGCTATCTGTGGTGGCTTTGTGAAGGCGTTCCATTTTTTCTAGGACAAAGGGGAGTTGCATTTTTTTAACTTTGGCAACACCCGTTTTTTGGTTGTAGTTACCATCCTTAAAGTATAGGATATCTCCTTCTTTTTTATCCACTTTAACGGCCATTCTAAGTTTTGGACTTAACTCGCCACCCGTTAAGTTGGGCTCTAGTTCTCGTACGGTGATCACTTCATTTTTTAAGAAATCAGTTTCTCTGTAAATCATGATAATGCCACTTACAGCATACATTGCCATGATCCCAGCTAGAAAATAGCCTAAGTACCTATGAATAATTCTCATTTGAAATGAGAAGGGAGTTTTGCGTTTTGCCATGTAGGGTGTTTTGTCGTAAGATTGATATGTAGTTGGTAGGGGGCAATTATTGATTGTATTCTAAACCAAAGCCAAATTTGAATAACGGATTCTCGCTATCATACGGTACATCTGTTTCTTGATTGGCCACCGCTTCCATCGAAGAGGGTAACTCAAACGGTAATTTTCCTTTGGGAGCGGTATTTCCGAAAAGGACTTCACACACCGATTGATCACTAGCGCCATAGTCGGCGATAACAGCCTGAGCAGCTTCGGTAATTTCTGGGATCACGGCAGGTCTGTCCAAGTAAATATTTACGATGGTAGGGACTGTCTTAAGGAGTTTTAAAATTCTTGCTTTTTCATCTCCTTTAAAATCGAGGTCTCCATGGTGAAACCCCTTAGCAAAAAAGTTATTGGTATCAACAGGATACCAAGGGGTATTGACGCGGATTAACGCAAGATCTGCCTCTTCTGGTTTTGTCACTACAGTTGCATAGTTTGCAACTGTAGTACTGTCTATATTTTCAATGTATACCTTAAGTTCCTTTTTGGCTAGGGGAAGTACATTTTCTTTGTTTTTAAGAAGCGTCATCGATTCTTTTTGAGTTCGCTCTCCCAATGTTCTTGATGACTCTTTATTGAGCACACTAGTGACCTTGCTTTCATCTACAAATGGGTTATCAAATAATCCTAACTGAAATTTTTGTCTCAATAAACGGGTAACGGATTGGTCGATTCGCTCTTCGGTGAGCTTTCCTTCTTTTACAAGTTGTATGATTAACTCAGGACGGTTTTCTCCTCCAAATTGATCACAGCCGGCATCTATAATTTTTTTGGCTCTCTCGGCGGCGTCTAGATTTTCTACACCCCAAGCTCGTGCTTTCCACACCACACCAGGTCCCATAGGAAGATCTGTAATCAATCCCCAGTCTGTACAAACCACTCCGTCATATTGATATTTTTCTCTCAATAATGTGGTTATAATAGCTTTGTTATAACTCATAGCTACATTCTCATCAGTTTGGTCTGTAGGTACTCCATAATATGGCATGATTGCGGCTGTTTTGGCTTTAAAAGCAGCTTCAAAAGGGATCAAGTGATAGTCAAAGTTATCACCTGGATAAATTTGCCCTTCTTGAAATGAAAAATGCGGATCTAATCCATTTTTTTGAGGCCCTCCTCCCGGAAAGTGCTTGGTCATACATGCCACACCGTTTATAAGGTCATCGCCTTGTAAGCCTTCTATATACGGTTTTACTAATCTTGCGGTTAACTCGGCATCTTCACTAAAATTCCCACTAATTCTTGCCCATCGTGGCTCGGTAGCCAGATCTATTTGAGGGTGTAAGGCTTCTCGTATCCCAATTGCCATATATTCTTCTCGCACAATGTTTGCAAATTCCCTTACCAATGTTTCATCTCCCAATGCAGCAAAACCAGGCATTTCGCAAAATTGACTAAAACCTGTAGCCGCCATCCCAATCACATTTTTTCCTAAATGGTGACGTGGGTCTGAAGCTATGGTCACAGGGATTCCAAGACGATTTGCCTCTGCCTCACGTTGTACATTGTTGTACCAAGTTGCAAATATTTGAGGATCTGCAGGGATATTCCATACATTAAAATGGGTCATTTTTAGACTGTCCATATTAAATACCGCAGATTTCATTCTAGCAGCAGGGCCTTCCAGTCCTTGATTGCCGTCTGCCAAACCGTCTGTACTTACAGGCGCTCCATTGATAAACATCATACCTGCTTTTTCCTCTAGTGTCATTTGACTTAAGACATCTTTGACGCGAACATTAATGGGTTGCGAACTGTCCTCGTAAGGATCTAAGACATTGTTATTATTCAGGTCTCTGAATTGAATATGATCTTTGGTTGTCACTTTTTGTGAGATAACGCTTACGAGTGATGGTAATGCGACCTCTTCTTTCGTTTGGCACGAAAGGCATAAGGATAACGCTACAATTGATAAAAATAGATGTTTCATAGGATTGAAAACTTAATGTGTCTTAATAACACAATAAAAATACTAATTATTTTGTTACTTTGACAAAATAAAATATTTTATTTGCTATCCATGGAAAACAAGAGCTTTGCAGACGATTTTATGAGAGACATCAAAGGGTTTGTTCCTGGGGTTTCTTTGGATTGTGTGGTATTTGGATATCGAGGTGGCATTTTGAATGTTTTATTGTTAAAACATCGCAATGTAGATGCTTGGTCGCTACCTGGAGGGTTTTTGCCTTCAGATCTAGAAATGCAAGATGCGGCAAATGACGTTTTATATAAAAGGACTGGTTTGCAGGATATTTTTTTAACACAGTATCATACGTTTAGTAGTTTGGATAGGGGGTGGGATAGTAATGAGCAAAGTAAGCTTGCCATCGCTCAGGTACAATCTACATGGAGAGATGAACATAAGGAGTCATTGACACAATGGTTTCATCAGCGGTTTATTTCAACGGCTTATTTGGCTTTAATTGAAGCTGATAAAGCAGCCTTAACCATCGATTATTTGAGTGAACGATGTGAGTGGAAACCCATTACAGATCTCCCTACGTTGGTGTTAGATCATGCAGAGATGATTAACATGGCTTTGAAGTTTCTACGGGTTCAAATTAATTACCTACCTATTGGCAAGTCGTTACTCCCTAATAAGTTCACCATGTCTGACTTACAGATACTTTATGAATCTATTTTACAAAAGAAGTTAGATCGCGGTAATTTTCAACGAAAAATGCTACGATTAGGGATTTTGATACGTCATGAAAAATTAATGACCGGTGCGTCCAATAAGGCGCCATTTCTTTACAGTATAGACGAAAATGCCTATAATCGCTTACTTTCTGAAGGGATTAGCTTTCGCTAA
>CAYGQJ010000234.1:0-3485 GCA_964351845.1 uncultured Flavobacteriaceae bacterium | reverse complement strand
AGAATGATTTCTTCAATCATTTCGATATTGGCGATGTAATTTCTGTGTGTTCTGCAAAACTGTGTATTATCCAGTAATTTCAGGATTTTAGTGAGTGAGATCAGAATCACAAACTTTTCTTTTTCGGTGATGATATTACAGTACTTCTCCTCTACTTCGATGTAGATGATGTCTTTGATTTGGACTTTCTTAAGGGATTTTCCTTTTTTGATAAATAAATACTCTTCACTGATCACTGTATCCTCCTCATCGCCTAAAAACACATCCTGTTGCGCATAAAACTTCTCCACGGCCATCTCGATAGCATACAAGAGTTCTAGTTCGTTAAACGGCTTTAATAAGTAACTAAAAGGCTGCGTTAACTTAGCACGCTCAAAAATCTGCCGATCGGTAGAGCTGGTTAAAAACACAAACGGCTTGGACGCATTGGGAACCGCATTAATCGTCTCTGCAAATGCAATCCCATCGGGAACGCCGTTTAAGAAAATATCAATGATGGCAATGTCTATTTTTTGACTTCCGTAAAATAAAGCCAACGCTTCTGTGAGACTGGTCGCCACACCAACCACTGCGTAGTTATGCTCTTCTAAGGTACGCACCAATCTATCACTCTGAGCGGGAGTATCTTCGATAATGAGTACATTGATCTTATCCATTGGGTGCGATTTTAGGTAAAGATACAATCATTTTTGTGCCTTTTCCCAAGGTACTTTCGATAAAGAATGCCCCTTGATTTTTGGTAATCATCGAGCGGCACAATTGCATCCCTAATCCAGAACCGATGATGTCCTTATTCTCTTTTTCTGACGTCACAATCGTTTCTTTGAGCAGGTTTTGACGTGTGGCTTCGCTCATCCCGATCCCGTTATCTTCAATAATCAAGTCACAAAAGCCCGCTTTGGTATGTTCGGTATAGATGCGGATGCTTCCGCCAGGATTCGAGAACTTAATCGCATTATCAATGATATTTCGCAGAATGATTTTCAGCGATTCCTGATCGGCGAAAACCACGTCCTTTTTCAACACAGCATTTTCAAACTGAAGTTCTTTTTCGAGTAATAATGCTTTATAGTTATGTGCCACTTGCTCCACGATAAAAAACAACCGCAACGAACTAATCTCAAAATAGGATTGCTTGGTTTGCAACAAGGCCCAATTCAGTAGATTGTCCAATAAATTATACGCGCCATTCACAATCGCACTATTGGAATGCACCAAGGCATTGACTTTCGTCAAATCTTTCGCTTCTAGATGATCTGAAAGCTCCGAATTACTGGTTTTTAAGGCATGTACCGATGATCGCAAATCGTGACTCACTATAGAAAATAGTTTGTCTTTGGTCGCATTCAGTTCATCGAGATCTTCTTTTTGGGCGCTAATGATTTTGTTACTTTTTACTTTTTCTCGGTAGAAATAGACCCCTGTTCCTAATAATGCCAATAAAATAATAGATGAGTATAGCAATCCGTCTTTTTGCGCTTCTTTGATCTTATTTTCCGCTTCTAGGAGACTGACTTCTTTCTGTTTTTGCTTGACGGCAAATTCCTTTTCCTTTTGAGCAATGGCGTACACTTTATTCTGATCGTTTAAGGAATCCTTCCACTGCTCATATTCCTTTCGGTAGGCCAAGGCAGCTTCCATATTATTCCGATTCTCTTCTACAATCGCCATATTAAAGGTCGCATCACTTTTGGACGGAAAATGATGAATCCCGCGAGAGAGTTGATACGCTTTTTCAAAATATGGAATCGCCTGCTTATCCTTGTATTGCACATAGTATAAGTTCGCGATATTCCCATACGTACCAATCAGCGATAAGGTATCTTTTTTTGCCTCTTTTAGCGCGATACTTTTCTGAAGGTAGGTTTCTGCTTTATCATACTGTTCTAAGTGCATATAACAAAGCCCGATATTTTCTTCGATATTATCTTTTTGGATGCCTAGTAAATCGGTATCGCTATACTCCTCTATTTCTTTAAAATACGTGAGGGCATTTTTATAATCCTGCTCTTCCAGAAGAATGGTGCCGAGTTTCAGTTTGACCTGATTGTAGAATGTGAAATCTTCAGAGATTTTAGCAAAGGATTCTTTAGACTCTTTCAACAATCCTTTTTCTTTAAAGGCATATCCTCTAAAAAACAGGCACAAATCCTCCAGCCCTTTGTCGGCGGCATTGGTGGTGAGTTGCTCCATGGAGTACACGAGGGTCGAGTCCCATTCTTTCTGTAAAAAGTAGGTATGCGCTTTCGCGAAAGCGGACTCTTTCAAATACTGCCCACTGACCCGCTTCACCTCAGCGTCAAAGTAACTAGGCGTCTCTTTTTGCTGTGCATACATCGCTGCGGACAGTAAAAAAAAAGATATAAAAACACAGAAATTCCCCCTCAAATTCATTGCTATTTCCTAAAAAGAATACAGTAAAGTAGCACAAAAAAAAGTAGTACACAAATGGTACTACTTTTTGATTCTTATCTCATCCAAAACAGACGATGGATATTTCACTAACGTTTAGGTCGTTGGTGGTTGTACGGTGGTTTTCGTTCCTCTTGACGTAACTGGGTCTTGATCTACCAAATAGGTAGTGATTTCTGGAATGGGAGGATTGGCTTCGTTGGTACCATGCGAAATTTCAAAATTCACTTCGTACGCATAGAACGTTTTGGAGGTGGCTTCGGGCGCGTAGTAGGCGATATAAAACTCGGGTGCTGCAAAATTGTTATTCCAATAGACCATGGTTCCGTTTTCTTCTATACATCCTGCAGATTCTGTATTAATAAATACAATAGCGCACACTTCAATAGTTACGGTGTTGACTCCGCCATTATTGACAATAGAGTAATCTGCTTGTACCATAGGCTCTAGAGGACGTACAGGTCTATTGTGATCAAACTGAATCTCTATGGGATTCTGGGTGCCTACATTGTTTTTAGGAAGGTTAGGGCCTCTCGTTAAAAATACGTATCCATCGGGTACGATTACTTGGGCACATGCGGGACTTGTTGTTTTTGTGTTCATAAAAATTAGATTTTAGTTAATAAGTAGCTGTCACAAATAAAGAGTAAAAAAATTGAATATTTAAAAAAAAATGGAATAAAACGCACATTTACAGGTATGAAAGCCTTAAAATGATGGTATAAAAGCCATTTCTGGAAGAAAAAACCTACAAAATTGTAATATCCTCATACTAGGTCGCATATGTCCTTTTAGCCGAAAACAACAATAAAAACAAGCTCCTCACCTCTCTGAGGGGAGGTGGCTGTATGAGGCACGAATACAGACGGAGGGGAGCCAAGCTTCTATCCAAAAAATGGGAATTTCTCGGCGCTACGCTTTGTCGAAAGTGTAAAGGACAACGCCAGTCATTTCGACAGAGTGAAGAATGAACGACGAGAAATCACATAACAGTGAGCTTGAAAATGTCACTTAAAAGATTCTGAGTGAATCATTTAAAATCAGTATTTTTAAAAATGCTTTATAACTACTTC
>CAYGQJ010000233.1:1539-3519 GCA_964351845.1 uncultured Flavobacteriaceae bacterium | reverse complement strand
CGTTTGGGAGCATTGATATATACATTTTGTTCTTGCCAGTTTTTTTTACAAATACCTTTTTCTAAAGTCTCGTGGATTTTCACTTGTGATTTTTTTAAAAGTACGATTAAAATAGGAAAGACTTTCAAACCCTGATTGATAACAAGCGTCACTCACACTTTTTCCTGACATTAAAATAAGCTTTGATTGACTAATGCGATAGCGGTTTAAAAATTCAATAAAAGTATAATTAGTCACTTTTTTAATATACCTACAAAAAGCTTCTTTGGTCATACTACTGATTTTCGCTACTTCACTTAATGCTATTTTTCGGTGATAATTTTTATCTACAAAGGCATAGATAGTTCTTAACCTACCTTGGTCTCTTTCACTAAATTTAGTATTGTAAGGTTGTTCATGCAATAATTCCACGTTTGGAATGTTTGCGAGCAATTGTAATACTTCTAGTAATTGGATATACTGCTGAAAAGGATTTAACTGTTCAAATTCAAATAATTTATCCCCAATTTGTTTTTTTATGGCTCCGCTAAAAGCCACACCATGTTTAGACCTTTCAAATAACTGGTTGATTCGAGATAGTTCTGGAATTTTTATAAAATGGTTGTCGATGAATTCTTTTTTTAAATGTACAACTACTTTGCGATATGCTGTTTTAATTCCATAATCGAAATTTAAATGAGGAATGTTAGCGCCTATCAAAACTAAATCACTTTCTTTATAAGTTGATATGTGCTCTCCTACATGTCGAGTACCAGTATCTGCTTCAATATAAACCAATTCAAACTCTGGGTGGAAGTGCCAATAAAATAAATCACTCAATCGTGGATTAAACATCATACTAAATGACTTCTCCTGGCTATTGATTGTTTCTAATTGAATTTTCATAAACTTTCACAAAATTTAATTGTAAACAGTGTTAATTATTAAAAATAATCAATATTGTTCAAATATTTGCTAAGTATCGTAAAATTTCAACATGAAATAATACGCAACTTTACATCATTAAATAATTGTAAAATTAGATGTGATGAAAAAAAATATGGAAACCATAACAAATTCAATGGTACCTGATAATCAGCATGATCATATTCCAGGGAACCCTTCTACGGCAAAAAGTAGTACTAAAAGACTAAGAACAGCAGCAACAGAAGATACATTAAGAGTACTAACTCTGGAGCAATGGAACTTTTGGAAAGAGAATGGATTTGTTGTTATTAAAAACGCGGTTCCTCTGGAGCAAGCAAGAAAAACGGCTACTTTTCTTTGGGAATTTGAATCTAAAAATCCTGAGGATAAAAACACTTGGTATACCGCTCCACGCGCTGAAATGAAAATGAAGGAACTAGTAGGAACAGGAATGGTGGAAGTATATAATAATCAACACCTTTGGAATAATCGCCAAACAAAAAGGGTGTATGATTCGTTTGTAGATATTTGGGGAACGGAAAAATTATGGGTAACTATAGACCGAGCTAACTTAAATTTTCCAATGCGTCCTGGACATGAATACAAGGGGTTTATTCATTGGGATTATGATCCAGAAACCAAACCACAAAATGTGCAAGGGGTATTGGCATTAGCAGATCAAACTGATGAAAACATGGGAGGCTTTCAATGTATACCTTGGTTGTTTAGAAATTATGATACTTGGAAATTAAGTCAACCCGAAGATAGAGATCACTTTAAACCAGATATAAAGGGCTTGGAAGGCAACATTGTAAAAGTGCCGATGAAGGCTGGGGATTTGTTGATTTTTAATAGTTCAGAACCACACGGTATACGACCCAATCGTTCAGAGGATAAAGTAAGAATTGCTCAATATATCTCTATGATGCCTGCCCAAGAAGATAATAAAGAATTAAAAGAATGGCGTGTTAATTCTTGGAAAAACCGAATCGCCCCAGAAGGTTATGCTTTTCCTGGAGACCCTAGAAATTGGGAACAAACGAAATACCAAAAAGCTGAATTATCAGAATTAGG
>CAYGQJ010000233.1:0-1439 GCA_964351845.1 uncultured Flavobacteriaceae bacterium | reverse complement strand
TTTGGAACGCGATGCAATCGCGCACCAGCAGAGGGCTCAGTTTTGAATTTTCCTTATTTCGTGAAATCGTCAAGTAATGCGAGGCTACGGACCAGGCTTCTCATGTTATTATTGTTAGGAGTTTCATCTTTGTTGGCGCTGAAACAGGCTATAACTAATCTTTTATCTGGAGATATGTAAAGACATTGGCCTCCAAGTCCAAATTTAGTGAAGTCGCCATCTTCAAAAACAACATCCCAATGATAACTTTGAAACTGCGGGCCCTGTCCTTCAAGAAATTTCCCCCAATACTTCTGACCTGTTCCTCCTTCAGACCAAAATAATTCTGTGTCACCGGTATGAATTTGACTTAGGTATCTTTCAGAAGCAATCTTGGTGGTTGCATCATCAGTAAAGGCTAATCCATATCTGGCAAGATCTCTCAATCGCATGAGCATGGTTCCATAACTTCCAGCAACCCCTGTACTGGATAACGTAACTTGTGCATCATCTTCAGCTCCAATTCTTGACCATATATATTCCTGAACCAACTGATGAAAAGGTTTAGAAGTAACTCTCTCAGCAATGGCAGTCAAAATAGCAGAATTAGCAGAGGTATAATCATACGTTTGTCCCGCTGGTTCATATTCGCCAGCATTGGCCAATAACTCCATGAAACTTTCATCGAAACCTGAATCTGGTGCAGGGAAATATGCAGAATGCTGAAGCAATTTATAAAAACAATGATTAGGGTCAGTAAAGGAAACTCTGTCTTTTACGTGCTCTCTACAGTTTATACCTGAAGACATCCGCAATAAATTTTCAATTGTAACATTTTCCAATGGCTTACCCTCAAACTCCGAAATATATTTCCCGATCGGGTCCTGTTCGTTTATTTTTCCCTCATCAGCCAAATGGGCGATAACTGTTCCTATAAAGGTTTTACTCACCGAGCCCAGAAAGTGTCTGTCTGTGGGTTCCATTTCAGGGTATCGTTCATAAATGACTTCCCCTTTATGTAAAACGATCACCCCATTAATTTCCTTTGCTTCACAAATTTGGTCGAGTGAAGTTTCTTTTTCGAAGAAAGAGCTAGTCAAAATTTGTTCGCCCAAAGTAAAGCTGGTGTTTTTCCTTAGCTCTTGTATTTCCGTTTCTCCTTTTTTTATTAGGACGGTTGGAATGTAGTTTTCCAAATGACGAAATATTTCAGTACTATGAGGTCCTCTTCCTTCTATCCATTCAGGGGCCGTAAAACTTACTTTTTGCTGATCAGGTGCAGGAATTTTCCTTGATTCTATTGCTAAAGTTATCTTGTCATTTAACGAAAGCTCTTTTTTCTGCTTTACTTCTTGTTTGCATCCCATAGTTAGAAGCAAACTGAAAAAGATAATTGCAATTGATTTTATTCTGTTACTGTTTGACATATTTTATTTTTTACTTATTGAGCCTAACGGTCT
>CAYGQJ010000232.1:0-3523 GCA_964351845.1 uncultured Flavobacteriaceae bacterium | reverse complement strand
GAAGTAGAAGGTGGCTATTTTGAGGCACGAAAAATAGACGGAAGGGTGAGCCCCCTAGCCCCCGAAGGGGGAACACTTACTCTTACCTACCCTATATCATGAATAAAACTAAAATCACAGCTCCTTCCCTTTTTGAGGGAAGGTGGCTATTTTGAGGAACGAAAAATAGACGGAAGGGAGTTTTAAAACCTATATTCTTTTCTCTTTATTCTCATAAAAACCATACCTTTGTTGAGAATTTTGGTTTGGAGAGTAAACACACACTCACCAATTAAAAGGGAATTTTGTGAAATGCAAAAGCTGTTCCCGCAACTGTAAGCTGTGCCTATAGCGTTTTATAGGACTTGTTAAAAATACTACACCGCCACTGTCTTGAGGTGTCAAGATGGGAAGGCCTTTAACAAGAAGCAAGCCAGGAGACCTGCCACGATTTATAACTAATATCGACTGACTTTCGGGTAAAAGGTCACAGATGATGAAACAAAAAATCGCCTACATCGTGATGGTCCTATGCGTTTGCATGGGTACGGCACACTCGCAAATTGATAGCTTACAGGTATTGCCTGAAGTGATTCTGAGTGACGTGAAGTTACGTGACTTCTCGCAAGGGGTTACTGTGGCTAGGGTCACCGACTCTGTGCTCAACAATTCTAGAACAGCCCTCACCGATGTGTTGCGTTACCAAAGCCTTGTTTTTTTACGAGAGAATGGTCCTGGCGGGGTGTCTTCCCCATCTTTTCGGGGGACGTCTGCACAGCAAACAGCAGTGGTTTGGAACGGCATCAACATCAACTCACAACTCAACGGACAAACGGATTTTAATACGATTTCTAGTCGGAATTACGATCATTTGGATGTACGAAGCGGCGGTGGCAGTATTCCGTATGGGTCGGGTGCGATTGGTGGGAGTATTCATTTGAATAATGATATTTCGTTTGCGCCTCGTTTTGAAAACAAATTAGCCCTCAGTTACGGGAGTTTTAATACGCCTTCGGGGAATTTTAAATCGCGATTTGGGACTGAAAAATTCTATGGCGATGTGGCGGTAGATTATACGCGAAGTGATAACGATTTTGAATATCTTGATACGGATCAGCAGAATGAAAATGGGCAGTTTGAAAATACAAATTTCAATGCGAATTTTGGATTTACGCTGTCGCGAAATCAGCTCATCAAGGTGTACCACAACACGTTTCTGGGAGATCGTAATTTCTCGGGGACGCTGACGGCGCCTTCTGACGATGCGTATCAGGATCGAAATACCCGCACGCTAATCGAATGGCAAGCGAGTAACACAAACTATGATTCAAAACTCCGAGTGGCGCATGTATTTGAGCAGTTTCGCTACTTTCCCACCGAAGCCAATCGCGACCTTTCTACGATAGGGAAAGCGATTCGATATACGGCAAATTACGATGTTACGTATCGATTTGGTAAAGACAAACGCCTGAAAACAACCTTGGATTACACCACAGTTGATGGGAGCGGGAGTAACATTCAACAGGCAACGCGGAATGCGTTTTCAGCGAGTACGTTGTGGCATCATCAGGTGACCAAAAAATGGAACTATGGCCTTCAAGCACGGCAAGAAGTGACCAATACATTTGATAGTCCGTTGTTGTTTGGGGTGAGTTCTGAGTACGCTTTCCTGCCGGCCGGACAGGCGGGCGCGAATCCGCTTAGCTATATTATCTCCATCAATGCTTCCCGAAATTATCGCATCCCGACCTATAACGATGTGTACTGGCAGGGCGCTGGGGCAAGCGGAAATCCTGACTTGATCCCAGAAACGAGTTTTCAAGTGGAACTAGGGCATCGTTTTACCTATAAAGATCTGAACATACGACTAAACACGTATTATATACAGACGGATGATTTGATTGTTTGGCGACCAGATCTTTCAGGGATTTGGAGTCCCGAAAACCTATCTGAAGCGCGTAATTATGGCGCAGAACTGATGGCTGAGTATCAGATGAATGTAGGTGCGCATGTGTTTACTATGACAGGGCAATATGGGTACACCATCGCTGAAAATATAGCAACAGGGAAGCAGCTGTTGTATGTGCCCAAACAAAAAATCACAGGAAGTCTCGGCTATACGTTTGATCGATTCTCTGCGTTTTATCAATTGTTATACAATGATACCGTATATACGACCACAGATAATTCAGATGCATTGCCAGGATATGGCGTGTCCAACGTAGGAATGAACTACACGTTGGTGAAGAAAAAGGAACAACAGATTGCTATTTCGCTTCAAGCGCGGAATATATTTAATAAAAATTATCAAACCATTGCCTTTAGACCAAACCCAGGGCAACACTTTATACTACAAACAACTTATACATTTTAAACTATGAAATTCTACAAACTTTTATTGATTACTATTTTTGGAACGCTTTTTTTATACGCGTGTAGCAACGACGATGATGTCGTTACCATTGATCCAGATCCAGACCCCGATCCCGAAGAAATGCTCGCTTTTGAAAATGGGTTTTTGGTAACCAATCAAGGGCCTTTTAATACAGGTTTTGGAAGTGTTGACTTTGTTGATGCATCCTTAACAACAACAGACAATGATATTTATCAAGATGTGAATGGTGATAACCTTGGTAATATTGTACAATCCATCGGTTTTTCTGGTGATTTAGCGTATGTGGTTGCCAATAATAGTAACCGTATTACAGTCGTAAATCGATTTACCTTTGAGGAGGTGGCGCGTATCGAAACAGGATTGAATAATCCTAGATATTTTATAGATGCCAATGGAAAAGGATATGTGTCTAACTGGGGAGATCCTTTAGTCACTACCGATGATTTTATTGCTATTATTGATCTTACGACCAATGAAGTAACGGGAACGATTCCTGTTGAGGAAGGGCCTGAAGAGATGGTGTTTGATCGTTTTAACTTGTATGTGGCCAACCAAGGTGGTTTTGGAGTGAATAACATCGTCACGGTTATCGACCCTGCAACTGATATGGTGACGACAACGATAGATGTGGGGGATGTTCCTAATTCTATGCAAGTAGATAATGACGGGAGTTTATGGGTACTCGCAGGAGGAAGCCCAGCGTTTACAGGAAATGAAACGCCAGGAAGACTTACTCGAATTAATACCTCAAGTAATCAGGTGATTACTACGCTTGTTTTTGGAGCACAAGAGCATCCTAACTATTTGAATATTGCAGGTGATGACCTGTATTATTTTCTAGCAGGGGACGTGTTTAAAAGTACGGTCTCTAATTTTCAATTTCCGAGTACTCCTGAGCTTTCTGGGGTCAACTTCTTTAATATGTTTGTGGTCAATAGTGGTACCACATTGATTGGATGTAATGCAGGAGACTTTGCGAGTAATGGAACCTTAGAGATTTATAACTTACAAGATAATACCTTAACAACGACATTAAATGCGGGCATTATTCCTGATAATGTGTACGTAAATCCGTAGTCGTATTTAACTACTGATTGAAAAACGCGAGCATGCTTTAGGGAGCAGCCTCGCGTTTTTTTGTTTTCTCAT
>CAYGQJ010000231.1:0-3543 GCA_964351845.1 uncultured Flavobacteriaceae bacterium | reverse complement strand
TTTTTACGCTTTACATCAAATACCAAGCGGTCGTATTGCCATTTGCCTATGACAATAATTAGTATGAGGAAGATTGCGTATCCCATGGGATAGGGTTATTTGTGTTTTTTGAATGGGGTATTTTTAAGCATTTATAAATAATACTGAACCTACAAATTCAGAATCTAAATTCAGAGTAACATTTTCAATTTTCTTCCCTGTTTTTGAAATTAAAATGCCAAATATTCTAAATTCAGTTCCTGAATGTTCGTGAGTGAAATCAACAGGTCTTTTAGATTGATCTTTATACGTTTTGTTTTTCCAATTAAAATCAGGGGCTGTAACTGCGTTAATTTGTTCAAAGTAATAAGTTCCACCCGAAATACTTATTTCACAAGGTTTTTTGTTTTTTAGAGCAGTTATCATATTTATTGCAAATTGTTCTGTTTTCATATTTTAAGTGATGTTTTTAAACCACAAGTTATAAACGAGGGATAGCGAGGATTTGCTTTTGGAACACAATACAATCGCGCGTCAGCGGTGACGAGAAATCGCATAGCAGTTGGTTAGTTATAGTTACTACTTTTGCTAATTTTTATTTGCATTGCTGTAGCAAGTATTTTTTAGAACAGGCTATCAGGATACTTCTCAATTTCATTTTCGGCTTGTTCGTCTTTTGCTTGCTGTATTTGTTTTATTATAGATTTTGTTTCTCTGTATTGTTGAGCTTCTGCGGTTTTTACAAAATCTACTTCTTTTTCGTATTTGTCTTTAATTACTTGTTCAATTTCGTCTAATGTAACTTTAAAATATTCTTTACGGTAATTTACTTTGTTTATGCGTCTATCGTCAAACTCTTTATGCAGTAAGCTCTCTAATTCAGGTGCGTTTTCTGAGAAAATCATTGCATGTAGGTCAAATGTAAACGGTACTGAAGCATCTCCTAATTCTTTAACTCTATCCATGGGTTCAAGTCTTCTTGTCATTCCAATTTTATATACATTTTCTCCAAACGAACCTAGATTAGATATTATATAAACGTGTCCAGATTTTGTTTCTTGCGCTCTTGAAATTGCTCTTTCTTTTGCCTCGTGAGTGTCTTTTAAATTTTGTTCCAACTGTGCTATTTGCGAATTTAATTCATCTAACTTTTCCCCGCTGACTAGACCTAAATCCTTTTTGGCACGTTCTAGAGCTTTTTGGAAACGCTTTTCTTCCATTTCTGCATCTTTTCTTGCCTTGTCAAATTCTCTTTGTGCTCTTTCTTCTTCTCTTTGTTCCTCTCTAATCGCTCGTGCCTCCTCTTTTTCTTGATATTTTTTATAGGCTAGTTCATAGATTAAATGAAGTTCATCCAATTTTAGTTTTAAATACTTATCAGTAATAAAAGTATTATTTGATTGTCCAAGTTTATTTATTGCGTTAAAAGCTTTTGTAATTCTTTCTTCAAAACGTTTTACATTATTCCAACGAACTTTAGAAATTAGTGAGTCACACTCTCCATTGAATGCACGTAAGGTTAAATTAATATACCTTCTAGTCATTATTTCGCCTTGTTTCCTGCTATTTCCAACAACCCATTCAGTTTGACAAACACAAGCATTTCCAATTTTAATCAACTGTTTTTGCATTGTAACAACTTGCGTGATTCTTTCTTTATATTTTTCTGATGTTTCTAAATCAAAAATTGGTTCATAAATACCTAGTTCAACAAATTCTAAATCATTTTGATAGAGTTTGATGTCTTTTTCTAGTTCTTTAAATATTGATTTTGCGTTAATGAATTTATCATTCAATTCTGTAGCACTTGTCTGAATTTCGGAAAGTTCTTTGTTTTTAAATTCTATTTCTTTTTCGACTGATACTATCCCACTAAATCTCTCTAAATCAAAATTTAGCTTGTCATTTTCATCAATCTTTGTTGAGAGTTCAGATTTTTTATTTTCGATTTCAACCTTTAGTTTAGTTGTCGCTTTTTTAGATTGATTTAGCACAATGAACAATGAAATTCCTAAAGCTAAAACTGTAATTATTAATCCTATTTCCATTTAATTAGTTGGGTTTTTTCGTATTTATTCCAACTGCCCTATATCTTAAAAGTAGCGCTGAAATTAAGTGATGTTTTTTCATATGATACAGAAGCCGAATTTTTAAATTTTATTATTTATTTATTTTTTATTAGGAAGTCGTCCAATTTAAAAATTGGGGGACTAGCAGATATAAAGTGAACTAAATATCTATATTATTGTTTGTGAGGTGTATAGGTTATTTTTTTTAGTTTTTATTTCGTTGTCGATTTCAACTATTTTATCAATTATATATTGCCCAAATTCGGCTGTTATTTTAAGCTTATCAGCTCCCCGCATTAAGCTTCCATAACTATTTTTTCCACTAGGTGTTATATTAAACATGTTATTATCTAATACCTCAGTTTTTTGATTGGAAATTCCAATTCCGTAATTACTCCATTCTTGCCCGTAAAAAGGTGTTAAGTTTTCTCCGATAACATAATATGGCCATCTATCTTTTTCTACACCAGTTGATTTGACTTCTGATTTAACTCGATATATAGAAAGAATATTTTTATGACCAACGGCATATGAAATTAGGATGTCATTAATTTTAACACCTACAGGTTTCAACTTTGAAAAGTGTAAATCCTTATCAATTTCATCAAAAATTTCATTGAATGAAATAGCGTGTCCAGTTACACCAATGGGTTTAAGCCAATAATTGATTTTATTATTTACTCTTAACGGATTTCTTTTAATCGGAACTTTACCCATTAAATCAATATCAACAGGATTAGTTTTTTTTGGTAGCGGATTTTTCTTAAGAATTTTTAAAAATCCGTCAACTTTTTTTTCTGTCAGAGGTTTTGAAACTACTCTACTTAAGATGTTTATTTCTAAATCATCTATTTTTTCTGAATCAGATATTATTGTTCCCCATTCATTATTAAGTCTAAGTCCATTATTAGTAAAGTTTGCAGATGTAATTATTGCCTCACTTGATAATCCGTCTTTTTTAGAAATGTAAATTTTTCCGTGTAGAGAGTTCTCGATAAGAATATTTAATTTCACACCGTTTTTATTACAAAAATCATATAGACTTTTAAAAATAGGAACTTTATTATATTGATCTAAACTTTTAGGTTGGAGAGTTGTTACTAAGGTCAATTTTTGTAATTTTTTGAACTTATTAAATGGGAAGAAATTTTTATCAGTCGAAATAAATGGACTCACAATTACTATTTCATCAGATTTTTTAAAGTTGGAAACTAATCTGTCAAAATGATTTTTCCTAGTAAGATTGTTAATTATCTCGTTGTTCATTAAATTAAGGTTAATTCGTTATAAAATATATTTTATTATCAATATTCCGTAGATACTTTGAGATATTGATAGTTTTTACCGTCACTATCCCATAAACTTAGACCATTAACAGTAGAATTCAAAGTATTTTGTTTTATAATTCACTGTTTGTTAGCGAAATACAATTCAATGATGATCAACTTCTAAACTACAAAAGTTCTAGTAGACCTCTTTACGGTTTCCCGTACTC
>CAYGQJ010000230.1:0-3603 GCA_964351845.1 uncultured Flavobacteriaceae bacterium | reverse complement strand
GATGCAACATTAATAGCAGTAGAATCTCAAGCAACTACGCCACCTTCACTAGGCTCTATTGTTTTTACCAATAGAAACCTTATAGACCTTACCATCCCTTTTGGTACTAGCTCAGATTACAATAATGCAGGCTGGACAGGATTTAATTCCACCACAGAAACCACTTTTGATATTGTGATTGCCCCAAAAGTATTTTTACAAGGCGCTAGCTTAAACCCTATTACAGGTGAAGAAGCATTAATGCGTGATGATTTGCGTGCAAATAATTTAATCCCCTTAAGTTCCCCCTATGGCGACGGCGCCACTGTAGACCCAACTGTTTTTAACACTACAGGCGCCGATGCCATTCTAGACTGGGTACTGGTAGAACTGCGTGAAGGGGCAGATAATGAGAATACAACAGTGGTTGCGATTAAGAGTGCCTTACTACAAAGAGACGGAGATATTGTAGGATTAGACGGGACATCATCGATCACTTTTACAGCAGATGAGGGCGGTTATTTTATAGCCATTAGACACCGTAACCATATTGGAGTATTAGCAGCGGTTCCTGCTGCTTTAAGTAGCACAGCAAGTACGCTAGATTTTACACAAGATGCCGCTTTCGCGAAAGGAGAAAACCTCGCACTCACCACCTTAGTCAATGGCACCTTTGCAATGATCGCAGGAGATGCAGATGGCAGTAGTCAAATCTTGAATACAGATATAAACGAAGGATTATCACAAGCAGGAGGCGGGCAAGCCTACTCCACAGCAGATGCAGATATGAATGGCTTTGTCCTTAATACAGATGTGCAGTTGCTTATTCTAGTCAACTCTGGTACGGTGCAGCAGTTTGATTGATAAGAAGGTGATGGATCTAGGTATGCTTTTAAGGAACATAGTGACGCAGAAGTTTATGCTGAGCGTAGTCGAAGTACGAAAGCGGATACCTAAAAAAAATAGTGACGCAGAAGTTTATGCTGAGCCTTTCGACAGGCTCAAGACAGGCTCAGTCGAAGTACGCAAGCGAACGTGTAAAATGTACGACTAGCAGTAAAGCATACACATAAAATTAAAATGAATAACATAGGTATATTATGAAAACAAAAATCACAGGTTTAATACTACTTCTTTTTACAGTAGCAACAGGCTTTGCACAAACCACCTTCACAGTAGACGGTTTAAATTATGAAGTAACGTCTACAACGCCTCCCGAGGTAAAAATAACAGGCGGTACACCAGCAACAACAGACTTAGTCATACCAGCCACCGTTATAGATAATGCAATAACCTATAGTGTAACCACCATTGGTAGGTTTGCTTTTGGAGAAGATAGTGGTGGTGCTAATACTCCTCCCACAATTACCTCATTAAGCTTGCCCAATACTATTAGGGAGATTGAAGAAAGAGCTTTTAATTCAAATCAAATTGCAGGAAATCTAGTGATCCCAAATTCTGTAACCACTTTTGGTAGTAACGTGTTTGCTGGTAATCAAATTACAAGCGCAACTTTACCAAGTGGTATCACAGAAATACCACAAGGCATATTATCTTTTAATGATATTACGGCTATAACTATTCCTACTGGAGTCACCATAATTGGTGCTTCTGCTTTTAGTGGTAATGACTTAACAACGCTTATTATTCCCAGTGCTGTAACAGCTATAGGTAGTAGTGCTTTTGCGCTAAATGATATTACAGTAGTGACTGCTTTAGGCACTACAGCACCAACTATAGAAACTTTAGGATTTAGCACCACGTTCTCAGATGTAAGTAATGCCACACTTAATATACCGGCAAATACCTTAAATGCTTATGTAAGTAATGGTTGGGGCGTTTTTGGAACTATAATAGCTGGTGGTACACCTTTTCAAGGCGCATTTACCGTAAACGGTATTAATTATGAAGTACGGTCTTTAATGCCTAACGAAGTTGCAGTTGCAGGACAAGCAGGAACGCTCACTAGTATTGCTTTAACAAGTACGGTTGCAAATGCAGGATTAACCTATAACGTAGTAGCAATAGGACAAGACGCTTTTATTAATAATAATTTAACAAGCGTTACCATACCCAATGGTATTGTTAGCATTGAAAATAGGGCTTTTAGAAATAATAATTTAGCAACTGTAATACTACCTAATAGTATAACATCTTTAGGTAATTCTGTTTTTGATAATAATGCCATAACGCAATTAACGTTAAGTACTAGTTTAACAGCGATACCTCAAGGTGCGTTTAATAACAATGAGTTGCCAAATATAACCATACCTAGTGGCGTAGCAACTATTGGTGGTAGTGCTTTTAGCAATAATAAACTCACAACGCTTATACTTCCTAATAGCGTGACTTTTATCGATGATGCTGCTTTTCTTAATAATGATATTAGTAGCTTAACCTTACCCAATAACCTAGCAGTTATAGGAGTTAGTGTGTTTAGAAACAATAAGTTAATTGCTGTTACCATACCTAATAGTGTGACTACTATTGGAGATGGTGCTTTCGAGAATAATGATTTAAGCAGTCTTAGTATAGGTAGTGGTCTTACGGTACTTAATACTGATGTGTTTTTTAATAATCAATTGACAACCCTTACTATACCCAGTACGGTAACAAGCCTAGGTTTGAGAACGTTTCAAAGTAATCCATTAACCACAGTTATTGTAGAAGGCAATACACCGCCTACTGTAACTACAGGTACTAACGATTCTTTTAGTAATAGAAATAATATAGATTTAAACGTGCCTACAGGTACCGAAACTGACTATGCCACTACTGGATGGACCGGTTTTAACTCTGTTAATGGAGTAGTTAACTTTCAAGTAGGAAACACGTTTACCGAAAACAACTTTAATTATACGATAACCTCACTAGCGCCTAATGAAGTTGAACTAACAGGCGGCACTTCCATTCCATCAACTTTAGTAATTGATGGTAATGTAAATAGTGGTGGATTAGATTTTACCGTAACCAGTATAGGTAATACTGCTTTTAATAATAGTACGATCACATCGGTTACCATACCTGCAGTAATTACATCCTTAGGAACAAATTCTTTTAATACAAATACCTTAACTACTGTTGAGGCTTTAGGTACTGCGCCAGCTACTATCTTTAACAATTCTTTTGGTGATAGAAGTACTATAGATTTAACCGTTCCTACAGGAAGTGAAGCTGCTTATGCTACTGCTGGGTGGACCAGTTTTGCTAGCGTTAATGGTATTGTGCTATTAGAAGTTGGTAATACGTTTGATGTAAATGGGTTAGATTATACCATTACCGCTTTAACGCCTAATGAAGTGAACATAGTAGGCGGTACTACCATACCTATAAATCTTGCTATTCCAGAAAATGTAACCATTCAAAATGTTGTATTTACAGTAGTAGGTATAGGTAATACTGCTTTTGAAAGTGCTGGTATAGAAACGGTAACGTTTCCAAGTACCTTAAGAACATTAGGAGCCATCGCTTTCCGTTTTAATGCACTAGAGACAGTTACGATACCAGAAGGTGTTACCGAAATCGCGCAACGTTGTTTTTCTAATAATGCTTTAACCAGTATAAATTTACCTAACAGTTTAGAAATTATTGGTTTTAGATCTTTTGAGCAAAACGCTATTGAAA
>CAYGQJ010000229.1:0-3617 GCA_964351845.1 uncultured Flavobacteriaceae bacterium | reverse complement strand
TGATTGTAAGAATCACAGGCGGTTGCCTGATTTTTACATAAGCTGTATCAAAACCCGTTTTAAAAAGGCATCAAGATTTCCTTATCTTTCCTCATAAAATAAAGCATTCTATGTCTAAATATATTAGTAGTCTGACGATCGTACTTCTTTTGTGTCTTTCTTGTATACAATGTACACAAACACCAAAAGAAATAGCATCTTTAAACGATACAGGCGTTCCTCTAGACATGGCTATTTACCGTCGTACACAAGTAGAAGATGTAGTGTATCATTTGGGATTTGCTATTCCTGAGAAAAAAGAAGACCCTATTACAGCGGTTCTTGATTTAGAACTAACCATTAAAGATCTAACACATCCTATATACTTGGATTTTAAAGAAGCCTCTAATGCCTTACAAAGCCTTTTAGTGAATGATAAGCAAGTAGCCATTGTTCATAACAAAGAACACCTCATTATCCCGGTAGAAGCTTTACAATTAGGCGAAAATCATATTAAGATTGAGTTTTATGCAGGTGAATTATCATTAAACCGTAATGATGATTATTTATATACGTTACTTGTTCCAGATCGTGCGAGAACCGTTTTTCCATGTTTTGATCAACCTGATATCAAAGCGACGTATCAGGTTGAAATATCAGCTCCAAAGGACTGGAAAGTACTTTGTGGAGCACCACTCGCATCAAAAAGTGAACTAGAAGACTTTACTGAGTATACATTTGAGCCTTCAGATAAGATGAGTACGTATTTGTTTTCGTTTGTTGCAGGACAATTTGAAAAGGTAGCTTCTCAAGATACCAAGCGCGCCATGAACATGCTCTACAGAGAAACCAATGAAGAAAAGATAACCGCTAGTGTAGATCGTATTTTTGAATTACACCAGTCGTCATTAGACTTTCTGGAAGAGTATACACAAGTTGATTTCCCATTTAAGAAGTTTGATTTTGCGACCATTCCTGGTTTTCAATATGGAGGAATGGAACATACTGGAGCCATTCAATACCGAGAATCTAGTTTGTTTTTAGACAATAGTGCTACGCGCTCTCAAGAATTATCTAGAGCCAAACTCATTGCGCATGAAACGGCTCATATGTGGTTTGGAAATCTCGTCACTATGGAGTGGTTTAATGATGTATGGATGAAAGAAGTATTTGCCAATTTTATGGCCGATAAGATTGTAAATCCAGTGTTTACAGATATCAACCATGACTTACAATTTTTAACGTCACATTACCCAAGGGCTTACAGTGTTGATAGAACATTAGGCGCGAATCCTATCCGTCAGGAATTAGATAATTTAAAAAATGCAGGCTCTTTATACGGAAGTATCATTTATAATAAAGCACCTATCATGATGCGCCAATTAGAACTTTCGTTAGGAAAAGAAAAATTTAAAGAAGGAATAGGGGAGTACATCGCCACCTATGCCAACGGAAATGCAGATTGGAACGGATTGGTAGAAATTCTAGACACCAAAACAACCTTAAACTTAAAAGAATGGAGTGATGTATGGGTCAACTCGGCAGGCAGGCCTGTATTCTCTAGTGATATTCAATATGATGATCAGTATAAGATCAAACACTTTTCACTTTCTCAAAAAGCAGAAGATGGCTCTGAAAATATATGGCCACAATCTTTTGAAATTAGTTTGGTCTATCCAGACTCCGTTAAAAAGATGGTGGTGGTAAGCAATGCAACAACCATTACAATTCCTGAGGCAGTAGGAGCCTCAACACCGTTGTATGTGATGTATAACAGCAATGGGTATGGGTATGGTGTATTTCCTGTAAGTGAGGTTTCAAAAACCCCTTCTATTCAAGACGAAGTAGCAAGAGCACATACCTATCTCAATCTCTACGAACAAACATTAAACGGAACGGTAGAAACAACAACAGTATTTGAAAATGCAATCAATGGAGTAGGTACAGAAACAAATGAACTTATCTTACAATTAATCACACGGCAAATTTCTAATCTGTATTGGAAGGTTTTTACAGAAGCACAACGCACAGCGTATCAGTCAAAGATAGAAACGGTTTTATATAACAGATTACAACAGTCAGAATCCAAAAGTATAAAGAAGACGCTATTTAATGCCTATCGTTCAATCGCACACTCGGAAGAAGGAACAGCTGTATTGTATCGCATTTGGAATAAAGAAGAAACCATAGATAATTTGGTGTTAAATATCGATAATTACACCAGTTTGGCGCAACAATTAGCATTATACGGTCATCCAGAGGCTGAGGCAATTTTGGCGAAAGCCAAATCAACATTAACCAATCCTGATAAAATAAAACGCTTCGAATTCTTAGCCCCTGCTTTAGATCAAGATGCTGCCGTTAGAACGGCTTTCTTTGAATCCTTTAAAGATCCTACAAACAGAGAAAAAGAAAATTGGGTACAAACAGCCTGCTCTTATATACATCATCCGTTGCATCAAAAAGAAAATGGAACTAGCGTCGCTTTAAGCTTGGAGTTATTGGAAGAAATTCAGCAGACAGGCGATATCTTTTTCCCGTTAGGGTGGTTATATAATACGATTGGGCAATACACCTCAGAAGAAGCGTATACCCTCGTAGAAAACTATATAGCATCACATCCTGATCTTGATAAAAATTTAAAACAAAAGCTATTACAGGCTACAGACAATGTATATAGAAAACAAGGAAAGAGATCGTATTAATAAAAAATGAAAGGCGGTTGCCTGGTTTTCGCTTAAAGCGAAAATTGTACCGAAACCCCAGAAAGTCTTGACTCTTGATTCTAAAAGTGCAGCGATCTTGACTCTTTTTTTGAAAAACTGTAACACTTTACGAACCTCTCGGTCTCTATACCAAACAAGCATACACATGAAGAAGTTTATAATGACCGTAATCGCTGTAAGTATTTCAGCCATTACATTTGCACAAGACCCCATTACCAAAAATGTAGGCGATTTTACCGAAGTAAAAGTATATGACCGTATTGTCGTTAACCTCGTAAAATCAGATGAAAATAAAGTCGTCGTTTCTGGAGCAGACGCCAGTCAAGTAGAAGTCATTAATAAAGACGGAAAATTAAAGATCCGTATGGAGTTTAATTTAATCTTTGATGGAAATCACACTTTTGTCAACGTCTTTTACAACAACCTAAAAGTCATTGATGGCAATGAAGGCGCAGAAATTACCTCCAATGAGCTGATTGAACAAGATGAGATCGAAATTAAAATGCAAGAAGGCGCTCGGATCAAAGTAGGCCTTAAGGTAAGAAATGCCAATATGCGTGCCGTGACAGGCGGGATTATTGAAGCCTCAGGAATCGCCACCACACAAGACGTTACCGTCAATACAGGAGGCGTTTATGAAGGCAGAGATTTTGAAACCGAAGAAGCCAAAGTATTTGTACAGGCTGGGGGAGAAGTAGAGGTATACGCTTCTAAAAAAGCAGATATTACCATACGTGCTGGTGGCGATGTAGATATTTACGGAAAACCTGCAGAAGTAAAACGCAGAAGAACCTTTGGAGGACGCATCCGAGTGATGTAAATGAAAACGGTTACTTCGAGTGCAGTCAAGAACTCTAAGACAACATATCTTTCAATGTAGTTCTCGACTGCGCTCGAACAGACAGAAATAAT
>CAYGQJ010000228.1:0-3652 GCA_964351845.1 uncultured Flavobacteriaceae bacterium | reverse complement strand
GGACTATCATAGCCTTTGTCAATTGCGGGAGTGGCATTAGGGGCAAACCCAATCCCTGTTTGAGCCATCGCTTCATCAAAAGCGGTTGTGGTCAGATTGAGCCATAATTTATCAATATCGGTGCTAGTTTCAGAGTTTCTAAAGCCATCATTATTTCCAGTTACTCGGATGCTATTGGTGAAAACCACAGGTGTTCCTGCTACCATCTCTGTTTGATCTGCTTTGATTCCAAAGCCTTGTCCAGATGACATAAATTGACCTGGGGCTGTGCCTCCATTAACGGCAGCAATTCCCATCATCGCATTACGAATAGAAATATCATTCATAGAGAAATTACTAGTCCCAAAACCAGGAAGATCAGACGTAGGGTTGGTAATATGATCCCAATAATAGACTTCATTGACGGCATCATTGGCATTGATAAAAGCAGTCACATCAATCGCCGAAGCATAGGGGTTTCCAAGTAAATTATAGTTATTAGTAGTCGCAGGACCGTTATAATTGATAGGTACCGATATGGTTCCTGAGTTTAAGGTTCCTGGGTTGGAAGGATTTTGTGTGTAGGTAAGGGTATACGCACCATCTCCTACATTCGGTTCTGGTTGTGGAAATATCAATTGTCCGATGCCTGCTGAAGGTAATGGGTCACTTCCTGTAGCTTCTAGGAGATAATCTCCATTATCATCGAGGAAATTTTCTGCAAACTCAAATTCTGGGAAGACCATAAAGTCGATTACAAAAGGGACAAAATTACTAGGGACGATTCCGTACACATTTCTAGAATTTCCATACACTCGATCTCTTGCTTCGGCAGTAACCGGACTACTCATGGCTACAAAATTACGATCGTCCAGGGTTGGAGTTGTTTTCGCGACAGCTATAGACCCATTATTGATAGTCACAGCATTCTCATCTATTTGCACCACACTACCTGTATGGGCAACGATTAAACTAGCACCAGTTTCAACAGTAATATCGCCATACACAGAAATAAAGTCATCTGCTGCTACGGTAAGGGTAGCTCCTGCATTTACGGTTACTTTACAGGCCTCAAAAGAACCTAAACCTGTGAGCGAAGTATCATAATCTGCATTGATAATCACTTCATTGTTTATACTTGGCAAATTAGTACCCCATCCATCTGTAGTATACGTTGCAATGTCTTGACACGTATCTATAAATACGACAACAGTATCTGATGCGCTGTTAGAACAACCATTATCATTTGTATACGTATAGCTTATTGTATGCGTTCCTACCCCAGCTGCAGCTGGATCAAAACTGTAGGTCATACCGTTATCATCATCTGTTACGCCAGGTCCTGAATACACACCAGAGTTTACTGAAGTAGCAGTAAATACAGTGTTTGGAGCTAAAGAGTATATAATATTATAATAAGATAGAGCGCCACCACTGGTATTTACAACTCCAGTGGTACCAAGTACAGGGCCTACAGCTGTAATTGTTCCAGTATGTATAAAGGTTCCATTAGAACTAGAATTAGTACCAAAATCAAGAGATATCTCAGAACCAGTAACAGAAATATCTTCTAGCGGTCTTGGTATTGGTGCAGCACTAGGGTGGTAAAAAGTAACATTTGTTGAGATTAATGTACCTGATGCATCTACTACACTCGTTCCATTTATTATTCCATCACTGAAATCCTGTTGTTCAAAGACTACATTATCAAATACAATGGTCGTGCTTGCAAGGCTTCCTATTGGAGTTCCTCCACTTAATCCAGTTTGTACACCAGCATCTAATAATACATCTGCTGGCGCAGTAAATGTAACTGTGGGTACATCAAAAACTTCTATAGTATCTGTTGCAGTGTCAGAACAGCCATTGGGAGCAGTATAGGTGTAGGTAATGGTATGCGTTCCTACTCCAGCTACTGCTGGGTCAAAATCATAGGTCATTGTAAAGGGGTCGTGGGTGACGCCCGGACCAGAATATACACCAGATCCAGCACCAGTACTTTGATTAAATGAAGCTGCTACATTCATACCATCAAGAACATAAGAAACTCCATTAATTACGATTGTAGCAGAAATGATGGCTACAGCAAGTTCCTCAGCTGAGGAGATAGAGGAAATATCTGGAGCTTCTAAAACGACACGATCTAGAATAACATTTCCAAATCCAAATTCGCCAAAATCCAAAAGTATTTCAGATCCTGAGGCAGAAGCATCAACGAGATCATATTCTATATTTTGAGTGTTATCCCTAAAAAAAGCACCATTTGGTGGAAATAACAGGGCACCAGAAGAATCAAATGTTATACCAGCTCCAGCAGCAGATAAATACCCAGTAAAACCATTTGGATCAACAAAATCATTTGAAAAAAAAACCGTTGTAGTAGTCACTTCACCTTCTGGTGTTCCGCCTGTAAGATCTGTTTGTACACCAGAATCTACACATACATCTACAGGTGCTGTAAAAGCAGCAACCACTGTGTCTGAGACAACTGCTATAGTGTTAGTGGCAGTGTCCGTACATCCAATAGCATCTGTAAAGCTATAGGTGATGGTATGTGTACCTAGACCCGCTACTACTGGGTCAAAGCTGTAGGTCATTCCGTTACCGTCATCGGTAACACCAGGGCCACTATATGCACCACCAGCAGTTGTGCCTCCACTTAAAACTTGTATACCTGCATCTATGCATATTTCTGGAGGTGTGGTTAATGTTACTGGTACCGCACAACTGTTAGGAGCTGTAAGTAAACATACTACTGCTCCATAGGGTCCTGCAACCCCATCTACGGTGGCTCTTACGCGTACGTCATAGGTTGCACCTAAATCAAATAAATTAGCCAATGCTAAACTATTTGAAGCCTCCGTATTTGAGCTTATGGTAACTATCGAGGTGGCTTGATTGGTAAGCTGAAAGTCATATTGGGTGGCGCCTGGCACCACTTCACAGGTAAAGTTTTGGTCAAATGTGACTAGGGTTACACCACAAAAAGCAGGATCTAATTGCGTTAACACACCTACATTTATTGTAATATTTACACTTGAGCTATTCATACAAATTCCCGGAGTCGTATAGGTAACGGCATAGGTCCCAGGTGTTGTCATAGAAACATCTATGGTACCCGTAGCGGGATTCAGTATAAGTCCAGTATCTGCAGAAAACACACCTCCCGCTACACCTGTAATAGTTGGTGTAGGGTCTGTATCATCCCCAGTATAAATGGAGGCGTCGTAGCTAAATGAGGGATCTTCTATAGCAGTGACTTCAATGGTATTTGATGCAGTATTTGAGCAGCTATTAGCATCAGTAAACTCATAGGTGATGGTATGTGTTCCAACTCCTGCTATGGCTGGATCAAAACTATAGGTCATTCCGTTACCGTCATCTGTAACGCCTGGTCCTGTATAAATACCTCCAGATGGAGTAGCGTTACCAAGACCCGTTTGCACACCTGCACTTACGCATACATCTTCTGGTGCAGTAAAGGTTATCGTAGGTAACGCAAATACTTCTATAGTATCACTGGACGTAACAGCGCAGCCGTTATCATCTGTAAAGGTATAAGTAATCGTATGTATTCCTACCCCAGCAGCTGCTGGATCAAAGCTATAGAGGGTTCCACTAGCTTCATTTGTTACACCGGGACCAGCGTATATACCAGAACCCACTGTTTCTG
>CAYGQJ010000227.1:0-3719 GCA_964351845.1 uncultured Flavobacteriaceae bacterium | reverse complement strand
GTATTTGTAAAAAAAACTGGCAAGAACAAAATGTATATATCAATGCTCCCAAACGTAGTACTATATGTACACTAACCTAATTGTATCCTTAAATGGTTCAGCACACCACAGAACAACGCCACACAACAGAGCGTATAGTCCATGAGGTTCATTTATAACTCAACGTGAGCAGGGATAACATCAAAAAATAAATTTGTATCTAGCTAAAGATAAACCAACTCAAAATTTTACGTATTCTTGCGAATGAACCTCACACGACATACACAGGGAGCGTTATCACACATTTGAAAAATGAAAAAACTACTAGCATTTATATTACTGATTTCGCTTTTCGGTTGCGAATCAAAAGTTGACGGATTTTTTTATATCTCAAACGGAAGTCGAGATCAAACTGAAATTCCCTTAAGATTAATTATAGATAATGATACACTTTTTGACCAAAATGCTAAATATTCAAATACAACACCTGACTTACAATACATTGAAAATAAAAAACTGACAAAAGGAAAGCATACAATTATTTTTGAAGTTCCTAATTGGGAATTAAAACGAGTTGAAAACGTGGGATTTGATAAGGATAAGTGGATATTCATTTCGTATGAGTTTAAAAAACCCGCTGATTCTCTGAAAAGAATTGAACTGGATAAAAGTTTTGGCGGAATTAAAGACTCTACTAACTTATTTTTATACGATGGACAAAAACCGAGTTTGAAATTTCACATAATAGAAACCGAACCAATACATCATTAAAAAACTGCACGCAACAAAGTCTATAAGTGATGCAGGGTTTTACTTTTCCGATATAAATCGCTCACCTTGATTTCGAAATACAATTTTATTAGTATTTTTAATAGATATTTTATACAAATGTATAATTCTTATTACGACACAAAGTAAAACTTGATATCATGAATGAAAATAAATTATGAAGGTTCCATTTTTATTTCTGTGTATCTGTTTTTGCTTTTCTACGCAAGCTCAAACAACATTAAAAAAAGGAATAGTTCATGATTCTATTCCTGTTTCAGGAACAAATGATGAGACATTTGCTCTTTACTTACCTGAAAAATATAAAGAAACTGAGTTAAATTCTATTGTTTTTATTTTTGAGCCCGCAGCAAGAGCCGCTATAGGTATTCAACCTTTTATTAATGCCTCCGAAAAATATGGTCATATTCTAGTTTGTTCCAACAACACAAGAAATGGATCATATGAGCGTAATTTTGATATAACCGACAATTTATTCGATCATATTTTCACCAACTTTAATATTAAGGAAGATGAAATGTATCTCTCAGGGTTTTCTGGAGGTTCTCGCTTAGCTTCAGCAATAGCAACATTAACTAACAAGTTTACAGGGGTGATAGCTTGTGGTGCTGGATTTTCAGGTGTTCCTACCCATATCCCTATAACACAAGATTATGCCTATATAGGTCTTTGTGGTGATAGAGATATGAATTACAAAGAAATGTTGAAAAACAAAGAATATCTCGATTCCAAAAAATTTAAAAGCACCCTTATAACGTATAATGGAAACCACTCATGGCCTCCTTCAGAACAAATTTCTCGTGCGTTTGACTGGTTACACCTTCAAAAATTAAAAAAAACGAATCCTATAGAGTCTGAAAAAATTTTGACTTTGTATCAATCTGATTACAATAGAATTGAGCAGTTTAAAACTAACGGAGAACTTTTATATGCTTCTGAACAGTATGAACGTATTTTAAAAAGTTATAACGGATTAGTATCAACAGATAGTTTGGTTAAACAATATAGAAAACTATTAACCTCTACTCCTTATAAAAAACAATCAACATCGCATGATAAAGTTTTAAAAATGGAGATAAGGCTGTCAGTTAAATTCATTAACCAAATGACAACAGATTTTACAAACCCCAGCAAAATAAATTTTGGATGGTGGGAGAGAGAATTTAAAAAACTAAACAAGAAAGAAGGTGTTGAAATGCAGAAAATGGTATACCGCTTAAAATTTGACCTGTATGCCAGGGCTTATTCTAGAAAAAAGGCCTTGCACTATAATTCTAATGAAGAACAGATAGCAATCATTGATCGTCTTTTGAAGTTACTGTATCCAAAATAGAATACTATCGTTTGAGTGATGGTTGTTTTCTTATCTGAAACTAATCACTCTTTTATTATGTACAGTATTTTTATATATTTTTTAATTGCAAACTATAAAATAAAAATAGGCTTGGTATATTCCCCGCTGGTGTGCGATTGTATCGCGTTCTAAAAGCTACCATATCATTGAACCCTTTACTTCTAACAAAAGATAACGGGTAACCACCTATAAGCCCAAACCGTTGTGCTTCATGAATAAAAAGACTAAGAATAATTAATTTCTGAAAAAATAAAATATGGCAACAATCAATACTTATCTAAGCTTTATGGGGAACACTGAAAAAGCATTTAATTTTTACAAATCAGTATTTGGCGTTGAATTCGTTGGAGGAATAAGACGCTTTGGAGATATGCCTGATAATGAATTAATGTCGGAAGCAGACAAGCAAAAAGTAATGCATGTTGGTCTACCAATAGGATCTGGGAACTTTCTTATGGGGACAGATGCACTTGAATCCATGGGACAATCGCTAACATTTGGAAATAATTATCACATATCAATTAGTCCAGAAAGTAAAGAAGAAGCTATTAAACTATTTAATGGGCTTTCATCAGGAGGAATTATAACCTCGCCACTAGAAGATACATTTTGGGGGGCGTACTTTGGGGCATTTACAGATAAATTCGGAGTGCAATGGATGGTAAATTATCTTCAAACAATAGATTAAAAAACGAAGCACAATAACGGCTATAATTCTTTGCGGCAGAATTTCCTCCTGAAAATCCCTACCTTTAAATAATCGCTTGGTTTTCGCGGAATAATCCTCACGGACAATTCCACATCGAAACCATAGCCCATCCGTTGCAAAACATTTACTGAACCAAATGAAAAAAATATTAATCTTAATACCAATCATATTTTTATCAATGGGATTTTCTCTATTTAATAAAACACCGAAAGAAGACAAATTTTGGAATTGGTTTTCTAAACATCAAGAAACCTATTACAACGAAATAGAAAATCTTGAAATTCGAGAAAAAATATTTAGCGATTTATCGACTGAATTAAAGAAAGTTCATCAGGATTTAGTTTTTGAATTTAGCCCAATCCACGAAAGTGGCATAAGAGAATTTACAATTTCTGCCGAGGGGATTAAAGAGGTTTTCCCAATTATTGAACAATTAGTCGGAAAAGCACCAAAAATTAAAAATTGGCAATTTAATGCGTTCCGACAAAGAATTCCTGGTGACGAATTCGAAATCCAATATGGAGATTTTAAAATAGGGTATTCTGACATTTATTTCAGATATCAAGATGGAGAATATGGAAAACTTGGAATAGAACTAAATATTCGAGATTTTGACGATAGTGAACAATCTAAAAATGTGATTTATATTTTATTAGACGGTCTAGTAGGCGAATATGACACAACAATGGGAATTGATTGGATTGAATGGGTAAAATTGGACGAATCAAATATTGAAACGCTGAATCCAATAACCAGCTTGAGAACATTAATTGACCAAAAGAAAAATGGATCGTAATCTCACCCAAATAAAAACTGATGTTTATGAAAAATGCGGGCTGAAAATATCTAATTTTCAACTCGAACCTGAAAGTAAAGAATATGATGCGT
>CAYGQJ010000226.1:0-3745 GCA_964351845.1 uncultured Flavobacteriaceae bacterium | reverse complement strand
AAATCTCAAAATCATAGAACCCATTTAGTCTTGATTCTAGTATCTAGAAGCACAGCAATCTAGACTCTTTTATTAGAAACTCTATACTTCCAGAAAATCCCAAATCCCAAATAACTAATAACTGATAACCGATAACCGATAACAGATAACTGATAACTGATAACAAATAACAGATAACAAATTTCAATTTCGATTTCAAAAAATTATAAAGTATCTTCACAGAGAAGAAAAACCGTATGAAAAAACTAACCTTTATTTTTTGTGTATTTGCTTTCGCGAACTTGCTTACCGGACAGGCAAGAGCATACGCACAACAACCTGTAGCTCAATCAGGGAATGTCATTCCTGAGTTTGGAAAAACCTATGAAGTCCCAAACCCTGACTTTAAAACCGATACTGACTTGGAATTTAAAGCGGTCTTTGATGTCTCCAAAGCACCCGAAGATAAAAGCAAACGCAACCCCTATATCGAAACTATTGCCCGTTTTTTAAACATGCATGAAAAAGCAGGCGTACCTGTCAAAAACGTGCACGTTCGTATGGCGATGCACGGACAAGCATCATATGGATTATTAACCAATGAAGCCTACAAAGAGAAGTTTGGCGTGGATAATCCGAATATCGAATTACTCGAAGCGATTGATAAAGCAGGCGTCGACATCATCTTATGCGGACAAACCGCGGGTGCTCGTAATATCACCGAAGAACGCCGATTACCACTGACACAAACCGCCCTTTCGGCCATGACTATTCTCATACAATCACAAGGGGAAGGGTTTAGACTGATTGCTTTTTAAATAATATTTATGCACTAGCTTAATTAAAAACTAAATGAAGAAAAGAGATTTATCAGATAAAGAAATTTTAGATTTTTCAGACAGAGATGAAAGTCATTTTTATGATAACAAAGCTTTTGAAATAAAAGGGGATAAAATTCAAAAAATTGCAGTTGCTTTTGCTAATTCAGATGGTGGTGAGTTTATCATAGGGATTAAAGACAAAAAAGATGAAAGAGACAAAACAAAAAGATTTCAGGGTATTGACGATATGGAATCTTTTAATTTTGTTTTTCAAAACTTAACTACTCTTAATCCAACTATTCCTCACAATTATGAATTCTTGGTTAACAAAAATGGTAAATATGCCTTGAGGATAATTATAGAAAAGAGCGATTCAGTTCATAAAACGGCAAATAATACCGTATACATAAGAAAATCTGCACAATCACTTCCTTTAAAAGATCCTGCGCAAATACAAGCATTATCCTATGCTAAAGGAGAATCTTCATATGAAGATACTGTTGTAAATGCTGCTTTAGCTGAAGATATATTTGAATCAGAAGAATTAAAAAATTTCCTTCTCGATTATTCGCCTCAATCACACCCAATTGATTTTACAGTAAATCAAAACTTAGTTGATAGAAAAACCTATGACCCAAGAACATCTGGTATTTTACTTTTTAGTGACAATCCAACACCACTACTACCAAAAAGATGTGGAATAAAGGTTAATAGATATGATACATCAGAGGATGTCCCAGAAAGAATTCATTTAAAGGAACAATTTACTATTGAAGGCTGTTTAAATGAACAAATAAAGGAGGCTTCAAGGACAATTACTTCTGTTATGGAATCTGTCCAAGTAATGGGACCAACGGGACTATCTAAAGTTAAATATCCACCTGAAACAATTTGGGAAATTTTAGTAAATGCAGTAATCCATAGAGACTATTCAATATCTGATGATGTTCAAGTTTTAATTTTTAATAATAGAATCGAAATTAAAAGCCCTGGTAAACTTCCAGGTTATGTCACTATAGATAATATTCTAGATGCACGATTTTCGAGAAACTCAAAAATAGTTAGAGTTCTTAATAAGTATAAAAACCCTGCGAACAAAGACATGGGAGAAGGTTTGAATACAGCATTTCAACGAATGGAAGAATTTAGGTTAAAAGCCCCTATAATAGTTGAAGACGGAAATTATATAAAAGTTATAATAGCTCATACTTCATTAGCATCACCTGAAGAGTCAATTATGAAATATTTAGAAAAAAATCCTCAAATTAAGAATCGTGAAGCAAGAGCTGTAACAGGTGTTAAATCAGAAAATGTAATGAAAAGACATTTTTATGATTTACGAGATAAAAATCTTATTGAGCCAGTAATGAGTAAAACAGGAACTAAGATAGTTGCTTGGACAAAGAAAAAATAAACACTCAAGAAGATTCCCGCTGGAGTTTATCCTGAGTGTCATACTGAGCTTGTCGAAGTGCGATAGTCGAAGGGCGGGAATGAAATATACCACTATGAAAAAACACATACTACCACTGCTTGCAATATTTGCAGGAACCCTTTTCGCGCAAGCGCAAACGAGCTTTGATAAAGACATTGAAGCCGTCAAAGACAAAGTCATTGAATGGCGTCGTGATTTCCATCAGAATCCTGAATTGGGGAATCGCGAATTCAAAACCGCAGAGAAGATCGCCAACCATTTACGATCCCTAGGTATTGAAGTACAAACGGGCGTTGCAAAGACAGGTGTTGTCGGCATTCTTAAAGGAAACAACCCCGGGAAAGTGATCGCACTTCGCGCTGATATTGATGGGCTTCCTGTTACCGAGCGTAATGATTTGGCGTTCAAATCAGAAGTGAAAACGACCTTTTTAGGTGCGGAAACAGGTGTCATGCATGCCTGCGGTCACGATACGCATACCGCTATCTTAATGGGGGTAGCTGAAGTATTGGCCAACAACAAAGACAAAATCAACGGAACGGTAAAATTCATTTTCCAACCTTCAGAAGAAGGACCACCACCGGGAGAAGAAGGCGGTGCGAAACTGATGGTGAAAGAAGGCGTACTAGAAAATCCTAAAGTAGATGCCATCTTTGGATTACATATCAATAGCGGAACGCCTGTAAACACCATTCGTTACAAACCCGGCGGTACGATGGCAGCGACAGAGCGTTTTGTCGTGAATGTCAAGGGTAAACAAACACACGGGAGTCAGCCGTGGTCGGGCGTGGATCCGATTTATATTTCGGCGAAGATTATTGATGGTTTTCAAAGTATCATCTCACGAGAGAGTAGATTAACAGACGAAGCCGCCGTGATTACGGTTGGAAAAATCACGTCTGGATTGCGTTTTAATATCATTCCTGAAAGTGCCGAGATGATTGGTACGGTACGTACCCTCGACCCCGATATGCGGACGAAGATCATCAGACGTATGAACGAAATGGCACGTGATATTGCCAAAGCCTACGGTGGGGAAGCGACCATCGAATGGCAGAATATGACGGTCGTGACGTATAATGACCTTGCACTGACAGATCAGATGCTACCAACCCTTCGTAAAGTGGGAGGCGATGAGAATATCCATTTAACCAAAGCGACGACAGGGGGAGAGGATTTCTCATTTTTTCAAGAAAAAGTACCAGGTTTTTATTTCTTTTTAGGCGGTATGACCCCAGGAAGCACTGAAGCCTTTCCACACCATACCCCAGATTTCTTCATCGACGAATCCGGCTTCCAATTGGGTGTCAAAGCGTTGAGTCAGATGAGTATTGATTATTTGAACGGGAAGTAAGTAAACTAGTAGTAATGGAGCGGGTGGTTGTTATTGCTTTTTCATAAAATGCGGAGCATGAAAAAGGAATAACTTTCCGTGCCACTTTTGTTGTCAGATGCGTATTGATGAGTTGAATGGGAAATAGATAGTTTCTCCATGGAGCGGGTGATTGTT
>CAYGQJ010000225.1:0-3777 GCA_964351845.1 uncultured Flavobacteriaceae bacterium | reverse complement strand
CCTTTGGACTTTACAAAACAGCGTTTCACTAAAAATCCCCCTTTCTAACTAAATGTAGTTAAAAAGAGGGATTGTATTGTATGCTATTTAGTACTATCGCTTATACAAGATTTTTACTTTCTTCAATTCGCCATCTACGATGACCTTTAAGAAGTAGAATCCGCGGTTTAGTTCACTTAGGTTATAATTAAATGTATTTTGACCTTGTTCCAATTGTTCTTGTGCTTCAAAGACGACATTTCCATAGAAATTAAATACCATAAGATCTGCAGGCGTATCATTGTTCACATTAAAACGAACATTCAACTGATCTCTAAATGGATTCGGAAATGCACGAAGTTGAGTAACAAATATTTCATCTGAATTTTCACAAGATCCTAAACTAGCGCCATTATTTAAAAGTGCTGGCACAGCATTTTCAGGAACACAAAGGGTATTACCGTTAAAACAAATCTCTACTTTAGGTCGGTTAGGGTTATTACCACAACTCACATCTATTACCTCAACATTAATGGTCGCTATTTCTGAACATCCATTAGCATCTGTAACCGTTACTGTATAAGAAGTAGTCGTCTCTGGACATGCTACAATCGAAGTAGTCGTCTCGCCTGTGCTCCATTCATAAGAATACGGAGCCGTTCCTCCAATAACTGTACTTACTTCTAAGGTCGTACACGCTAAAGGCGTATACCCTGCGAACACCGTCGTATCTTCTGAAGTCACAAATTCGATCGGATCTGATCCTTCGATCAAGACCATTTCCATTTGAGTACTTCCCAAAGCATCAGTTACGGTCACATCATACGTCCCTGCACCTAGATTGCTTGCCGTAGCCGTCGTCTGTCCGTCGCTCCAAGCGTACGTGTAAGGTGTAATTCCTCCAGAAACCGTAATCGTAGCGGTTCCATCTGTCGCACCATCACAAGTGGCGTCTGTAGAGGTAATATCCACCAATTCAAACGCTTTCAATTGCAAGCTCGCAGATACTGGGAAGTGATCTGAAGCAGTTTCGGTATAGACATTATTATAAAACTCATAATGCACTGTCACCGATTGATCGATATAATTATCATCTAGTTCGTCTGTAATGGCAATATGATCAATCATATTTTCTCTAAAGACAAAAGATCTAAATCCAGCGTCGCTTAACGCTCGCGAAACGATGGTATAATTGATTGTATCGTCTGAGTACTCTTCAAAACTACTAACGGTAGACTCGATATCTGCTACGGTCTCATCTACATCATCGTTATAATCTCCTAAAAGAATCAAATTCGTGCTTGGGAATTGTGCATCCAGCGTATCTTTCAAAACCTCAACATCATATTTACGCATATCGTATCGATTCTGAGCGCCTGTACTTCCGTTTGCTCTTGCGTGAAGTGCAACAAAGTTATAAGGCTCTGTTTCTCCATCAATCAGAACATCTGCACTCAATAAGAATGGTAATCGTCCACTCGCATAAAATCGATCGGTGGTACTTGGATAATCGACCAAAGCAGAATCATCTCCTCCATTATAAAGTGGGTGAATCGATTCTAATAATACTTTTGTCGTTACATTGGTTACGGTAGCTGTATTATAAATGAATCCTACTTTTTGTTTCACACCTGGATCATTGGGTCTAGAAGTCGCTTCAGAAAGTATAAAGTCATAGCCCGGCAATTCGTTGACCATAGCTTCAAATAAAGCATCATCTGCAATCTCCTGAACAGCGTAAATATCTGCGTTCAGTCCCATGATGACTGTTTTAGCTGCTTCTTTTTGAACCGCATCGGAATCAGGGCTTCCTGCGGCTGGAGAGTTAGACTCATCCCCAAACCACTCAATATTCCATGTAACTACATCTAATGTTTTCTCTTTAGGAACCACAATTGGTGGTGTCGGTGGCTCATAAGGTCCTGCACACGACAGATCGGCAGCACTTCTTGGTAATAATTGGAAGGTTTCAAAAAATCTACCTACCACCCCTACTACTTCTGCACAGGCATCTGGTTGCCCAAGTCCTACGATTTCGGCTACGTCATTATCTATTCTCAATTCTCCAGGACCACTAAGGTCTGTCAATATATAATTTGAATTTCCGAAGAGAATATCTCCTGGCGTTGGAAAGTTGACATCCACAATTCGTACCAACTCTGCTGGGTGATTCGCTAATTCAGCTAACGTAATCGTCTGTGCCGTAATCGGTACATTAGGAAGTCCGTTGTTTTCTACAGAAGACACCGCACTTATTTGAATCTGATCATTAAAGGCACTTCGCGTACCCGTCACGGTGATAGAATCCCCTACAGCAAATACACCATCTCCATGCACGGCTTGATCAAAAATAGCGATTCCAGCGGTGCTGTCTTGTAAATAAGCCGATCCAGAAAATTGATCTGATACGGTTAATACACCGCTCACAGTTACCAATTCATTTAACGCCGTATTTCTAGCGTCTAAAATAGAAATTGGAGCAGGTGGTGGAACAACCGCTCCATTTTCAGTTCCTGGCGTTGGGGTCGCTTGTGTATAGGTAGCGGTGTTTCTAGCACCTCCTTGTCCGTTAGGAATTCGTTGATTCGACTGACCATCTTTGTTCCCTAATTCTCCTTCGTTAATCTGTGCTTGCCCTGCATTGAGTAGCACCAATAGTTCGGCATCATCAGCATCACTTGTATCGTATACTAAGGCATCAATAAGTCCCGCTGTCGTCACTGGAGTTCCATTCGGGAAACTAGTCGCATCCCCTTCGTATAACCCTGCAGCATCTGCGCCGTTTTGAAAGGTGTTATTAGGTACCACAAAATCTACATTCGCTACGGCTGCATTCCCAATCACAAAGTATCCCTCTGCATTGGTCGTAAATCCGTCTAAATCAAATGCGTTATAACTCGCATCGCCATTTCCGTTATAAAGAACAATCACAAATCCAGATAAAGAGGTATTTCCTGTTCCTCCATCATACAATTCTATAAATTCTAGCGTATCCGAACCTGCAGTATCTGCATCTAATTCATTGATCACTAACGTCACTGGAACAACTGCATTTGTGTTAGAAGCTCCTGGCGTTGGTATTGCCGATACATAGGTAGACGTATTTCTAGCCCCTCCTGAACCATTAGCAAAACGTTGTACAGAATGTGCGTCTTTATCTCCAGCAGCATCTTCATTGATTTGAGGCTCCCCTGCATTTAATAATACTAATAACTCTGCATCATCACTATCGTTTGTATCGTGTACAAGCGCATCTATTAAATTCGTTGTTGTGACTGCCGACCCGCTTGGGAAGTCAGTAGCATCTCCAGTATAGAGTGCCACAGCATCAGCGCCGTTTTGTATTCCATTACTTGGAATGATAATAGAAACATTAGGAACGTCTGCATTCCCAATGACAAAATACCCTCCAGCATTGGTCGTTTGACCATCTAAATCGTAGGATGCATAGCTTAAGTTATTAGAACCGTTATACAATACCAATACCATTCCGTCAAGGGGTGTATTTCCAACACCACCGTCATAGAGTTCTACAAATTCCATGGTATCTGTTCCTGCAGTATCTCCATCTAGTTCGTTGATAATCACTTCAGCGACAGGTGCTGGAGCCATATTCATAGCCCCTGGTGTTGGCTCTAGTTGCGCATAGGTGGCTGTATTTCTTGCACCCCCGTCTCCATTTGGAATTCGTTGCGAAGAATGATTGTCTTTATCACCTGCACCATCTTCATTCACTTGTGATTCGCCTGCGTTCAATAACACTAATAATTCAGGGTCGTCACTATCATTGGTATCATA
>CAYGQJ010000224.1:0-3781 GCA_964351845.1 uncultured Flavobacteriaceae bacterium | reverse complement strand
CGCCATGCATACGCCCCTTCAGCGCGTGTTTCGCCAATACGGTCCACCACAAAATGCTTATCAGACGTACAATGGGTGGGTTGCACCGAGGGGAGAATGTTCAATTCCTTAAACTTTTGAATGTCTTCTTTCCGTACTACCTGTGCATGCTCTATGCGAAACCTGTGATCTTCTTTTGGGAATTGAGTCAGTGCTTCTTCATACGCATCGAGACACCATCGGTTCCCGCGGATGCCGATGGCATGTGTACACACTTGCATATCCGCTTGTAATGCTGCTTTGGCGACTTCCACAATGTAGTCGGGAGGGATGCGTAGTAATCCCTTGTTATGTGGGTCATCCTCATACGGATCGAAAAAAGCAGCGCCTCGCGATCCTAAGGCACCATCAAAATAGAGTTTTAAGCTCTTTAAGCTAAACAGATCTCCGCCCATCTCCTCAATACGAATAGACTTAAAATAGTCCACCAAGTTGTCACTGGCATATTCTGGATTTTTTTGATCACCTAACATCGCGTACACCCGCATGTCCAATAATGAATCTTGCACCAATTCCTTAAAAGCATCCACCTGAAACATGGAGATTCCTGCTTCATGCACGCCCGTTAATCCGTCTTTATTGGCAGCATCCACCGCTTGTTGGATGCGTCTTTTTTGTTCTTCGAGGTCCATGGCTGGGAAATGCTGTTTGACGAGGTTCATGGCTCTATTTATAAGCACGCCTGTAGGTGCACCGTCTGGTTTTCGTAGGATGGTGCCGCCCTCTGGATTTTGGGTTGCTGAGGTAATACCTACGATGTCCATCGCTTTTTGGTTCACCAAGGCCGAATTACCATCAACCCGTGACAAATACACAGGGTTATTAGGAGATACTTCGCTCAATGCATCGTGCCATGGGAAACTGTTGTTTTCCCAGGTATTATGATCCCATCGTCCTCCGATGATCCACTCGCCAGGGTCCGCATTTTCGGTAGCCACGCGGACTTTTTCTATGATTTCTTCGTAGCTCTTGGATTCACTGGTGTATAGTTGTGATAATTGATTGCCTAAACTCACCAAATGACCATGAGCATCAATAAGACCTGGAAGCACTAGCATACCGGTCGCATCGATTAATTGTGTATGGTCTCCTTTAAAGGCTTGGACCTCTTGCTGTGAGCCCACAAAAACTATTTTTTTGTCTTTCACCGCCACAGCTTCCTGAATAGAAAACAAACTATCAACCGTCGCCACTTTCCCATTTAAAATAATTAAGTCGGCGGAGGTGTTGGGTTGCGAGCAAGACTGAAGTAAGAGCAATCCCAACCCTAAGATACTATATAGATAGGTTTTTATCATCACGCGATGGTTTTTTCAAAGGTGTAGGTTTTTTGATTGTTATACAAGGGGTAGATTAGATTAAGGTTGTTTGTGAGTTTGATTTTGGATGGTTTTGTAGGCTTTTCAATGCATTGTATATGAGATCGTATTCATGTGTAGTACAATTTCATTTGGAACGCACTTGCTTTTTAGAAAAGTATAGGGGTGTACAGCGGTTACCAGTGTTGTACTGCTTTATTTTAGGTCTCTGCTTAATTTTTTAGGATGCTGTCTTGTATCGAAAATTGTAATTAAATAAACTGCTTTAGCATCGAATCTATAATATAATGTGATTTGTTTGGTAATAACACATTTATGTAATCCAATTTGTTTCTTAGATTCAGGAAAAATCTCAGGATTTGATTTAATCAAATCAACAGATTTGTCTAATTTTTTTATAAAATCAGTTTTTACTTTTTGCGACCAATTTTGGAGAAGATAATCAAACAACTTTTCCAGTTTCTTTTCAGTTGTTTTAGAAATTTTAACCTTTCTGTTCATTTCTATCTATGGTTGACCATAAATGAATTGTAGTCAGTTACTTTTCCTTCTTGAATTTCTGTTATTCCTTGAATGATTTCAGCTTGTTGCTCCGAAGACAAATCATCCCAAAAATCAGTTGCTTTTTCTTTTTTAAAAATTTGCTTAATTGACTGAATAATTTTGGGGTTGTTAGTACTTAACAACAACTTTGCTAATTCTATTTTTTCTGCTTGAATATTCATTACACATCTAGTTACTTACAAAAGTAGCAAATCTTTTTCATTAGTGAAGTGCTGTTTTGAAAAGATAGGTGTATCTGTTAAATGAACTTTTGTGTCATTGAGCATGAAAAGCAAATGCGTACGATCAAGAGATACGAGGTATTACTTTACTGTTGAAAAGATGTCCGTTTTTCTTATATGCGTTTCATAGTTGCTCCTCTAAAGCCCAAATTAGATTGCTTTTGCATCTAAGAGCGTGGCCAATTCTTTACCATAGTCTATAAATGCAATGGTTTCATCGGTACGTGCCAATTTAATCTTATCGAAAATAATAAGTGCCTCCCCATTGCTTTCTATGTGATAAATCTGATGATTTTCGAAAAAGCGAATGATTTCATCTGTAAAAAATGACCGAATCTCAGATTCATCATTCCCCATCAGCAGGAATTTTTTAGAAAAATCGGGATACATCTCAAAATCAATGTCTTTATAGCCTGTAAATGCCATCACTCGGTCAAATATTTTTTCTAATACCGCTTCTTTTTCCATCGTGAAAACAGGTATCTGTTTATTCAATTTTAAGACCATGAGTGTGGTGTTAAACGTCTCAGCGGTAAAAGCCTGACCTTCATTGAACGTGATATCTGCAATTTCCCAAGACACCTCCAAATCTTCAAATGTTCCTTTCAGGCAATTGTATTTGCGTTCTATAGGTCTCACTTCAAAAAAGTGGAACTTCTTTAGATACGTCGTATTCCAATCTACTTGACTTGTGTATTGATAGTCTTTCTCAGTGGCTAAATTTCGTAATCGTTTTTGTCGTTGCGATAGTTTAGCATTAGAGCCAGCAAAACTAATTTTTAAAGCCCTATTGTAGGTAGATGATGACACATGTGAATCCAACCCCTTTATAAAGACCTTACCACCGGTAGCTCTTTGTGTTTTTAAGTATTCCACCAGATAGTCCATATAGGTAATACCAACCAATCTTGTTTCTGATAAATCAATATTGACATTCGCTCCAGAGGGAATTTGAGCAACTAATTTGTCAATTTTTATAATGCCTAAAAAATTCGCAATTCCTCTAATCTTTAGATCAAAACTGCCATCTGATCGCTCAATTAATTTTGTACGCGACTTATAAATCATTTTAAAAAAATCAGGGATGGACACGTTCGCTAATAACATATGAACGACCAGCGCCAATAATAATCCACCAAGTAACCCAATTAATAAATTTGTGTAGAGGGTTAAAATCATCGTACCAATAAAGAATACTAATTGTTCCGTGCCTTGATTGTACATCTGTTTGAAGACCGCTGGCGATGCCAACTTAAATCCAGTATAAACCAGTAATATCGCAAAAGCACATAAGGGGACCTGTCTCATGATGGGACTCAGTACCACGATAAAAAGTAACAACAACAGTCCTTGATACATATTTGACCACTTTGTCTTCGCACCGTTATGGATATTGACCGTACTTCGAATAATTACTGCAATGATAGGCAAACCTCCAATCAAACCAGCAACTAGTGTACTAAACCCAATCCCTGTCAAATCTTTATTCAAATCTGTCTTTCGTTTGTAAGGGTCAATTTTATCCACTGCTTTGGCAATGGCTAAGGATTCAATACTTGTGATAATCAACATAGAAAATACGGTTGTCCAAAATTCAATCGTATGAATTTTACCAAAGTTGGGATGCATGATGGAATC
>CAYGQJ010000223.1:0-3790 GCA_964351845.1 uncultured Flavobacteriaceae bacterium | reverse complement strand
GAAGTGATTATTTTACAACCAGACACCCTTCCTATGGCAGCATAATTACGTTTACTATTCTTTTAGAAAATAAGGTCAACTCTAAGCTTTCATATATCATGAACAAAGCGTTTTGTAGTTCCAAATACATCGTTTAAATATATAATTGGAGGCGTACGCTTTCGCGAAAGCGTATCCTTAAACAACTACACTCTTATATAATACCTCTATCTTTTGCTAGAGAAATAAGTTGAACTGGGTTCTTTGCGTTTAAAAGGACTTTAAGTCTTCCAATATTTTTTTCAACACGACTGAGACTACAAGGCGGCATGAGTGTCTCTGAAATTTGTTTTTGAGAAAGCCCCATGGAAAGAAAATTTAAGATCTTAATGTCATTTTGATCGATTTCATCTATTTGGTCGACACTTCTAAGCAATTGCTTAATTCTTGGTGTACAATACGATTTTTCTTCATAGACCGCTTTTAGAGCTCTTTTAATGTGTAAAGACTCATCGCGTCCTTTGGCAACAAAAGCTTGAATTCCATATTCTTCAAACAACTTTTTAATTCTCCCTATTCCTTTCTCTACAGAGAAAACAATAATTTTTAAATTAGGAAGTAACTGTTTTGCTTTAATAATGAGATCTTCACCTATGGTAATTTCACGATCTCGATGATCTTCATCAAACTGTAGATCTGTGATAAGCAATTCAAATGGATCGCTTTCTTGTACCGATGCTTTTATTTTAATGAGCGCATCATCACAATACTTCGTTTTTTGAACAGCATGAACCTGTTCTTTTAAAATACTTTCTACTCCTCGGTGAGTAGTGTCCTGGTCTTCGGCAATTAATACTTTTTTGAACATAAGAAGGGGATATTTAACTTAAAAAATGAAGGTGGGCTTTGAACCCGTTTCCTTTTGATGAGTTAAATGTAATACTCCCGCCGATGTTTTTTATACGGGTTTCCGCATTTTGGAGTCCCCGAAGATGAACATTTTCTATTTCAGCCCCTATTCCGTTGTCTGTGTAGTTGATAAAATGCTTTTTCCCTTCTGATTTAAAAATGACGGTTACTTCTGTAGCCTTGCTATGTTTTCTCATATTGACAAGCAATTCTTGAAGGGTTCTGTAAATATTCATTTTTTTATGATCAGATATTTTATCCCAGTTAATGCCTGAGGTAACATTGGTAATGACTTTGACCCCTTCTGTATTATGCTGCGTGATTAAAAATTTGAGACTCTTCGCAAAATCGGTACTATCAAACCCATCAATCTCTGCCGATATATCACGTGTTCGATCATAGAGATCGTCTAATCTATCAAGAAGATAATCTTTTATATCATTAGGAATTTTATCATGATTATCTATATAATTTAAGGTGTCAGACATATCATTTGCGAGCTCATCATGTACTTTTTTGGAAAGTCTTCGTTCTGTTTGAAACGTCTCACGTATCACTTCTTTTGTTTTTTCTCTTTTGTGTTTTGTGTTTTGAATGAAATATAGGAATATAGAAGATATTAATAGTAGTATTCCTAACCCTATAAATAGTAGACGTTGACGCTTCTTTTCTTCCTCACTTTGTAATTTTTGAGCAAGTGATTTTTGGCGCGCTTTTTCACGCTCTTTTTCAACATTATATTTTGCATGAGAATATTTAACTCCTTGTCTTAATTTCCATTTTGTTAAAGTATCTGTAATATTTATATACTCTTGAGCATAAGGAGAGTCGTCTAATTTTAATAAGATAGATAAGGCTTCTTGTTGATATTTTAAACCATGATGATCTTTTGCTAAATTGTACAATTCATTCGCATAAAACAAAGCCGAATCTAATTGTCCCTTCTGTTTATAATATTCTGAAAAGTTAGAATAGCTAGCAAAAATACCTGAATAATCATTTTTTAAAATTCTCATTTTTAAAGCCTCTTTCATCTTATTAAACCCCTGAGAATCTTGTAACTTGCTTTGGATATAGCCTAAATTATCCAAAACCCTAGCATTTTCAATACTATCCGTATTTTTAAGACTTGCTATATATGCCAGTAAATACTGCGTTAAAGCTTTTTGATCTTTATTTTCATCTTTATAAACATTCCCTTTATTATTATATGCAGTAACAGAATCATTTGATATATCGGTTAACTTCAATACGTTGTTATACGAGTCGATCGCACTTTCATAGTCTTTTAAGGCTCTATGCGTTTTCCCAAGACTATTATGTATACTTATTGTTGTTTCTGATTTCCACTCACTCGTTTCCATCTCATCCAGTAATTTTAATGCATGAACTGCATCTTTTTCACTATCATGAAAAAAGCTTAATTCAAAATCTGCTATAGTAAGTATGCTTAGGTTATAAATGCTATTTATCGTATCATTTGCTTCTAAGCTTTTTTTTGTGGCTTTTTCAAAAAATAAATAGCCTTCTGTTAAATCTTGTCCTTCTTTCGGGTTAAGAATCATCTTCGCCCAATACTTAGCGCTATCCACAGCCATTTTTTGCTGAGCAAAAACATATCCGTGACAGGTGAAAAAATAAACAAATAAAAAGAGGGATGTTGTTTTTAACAAATTCATCCCTCTAAAATACTAACTATTATCTAGTTAACAATTATATAATTAATTATTAACCTCCATTATTCCCATTTCCTGGTGGTGGCGGTGGTGGCGGTGGAGGAATTGTTCCGTCATCCCCACAACACGCTTGTGGCGTTTGAAACTCATCTAATACGGAATCTTCTGGACTACACGAAGTAAAATATACACTACCAAAAACAATGGCTATTAAAAATAACTTTTTCATCATTTAAAAATTTTGAAATTTGAAAAAGGAGTGCCATGCTGAGACGATCTCAGCTACTGTACAGGGTCTAGAATCCTGTTACTCACATAGGAGTGCTCCTTGTTTTTGGAAAGTTGAACCCCGTATCACAGTTACTCCAAGTAACTTTCCGACCGTCTTTTTAAGTAGACTGATTTACGGGTTCCCGTAAGAAGTAGGTTTGTACAATTCTTATGTTAGCAATTCATAACAGTAACCACTTCCTGACACAAAGAAAACAGAAGATTGTAAGGTTATTGCAGACAGAATATAGACACGTTTCAGACAAGTTATAGACATCAATAAATACAGGTAGTAACAAGGCATAACGCTTCTGTTTTACCTAAAGCATAATTCTCATATCCCTATGAATCAAAAGCAAATTGAAAGGATAGTCAGACAAGTATTTGAAAAAGCAAAAAGAGGAAGTGTATCACATTCTAAATATGCTTTGGCAAAACAGGTCGTAAAAGAAATAAGTAGCCTCAATTCTAAAACGTTAGAAAGAGCCTACACAAAATATATTGAGAAGAAGGATACGGTGAGTACTCCCAATCCTGATACGGTAGACTTTTTTTGTAAGTATATTGGGTATCGTAATTATGAAGAGTACATGAACAAAAAATCTGAACATAAAGTCACAGCGTCAGATAAAAAAAAATCGAAAGAGAAGAAGACAGATGATTCAGAAAAAAATGGGAAGATTAAAAGAAAGTATACATGGTCGTTTACTCTAAAAATCGTGATCGTGTTAGGGGTCATTATTTCGATTGCGAATCAACTCATTAGAGGAAGAATACAACACCTCATAGCACCTTTATAGAGAAAATATAATCTAATGACTTGAAATTTACATATCACTATACGGCCTTGATGAACCCATATGAGGGGGTATAAGCACAAAAAAGCCCCAAATCACAAGACTTGAAGCTTCTATTTATGCGAATTAATATATTTATGAAGAGTCTATTGGCTCTTC
>CAYGQJ010000222.1:1109-3806 GCA_964351845.1 uncultured Flavobacteriaceae bacterium | reverse complement strand
TAGTTCTTATCTTCTAGCAAAGGTACAAATCGAAACTCTCCAAATTCTTTTTTCTCAAATTTAGTCGCTTCGACCCGAACATATAAGGTCATCGTTTGCGGGTCATCGCCTACAGGAATCACAAGTCTTCCACCAACTTTCAACTGACTCAACAACGGTTTAGGCACATAGGGTGCTCCGGCCGTAACAATAATACTATCAAATGGGGCATATTCAGGCAACCCTTTGTAACCGTCACCAAAACTTAAAAATTTGGGTCGGTAACCTAATTTAGAGAGGAAGAGTTTTGTTTTTTTATAGAGTTCCTGTTGGCGTTCTATGGAGTATACTTTCGCGCCAAGCTCACATAAAACAGCCGTTTGATAACCACTTCCTGTCCCTATTTCTAACACCTGGTCTCCCCGTTTTATTTCTAGCAATTCACTCTGAAAAGCAACTGTATAGGGTTGTGAGATCGTTTGATCTGCTGCAATCGGGAAGGCTTTATCTTGATACGCATGGTCTTCAAAGCTGCTATCCATAAAAAAATGACGCGGTATGGTCCCTATAGCCTTAAGAACTGCAGTATTGGTAATCCCTTTTTTCTTGACGATTTCGACGAGTTGTCTTCGTTTTCCTTGATGGCGAGTTGTATCCTTCATTGGCATAAAAATACAGCTTTCAGAAAAATCTACAGCAGATTCCTGAACATCTTTTTTCTCTTTGAGATTCTTAACTAAACTACCTCGGGGCAATCCCACAAGGCATTGATAAGAAACTGAATTTTAATTTTGAGGCAAGCCTCTGGGTATTAAATCCTTTGGCGTTGCCAATAAAATCCCTTAAATAACCTTATTTTTGTATAAAAATCAACCCTATGCTTAAAGCTGGAGTATTAGGTGCAGGACACCTTGGTAAAATACACTTACGCCTGTTACAACAATCTGAAAATTATGAGCTTATCGGCTTTTATGATGCTTCTCCAGAAGTTCGTAAAGCCATCGCTGACGAATTTGGGTATACCCCATTTGACACCATGGAAGCGCTCATTGATGCCTGTGATATGGTCGATGTCGTCACGCCTACGACCTTTCATTACGACTGTGCAAAAAAAGTGATTACGGCTGGAAAGCACTTATTCATAGAAAAACCGATCACCAATACGCTTGAAGAAGCCGAAGAATTATTAGTCCTTGCCGCAAAACATAAGGTGTTAGGTCAAGTAGGTCATGTAGAGCGTTTTAATCCTGCGTTTATGTCGGTGAATGATTCGATTCAAAAACCGATGTTTATTGAGGCACATCGTCTCGCAGAATTTAACCCAAGAGGAACCGATGTTCCTGTAGTACTAGATCTGATGATCCATGATATTGATGCGATTTTGAGTGTAGTACAAAGCCCTGTAAAAAATGTATCGGCAAGTGGAGTTTCTGTGATCAGTGAAACGCCAGATATTGCCAATGCACGTATTGAGTTTGAAAATGGCTGTGTCGCCAATCTTACCGCAAGTCGTATTTCTCTTAAAAACATGCGTAAAGCGCGCTTTTTTCAAAAAGACGCCTACATTTCTGTAGATTTCCTAGAGAAGAAAGTAGAGGTCGTAAAGATGAAAGATGCGCCTGAAAATCCTGATGACTTTGCCATGATTCTTCAAAATGCAGAAGGCGTTAAAAAGCAAATCTATTTTGACAACCCAGATGTTCCCGCTAATAATGCGATTCTTGATGAGTTGGACGCTTTCGCGAAAGCCATAAAAACCAACACGACGCCTATTGTATCATTAGAAGCTGGTACCGAAGCCTTACGTGTCGCTAAAATGGTCATTGCTAATTTTTAGAAGAAAATGATGTTAAAACAACTATGTATTTTATGGATATGTATCGGAGGAATCTTTACCATCACTGCCCAACAGAAAGCAGAAAAGGTGGAAACCATTGATATGGTTAAAGACTTAATCCTTACCAAAAAAGTGGAATCCAATATCAAACAAGTGTGGTGGATTCCGAGTGAATATTGGAGGTTTGCCTTGGCTGACTCTCCGGATATTGGAGAAGAGGTTATTGTCGAGATTGAAGCAAAACTTGCAGGATATACCCTTTTTTCTGTAGTCAATTCAGATATAAGTCCGTTTAGTGGATTTAAAAAAAGAGACGCCACCATCAGCATCATAGATGAACGTGAGATTCTATTGCCCTTGTCTGAAGAAGAGATTCCTGATGACATCAAAGAACTCATTAATGTATTCCGTCCCACACTTGCTGGTATGGTAGGACAGTTGGGAGAACAAATGATTTTTCATGTCTTTAAAAATGAGCTAGAAGATGGCACTACTGCCATCTCTCCATATAATAAGGGAAAGCTTTTAGTCAAAGTAAATGATGATGATTTTATTTATCGTTTGCCGTTACAATCTATGGTAGAAAAGAAAATCTGCCCAGAAGATCAAGAACAACTGAATGGAAATTGGGAGTACTGCCCTTGGCATGGAACCAAATTGATATATATAAACTAAGAAGAACGAATTAAAATAAGATTTCCGTCGGAGTATCTCTAGAGCGGAAGTTGATTACTAATAACGTGAGATTTCCGCCGGAGTCTATGCTGAGCCTTTCGACAAGCTCAAGACAGGCGTAGCCGAAGTACGGGAGTTGATTACTAATAATGTGAGATTTCCGCCGGAGTCTATGCTGAGCCTTTCGACAAGCTCAAGACAGGCGT
>CAYGQJ010000222.1:0-1009 GCA_964351845.1 uncultured Flavobacteriaceae bacterium | reverse complement strand
AGCCGAAGTACGGAAATGAAAAGAAAGATATGAAAAACATAGCCGTCATTGGTGCAGGAACCATGGGAAATGGGATTGCACACACATTTGCACAAAGTGGATACAAAGTACAACTGATAGACATTTCTCAAGCATCTCTTGACAAAGGAATGGCAACGATTACCAAGAATTTGGATCGTCAGGTTGCCAAAGAGCGTATCACCGAAGATCAAAAGCAAGAAACCCTTGCAAATATTACAACGTTCACAAACATGAGTGAAGGAGTGGAATATGCGGGACTCGTGGTCGAAGCTGCAACAGAAAATGTAGATCTCAAGCTTAAAATATTTAAAGACTTAGATGAAGCCACTGGAGACGACACCATTTTGGCCACCAATACCTCATCCATATCGATTACGCAAATTGCAGCGGTAACCAATCGCCCTGAATTGGTGATCGGGATGCACTTTATGAACCCTGTGCCGATTATGAAATTGGTGGAAATTATCCGTGGATATAACACAAGTGATGCGGTGACAGAAACCATCATGGAGCTTTCTAAAAACCTAGGAAAAGTACCTGTAGAGGTCAATGATTACCCAGGTTTTGTAGCAAATCGTATTTTAATGCCAATGATCAACGAAGCGATTGAAACTTTATACAACGGTGTGGCAGGTGTCTATGAAATTGATACCGTGATGAAACTCGGAATGGCGCATCCTATGGGGCCTTTGCAGCTTGCTGATTTCATAGGACTAGATGTATGTCTTTCCATCCTCGAAGTGATGCACGACGGATTTAAAAATCCAAAATACGCTCCTTGTCCCTTATTAGTCAACATGGTACGTGCAGGGAAATTAGGTGTAAAATCTGGGGAAGGTTTTTATGATTATTCCGAAAGTCGCAAAGCAGAGAAGATAGCGAAGATGTTTGCTTAACTTGAAGTTGAGGAGTTGAGGAGTTGAGGAGTTGAGGAGTTGAGGAGTATAAAAATATAAAAATAAAAAAAATAAAAATATAATAAAATAAA
>CAYGQJ010000221.1:0-3815 GCA_964351845.1 uncultured Flavobacteriaceae bacterium | reverse complement strand
GCTTGCTTGTGCGTTATCGTTATGCGCTGTCACAGGACTCTTTGCTCAAGATGGACATGATCATGATAACCATGATAATTTATCTGGTAAACGTATTCTATTAAAGAACCCAACCAAAAATCAATTAATACAAGTTGCCGAACTTGGTTTAGACTTACATTGTGGAGCAAAATCAATTGGTAATGATTTAAGGCTTGATATTTATGGAAGCGCTTTACAAGAAATAAGTGCATTAGGTCTTGATTATGAAATAGTAGAAGAAGATCTTTCTACTTTTTTCGCTCGAAGAGGGCAAGAGAGATTACCACTAGCTCAACAACAGCTTGAAACGCTAAAAGTACAATCACAAGGAAATAATAGATCTTTTAGTGAATTAGAAGCTGCTCTTGATAATCCCATACAGTACGACGAGTGTGCTGAATTTAATTGGGTATCTCAAAATTTCCAATTAGGATCTATGGGAGGATGTCTTACGGTAGATGAGGCTTTAGCAGAATTAGACAGAATGAAGCAATTATTTCCTGATCTTATTTCTACAAGAGCGTCTGCATCTGCTAACGGACTACAAACCAATGGAAACACAACAGGAAGTGGTACGACCGCTTCTGGTATCCCTATTGATTTTGATCCTCAAGATATCTTTTATGTGCGTATTTCTGATAACCCGGAAACAGATGAAGCAAACGAACCAGAATCTTTAATTACTGGAATGATCCATGCACGTGAGGCAAGTAGCCTTATGAATATCATCTATTATATGTGGTATATCTTAGAAAATTACGATCAAGATCCTGTGATTAAAAATATGATTGACAATCAAGAACTTTATTTTGTTCCTATTATTAACCCTGATGGTTTAAGATGGAACGAAATTGTTCAGGATGGAAATTCTGGAGGAGGACAACGTAAAAATTTACGTGACGGAGTAAATGATAATGGAAACGTAAATAATGGAAATGTATTAAGAGGAATAGATTTAAATAGAAATTCTGATTATTACTGGGGGTTTGATGAAGTAGGATCTAGTAGCTTAACAACTAGGGATACATATAGAGGAGCCTCGCCTGGTTCTGAAATAGAGATCGAGATTATGCAAGAGTTTGTAGGTGATCATTCATTTGAAACGGCTATCAATCATCATGCAGGATTGAACTCCATAGTGACCACTTCGTATAATGGAGACCCAACGGCTTCATCTGGAAGAGAAGATGAATTTCAAAATCTTATGCAAAATGTAACACGTTACAATAGATATGTACACGGTTCTGCTCCAAATACACTAACAAACGCTAATGGTGATATTAATGATTGGATGTTTGGAGGTCCAGTCGTAAATTACAATCCAATAGGGCCTCTTACAAGTAATCCATCTACAGGTTCTGGACAAGGAATTATAACGTTTAGTCCTGAAAATGGGGATGAATTTTGGCCAGACCCTACTGAATTTGTAACCATAGCACAACGAGCAGTACGTATCAATCTTATTACATCTCTTACCGCAGGCCGATTTGCAAAATTATATGATCATACAGAAACGAATATTGATGCAACAACAGGTCAATTAGATTTTGCTATAGAGCACATAGGACAAACCTATGATGACGTCCCCAACAGAACTACGAATTTTACATTACAAGTAGAAGCTGTTTCTGATAATATTACAATTACCACGCCTAGCGCTACTGCCTTAGATAATATGAATGTATTAGAACAACGTTCTGTTAGTGCCGCTTACACCTTAGATGCAGGTATACAAGCTAATGATCCTATTGAATATAAAGTAACACTGAGTAATGATATTCATACTATTTATGAAGCTACTTTTATAAAATATTACACCCCTACAGTAATTGTAACAGCAGATGGTATTTCAAACTGGAGTACATCTAGTTGGTCTGAAGTAACAACAGGTTTTAATGGAAGTACCAATGCGATTGCATCTACAACAACGTCATATGGAAATAGTAATGAAACATTTGTAACTCTTACAAATCCAGTGAATCTAAGTGGTGTTGGTTCTGCTGTAATTCATTACAATGCTACTTGGGATATAGAGCGTAATTTTGACCTTGCACAATTAGAAGCAAGTACAGACGGAGGTGCTACTTGGACTGCACTATGTGGTAGACATACACGACCAGCCGCAACAAGAGCAACAAGTTTTCATTTAACAAAAACTGACACTGAAGAGAATTTCCAATCGCTAAATGGCTCTTACATTTATGATGGAGATATGTATGTAGATACTACTGATGATGCCACAAACAATCCTACTGCAAAATGGGTATTAGAAGAAGTATATATAGACCCTACTAATAATCCTGGTATCATTGGTAATAGTAGCGTACAATTTAGATTCAAGTTTGCCTCTGATACTTCTAATAGAGCCGATGGATATAATGTAGAGTTTAGAGGGTTTAAATTTGATAATTTTAAAATTATCAATACGAGCATAGACGATAGAGATTGTTTAAATGGAAGTATTGCTGAATTCCCATACAGAGAAAGTTTTGAAAACGGAACTGGTACTTTCTTTCAAGCGGGTGGTGATGATGGAGACTGGACAGTCAACCTTGCTTCTCAAGGAACGCCATCTGGTAACACAGGACCAGCTGGAGGTGTTGGCGTCAAGTCTATACACGAGCAAAATTATGCGTACACAGAAGCTTCAGACCCCCCTTTAGGTGTAGGTTCTAACGCAACACTTATACTACAAAGTAATTGTATTGATTTCACTAGTGAATATAATGACATCGATTTTGCCTTCAACTATCATAGATTCGGGTCTAATTTCGGAGTTAACAATGGAACACTTGATGTACAGATAAGTGATGATGAAGGTGACACTTGGACAAATATTGTTCCACAAATTTCTGGGGCATCGGTAAATGCATGGCAAGAAGTGACTGAAGACCTAACTGCTTTTTCTGGAAAAGTTGTCCTTATACGATTTGTTGCTGTAACAGGAGATGGCTTTAGAAGTGACTTGGCCATTGATAACATACGCATCACAGCGACTAAGCAAGATTATATACATAGAGTGGTTGGTGGTGTACCTACATGGAGTCCAACAGATCCAAGTGGAGTCGCTGGAATTACTGATGATATTTTGGTATTATCAGGAAGTCCAACACTTACAGGAAATACAACAGCCAATGATATCTTAATTAATGAAGATGCTACCTTAAACTTAGGAGCAAATACCCTAACGACTACTGGAGATATTACGAATAATGGAACGCTAACCGCCACCAATGCTACTATTATTGCGCAAGGTTCATTTGCACAAACATTTTCTGGAAATGCTTTTGAAGCAGCCCAATTAACTGTAAATGCGGCTAGTACTTCATTAACCTTAAATACTGACGTAGATATTAATCAATTATTAACGCTTACAAACGGAGAGTTAGTCACCAATGACAATCTTACCCTATCTAGTAATGCGACACAATCTGCGATGATAGATCAAGTAACATCAGGAACAATAACAGGTAATGTAACGATAGAGCGTTTTGTTCCTGCAAGAAGAGCTTTCCGATTTGTCACAAGTCCGGTAACGACCTCGACAACCATACGTGAGAACTGGCAAGAAAATGGAGCTACCGCAGCTGGCTTTGGTACACATATTACAGGATCTACCACAGGAGCAGACGGCTTTGATACCACGCCTTCTGGAAACCCTTCTTTATTTACCTATGACAATAGCGCAGCAACCCCTGCTCTTACGCCTATAGATAATACAGATGTAAATACTCTTATGGCTGGTGATGCCTACCTCCTATTTGTTCGTGGAGATCGTACGATTGACGTTACGT
>CAYGQJ010000220.1:0-3832 GCA_964351845.1 uncultured Flavobacteriaceae bacterium | reverse complement strand
CGTTGATGTAAAAACTCTCCTGCAGTGATGTCCTCAAATGCTTTTGGGTGTTCTTCTGAGACACACGCTTCCAGGCAATTTAATTTCATATCACTACGTGGGTGCATAAAAAATGGAATCGAATATCGTGGCGTACCCCATTGGTCTTTTGGTGGATTCACCACGCGATGAATCGTAGAGCGTAACTTGTTATTGGTGTGACGTTCTAACATATCGCCCACATTAATCACAAGCTCATCTTCATTAGGAATGGCATCAATCCACTCACCATCGGTGCGTAGGACTTGTAATCCTCCTGCAGAGGCTCCCATGAGAAGAGTAATTAAGTTAATATCACCGTGAGCCCCCGCACGTACGGCACCTTTAGGTTCTTCGGTAATAGGAGGGTAGTGGATGGGACGTAAAATACTATTCCCATTACTTGCCCAATGGTCAAAATAAAACTCATCAAGCCCTATGTATAATGCGAGTGCTCTTAGGACATAGATGCCCGTTTTTTCTAACATACGATACGCCTCCATCCCTGTAGGATTAAAGTTTGGAAGTTCGCTCACCTGTACATTTTCAGGATATTCTTCTGAGAGATTTGCATCGGCAGAGGGTTCTTGTCCAAAATGCCAAAACTCTTTTAAATCGCCTTCTTTCTTTCCTTTGGCATGTTCTTTCCCGAAAGAGATATAGCCGCGTTGCCCGCCTAATCCTTCGATTTCATATTTTTCCTTTTCTTCAATTGGGAGCGCAAAAAAGTTTTTGACCTCTTTATATAGGTTGTCTACAAGGGTGTCATCTAGAAAATGATTTTTTAAGGAAACAAAACCTATTTCTTCATAAGCAGTTCCTATTTCTTGGACAAATTTTTGTTTTCTTTTGGGATCGCCACTCAAAAAATCAGAGAGGTCTACACTTGGAATAGTATTCATCGTTGTTGTCTTAAATCGTCTATAACAAAGATACAAATTTTAGGCGGTGTCTTTACGCTTTCGCGAAAGCGTATAAGAAATATATAGCGATGGTTATGTTAATTTTTCAAAGGCGTATTCATCCAATAATCGGCTATGTTTTCTGGTGCATTCATCGGTTGATTCAGAAAAATAGGCCTGTTTTTTGACATGTATCCTGTATCAGAAAATAACTTTTCCTGTAATCTAAGCTCTTGCACAAAAAACTCTCGATACTGATAATAGGTAGTTGATTCTTGCTCATTGACAATGTTCCCGTCTATATCTTCTATGTTTTTTACCTGAATGTAAAGCTTAGACTCCCCTGTTTCTTTATCAGGGTATTTTTCTTTTTTAAAGGCTGATGTTGGATCTTTTGGGTATAAGAAAACGGTATTCTTTCTTATAGACACACTATCTAGACTGATTTTTTCTTTTTGATACCATATATTGTAATTATTCTTTCTAAGGGCATCTTTACGCACTGGTTCCTTATTAAAGGTAAGCTCAAATCTTTTTTTAAAGGGATCTGCTATGGCTTTGGTCGGTTTAAATTTTGGAGGTTGTAAGACATCAAAAGCATTGTTGAAGGAAATGTAGTTTGGATACATTTTAAAATCATCAGACTGATATGCTACAATGATTTCATATAATAATTTTTTGGGCTTGTCTTTATTCATGACAATAGATTCCGTAAGACCTTGGGGTAGCGCTGTTTTTTTTCTAGAGGATGTTGTATCAAAAACGGCATATTCTATTTTATATATTTTGAAATCACTTTTACTGATGTAGATCGTTCCTATGGCTCTATAATTCTCCTGTGATTTCACCATTTTGATCACATAGAGTTCAATATTGCCTATAGAGGTTTCAGGTAAAAGTTTGAGCCTGTGATTTTTGATGATGTCTCTGTCAAAACGATTAATAAAGTCATAACTATCAATATTGTAATTGCGAATGGCATCGTGTAGTCGAAGTATGGTATACTCATTACCTCCCTGACCATTTAAGGTCGCATTTGGAATCACTTTGTTATTGTTTACATAGTCATAGGGGCGTGCGGCAATGGTATCTGTACGAAAATTAGTATTCCTTTTGTAGGTGTATAATTGTATGTTTGTATACTTTTTGTCTTGATAATTAAAGCCAGGGTCTGAGACCCCCATAATAGCTTCATTAAGATTTACATATTCTTTTCCTTTGATTTGATAATCTCTGTAATAGCCTACATAAGAAAACGGATCAAATGGATAATTATCGGGTATGTTCTCAATAGCGGCTTTTATAATGGCTCTAGCAGTTAGTTTCTTCTTATTATTCTTGTTCTTTTTCCTTTTCTTGTTGGACCCCATAATAGTGACCGTTGCCAATGCCTCTACTTTAGCGGCTAGTTGTATGATATTGACTTTCTCTTTGCTGAGTTGTGATAATACGATTTCTTGTGATTCATATCCGATAGATGAGATCACTAGGGTATCTCCTAGTTTTTGAAGTTTTTCAGGGATTTTAAACCCTCCATCCATATTAGAAATCAACCCTTTTGATTTATTCTTGACTCGGATGGTGGCAAAGGCGATAGGCGTTTCGTCTTTTGCATCAATTAATCTCCCTTCAATAAAATCATCTTGTTGTGAATAGATAAAAGGGGTTATGAATAGCCCCAACGCGATAATGAATGATCGTATGAAGGGAGTGATTGAAGGCATCTTTTTTTTATAAAATTAAGGAACTTTTAGTTGGTAAACACGGCATGTGTTGTTTAATTACTGTTAAAAATCAGCAATTTATATTGCTAAAGTTTACTAAGATCAGAGTTTTTATAATCATGTATTTGTAGGAGAAACAAACGGCGTAGAATTATAGAAAAAAAATGAAAATAACATCATTTTTCTAAAATTACGATATCGTTTACGTTACAATAATACCTTACATTTGTGATAACAGAAGACATACCTAATGACGACTAAAACAGACGCTAAACTACCTTTTGCATACGATCGTGAATCCCTAAGTGATGCGACACTTTTACACTTATATAAAGCCATGCTTACGCCTCGTTTAATCGAGGAAAAGATGCTTATTTTACTGAGACAAGGTAAAATATCTAAATGGTTTTCTGGGATTGGTCAAGAAGCGATTTCTGTGGGGGTTACGATGGCGATGCAACCAGAGGAATATATCTTGCCGATGCATCGTAATTTAGGTGTTTTTACAACACGTGAGATTCCATTATACCGCCTATTTGCGCAATGGCAAGGAAAAGCAAGTGGGTTTACCAAAGGCCGTGATCGTAGTTTCCACTTTGGAACACAAGAATATAATATTGTTGGGATGATTTCACATCTTGGACCGCAACTAGGGGTTGCCGATGGGATTGCACTCGCACATAAACTACGTGAAGAAAAAGCGGTTACCGCTGTTTTTACAGGCGAAGGAGGAACAAGTGAAGGTGATTTTCACGAAGCACTGAATGTTGCTTCGGTATGGCAATTACCTGTGTTGTTTTGTATAGAAAATAATGGCTATGGACTCTCAACGCCCACTAGCGAACAATATAATTGCGAAAACTTAGCTGACAGAGCGTTAGGATACGGGATGGAAAGCCATATCATAGATGGTAATAATATCTTAGAAGTGTACACTAAAGTAAACGCACTTGCAGAAGATGTGCGGCAGCACCCACGACCTGTATTACTAGAGTTTAAAACCTTTAGAATGCGAGGTCATGAAGAAGCCAGTGGCACCAAATATGTGCCTGAAGATCTCATGAAAACTTGGGCTCAAAAAGACCCTTTAGATACTTATAAAAAATACTTGGTAGGGTCAGAAATTCTTACCGAAGAGATGCATGAAGACATGGCTTCTCAAATTAAAGAAGCGATTAATGAAAACTT
>CAYGQJ010000219.1:0-3871 GCA_964351845.1 uncultured Flavobacteriaceae bacterium | reverse complement strand
AAAGAAGTCAACATTTTAAGCTGAAAGAGGACACAAAGTATTAAATATTGAAAAATTAAGAATTCAAAATTTGTCCTTTTCCAATAATATGAATGATTTCTACTCCTTGGAGTGTTTTTTATACTAATTCGAATTCTTTGAACCCTGTTGTAATTACAATGCTCAGTATTACACGCCCCCTACTATTTTCTAAACTATCTAATGAACAACGTGATGAATATCATCTTTTAAGACACAAGAACACATTACATTTGAGTATATTGTTTGCTTAAATAACCAATCATGAAATTTACCGCAGAAGACCTTACACAAGCAAAAACAAGGAAAGATCTTATTGCTATTGCCAAAAAAAAGAAGATTCCTATATCAAAAGCGCTCAAAAAAATCACGTATGAAGCTGAGCTTCTAGAATTACAAGCTGAGTTGGTTAATCTCCAGAAGCATATCGCTGAAAAGAAAATGCGGGTGGTTGTTATTTTTGAAGGTCGAGATGCGGCCGGAAAAGGAGGCGCTATCAAACGTTTTAAAGAACACCTTAATCCGCGTGCATCTCGGGTAGTTGCCCTTACAAAACCTACAGAAGTAGAAAAAGGACAATGGTATTTTAGACGCTACATTAAAGCCTTACCTAATCCTGGAGAAATTGTATTTTTTGATCGTAGTTGGTATAACCGTGCTGTCGTAGAGCCCGTCATGGATTTTTGTACTAAAGAACAGTACAAGAAGTTCATCGTACAAGTACCAGAATTTGAACATTTACTATACGAAGACAACCTTAAGATTATAAAATTTTGGTTTTCTATTTCAAAATCTGAGCAGAAAAAACGTTTTGACGCTCGATTACAAAATCCGTTAAAACGCTGGAAGTTTAGCCCTGTAGATATGCAAGGGCAACAATTATGGGATGAATACACGCATTATAAAAAACAAATGTTTAGTAAAACACATACGAATTTTAGCCCTTGGATTATTGTGAAAACCAATGACAAAAAACAAGCACGATTAGAGAGCATGCGATACGTATTATCCCTCTTTGATTATGAAGGCAAAGGAACCGCTAAAACAGCTATCCTACCCGATCCCAATATCATCATGCAATACCATCGCAGTGCCATCCAAATTGATATCTAAAAAACAAGCTATGAGTACAACATCACTATCAAAAGAAGATATCATCCTTCTCAATTCTAAAATAGGACTAGAAACACTCTTGAAAAATAAAAAGATAGACATTCCTAAAACCATAGCCGAATTAAAATATATGACCATCCTACGCGAAAAGCAAGAGGAATTGATTAAGCTTCAGAATTGGGTTATCGAAAATGAAAAAAAAGTAGTGATTCTATTTGAAGGGCGCGATGCTGCAGGAAAAGGAGGCGCCATCCGTAGAATCACAGAGTACATTAACCCGCGCCAATTCCGTATCGTTGCGCTTAATATCCCTACGGAAGATGAACGAAAACAATGGTTTTTTCAACGGTATATCAATCAGCTTCCTAAACCTGGTGAAATTGTGTTTTTTGATCGAAGTTGGTATAATCGTGCTGTGGTAGAGCCTGTAAACGGATTTTGCTCTGCCCATGAGTATGAAATCTTTATGTCACAAGTCAACGAATTTGAAAAAATGCTGATACAATCAGACACCTACCTCATCAAATTCTATTTCTCCATTACAAAAGAAGAACAAGCAAAACGGTTTAAGCAAATCAAAAAAGACCCTAAAAAACAGTGGAAAATGACGCCTGTAGATGAAAAAGCACAGGAACTTTGGGATCAATACACCACCTATAAAGAACGAATGTTTGCAGAGACGAATTCGCAAATGGCGCCTTGGAAAATTATAGACGCCGATAAGAAATCTCCAGCTCGCCTTGAGGCGATTTGTCATGTTTTAGAAACAATCCCATACACATAGTTAGGCATCAAACAGTGCGATTTATAAAAGTTAAACAAGCGTAAAATTTAAAAGAAGCTCTCTAAAAAGTAGCATAGCGAGTAAACTGTCATCCTGAGCCTGTCGAAGGAGTATTAATCAATATAATAAAACTTCGACAGAGCCTGTCTTGAGATTGTTGAAAGACTAATTTTGATAGACTTAGACAACTTTTTAGAGAGCCTCTTTTTTTAATGGTATTATATGCTAATATTGTTCTAGGAGATAATTGATAAGATCTGTCGTTGTTACAATCCCCTTTAAATCGCCATCATCCACAACAGGTAAGGCATGAAATTCTTTTTTAGATAATATCTCTGCCACTTCTTTTATAGTTGTATCCGAGTGAACACTTACTAAATTTTTAGCCATTACCTGCTCTATAGAAAACATATTATAAACGGTCGTATCTACTTCTTGTTCATCATCAAACACCGCATCGGCAAAGCTAATACGCAATAAATCGGTATAACTCAACATCCCTATACTATGTGATCCACTGACCACGGGAATATGGCGTATGTTGTTTTCTTTGAAAAGCTTTTCAGCTACTTCGAGGGTATCTTTTGTATTGAGTGTGACCACATTTTTGGTCATAATACTTGAAACTGGCGTTCTTTTTTTCATAATGGGTATGTTTAATTTATTATCTAAAAGTAGCCATAATACCCCTCAAAAAAGATGATAAAAGTCAGTGTACAAAAAAGAGTGTACCCGTTTTTAAATACTGTTTTTTTTGAAGTTGTGTTCGCTTTCGCGAAAGCATATAAAACATACATCCTACATCATAAAATGAATCTATAGCAATAAAACTAGTGTCATCAGAGAAAATCAAAGTCCCTGTAAATTTCATATATTTAGCTGTAAATCAACCGTTCTTCCTATGTATTATTCTAAAATGATTCGTCAGAAAAAAAATAAAGGCATTTTAAAAAGCATAGGCATCTGTATTCTTTTCCTATCGATTACCTCTTTTAATCATCATCCTAAAGAAATACTAGCGTCTTCACCTTTAGATCAACAATCCCCTGAGCTCGTTACAGACGGACTTTATTATGCCGCATTCTATGATTACATCTACCGAGGACATTTTGAGAATATAACGATCAAAAAAGAAGACATGGAGTTTCTCTCCATTTTTGGTCAATATCTAAATACCTACGGAACAAGGTGTGCCTCTTTTCTACCCCAAGACAAAGTAGAAATGCAAAAACAAATCTGCGTCACTGAAAATGTTACCACCAACGGATATGGGATGGAAATAAGCCGCGACTGTATCGAATGGAAATGGGTAGGCTCTGGAATTTATGCGCGCAAGGATTTATACAGTGCCAAGGTCTCGCTTGAAAATACCCTCAGAGCCAACGGACTCCAAACCGTAATAGGCATGATCACAGATCCAAATGCCTTAGGTAACTCGGTAGACATGACACATAAAGCAAGAGGACTTGCCAATGATATGAATCAAATTTTCAGATTAAATGACTGCAATGGCCCCGCTATCAAGGCATTTGAAGAAAACTTAAAACGATTTGCATTAGATCAGTCTTCTATCCGTATCGATAAAATAAGCAAGTACGAGGCGATGAAAAAATCAGGCGGTCCTACAGGTGCACAAGACACCCAAAAACTCATCAATGATCTCGTCGCAGATCAAGCGAGAACATGGAGTTTTAATCGCTATGCCAACGGGAGCATCTCTAATGTGACCACTCGGAAAAACCCACAAGGAGGTATCAGCGGATTACAAGCAAATTACACCTATAAAGGCTTTGGCAGTAATAGTAGAGGCTCTGTACGTATAACCTTCAAAAACGGACTTCCAGAGTGCATTTACTTCTTTGATTTTCCTAATAACTGCAAAACGCCTAATAGTAGTATCGTGGCTTCGTTTGCGAGTGGGGGTTATGGATTGGATTGATGGGTATACGCTTTCGC
>CAYGQJ010000218.1:0-3948 GCA_964351845.1 uncultured Flavobacteriaceae bacterium | reverse complement strand
GTGTTTGGCTTTTTTTTGTGGATTTAAAAAAAATCTTTCCATGTGGAAAACCGTAAGAAAAATTATATTAGATAAACTAATTTACATTTAACAAATAGGTTAAAACTGAAATGCATATTTAATTGATTATCATTTATTTGAATTGTCAAATTAATTAAATTTGTGACAAAATTCCTAGACTAGGATATAATAGTGATTGTTATTATATCACTGTTGGTTATAATTAATAAAACTATAGAATGTTCAAAAATCAAATAACTGAATTTAATGATAACATACTAAGTCTGAGAGACTTTGTTGACCTGATAGAGCCAATTTTAATTGAAAAGCATGAAAAGCATGATTCCAAGGTTAAGCCGATAGTCTTATCGGCTATGGTACATCAACTATTGCAAGAAACAACAGAGACTGAGAACCCCGAAGAATATAAAAAACTAATAGAACTAAAATCTGAAGTAGAGGAGATTATAGAGAATCAGTTTTCGGAAAAAATTGGAATTGAATTTGACGAAATTGAATCTAACCCTAAAGGGATTACGCTTAAAAAGCTTCAGATTACCTCAAAACAAGAAATTGACATAGATGAACACTTTAGAAACGCAAACAAATCATCAAAGCATATAGACCTTTTATATAGAAACTCGCTTATATCACTTCTGAGTTCTGTGGAATGGTTTTTCGCACAAATACTTCACTTCTATTTTGATAAATATCCTGATTCTGCAGGACTTGGAGAAAAAACTTTAAAATTATCTGAAATAAAATCGTTCGAATCTTTTAAAGACGCTGAAATTTTTTTAATTGAAAACAAAATTGAAGATATTCTACGTGGGAATTTCGAAAGTTGGATGAATATTTTGAAAAACACTCCTTTAAAATTAGGTCTTGGTTATTTGAATGGAAGAAAAAACGAAATAATAGAAATTTATCAAAGACGAAATTTAATAATCCATAATGGTTCGACTATAAACTCTATATATCTAAATAAAGTAGATAGTTCATTAATACAAAACTTAAAAGAGGGGGAAGAACTTAAATTAGAAAAAGCTTATTTAGATAATTCTATTTGTAAACTTCAATTAGTTTTTATTTTAATTGCTGCTGAACTATGGAAAAAACTTGATCCAGATGATAATGATAGAGGAGATATATTAAATGACATTATTTATGAAAATGTTAAAGATAGTCGTTGGGAAATAGCTGAAGGATTAAGCTATTTTTTAATTCATGATTCAAAAATGAATGTTACTGATAAACTAGTAGCACAATTAAATTATTGGTTAAGTAAAAAGAATCAAGATCAATATGATTCTGTTAAATCTGAAATTGAATCTGCTGATTATTCGGATAAAAAAGAGATTTTTCAATTAGCCCTAGCTGCGTTAAAAGAGGATAAAGAGGAATTTTTTAAACTTTTACCAATCACTTTAGACAACAAACAATTAAATATTGACCGCTTAGAGGAGTTCCCTGTTTTTAAAGAAATGAGAGGTTTAGAAGAATATGAAGCCTTTAAGATTAATACAGGGTATTTCAAAGAACCGAATCAACCGATAGAAAACTAAGGGCTTGTGCGCGATTGCATCGCGTTCCAAAAGCTAGTAGCCCTTTACATGATTTCCTACTAACAAAAGATAACGAGTATTGTGTTTAAAAGGCTCTGTAACATCAACAACACGATACAATCGTGAGGGAGCTAGGGTGGGTGTTAGGTAATTAGAGATTGGTAAGAAATCTCGTAAAATTAAAACAAAACCTACTAATTTGTTTTTCAGATCATTGAATTAAAAAAAATCAATTAGATTTGTAATTAAACATATATGAATATAATAGCAATTGTTGTTATATTTTTTTGGCTTTTATTTTGACTTATGATACAAACAGACGTTTATGATTATTTTAGATTTGGATTTAATTATAATATCCTTTTAGAAACAATAGATGATGATCATACTATTGAGGAGTTCATGAAAAAAATTAAAGAGTATATAGATTTTATCAATGAACTAAACTTAAAAGTAACTAAAGAAGGGCTCAAAAGCCTTGATATGAATGAAGATATAGAAAAATTAAGACAACTATATAAAGAAGATAAAAAAGCGATTTTGCAAAAGAAATTGCAAAAAAAATTTATTCAAGACATTAAGAAAGCTGATTTTACTCTTGATTCGGAGCTTAAAACTAAAGATACTTTTGTTCTACAAGAAAAAAGATATAGTACTGAGATTTTGATGAAAAAAATTGGCAATCTATTCGCAGAAAATGTTTTTGACCAACTACCAAGTATAGCTCAAATTGATTTTGAGGAAAGCGGAAAATGCATAGCTTTTGAAAGAAATACTGCAAGTGCTTTTCATTCGCTCCGAGGTACTGAAGATGTAATAAAATTCTATTATGAAAAATTATTCAATATCCCTGCAACTGACCGAGATACTTGGTATTCATTTGTTGATAAAATAAAAACTGAATCTATAAATGGCAATTTAACCCCAAAATCTCCTGAAGAATTATTAGTTAATCTAGATTTAATGAGAAAGTTTTATAGAAATAAAACTCAACATCCTCAATTAATTTATGATTCTGATGAAGCTCAAGATTTATTAAGTCATTGTATAAGAAGTGTAAATCAAATTATTAAAGATCTTATACTTCGTAAACTGATATAAACTAAAGTTAACAACAGTAATCGTTGCAAAAGTCTATAATTCTTATAAAACGACCTATTCTAAATCTCTCTATGAAAGCAAGAGAATTTCTTTAAACCAAGAATTAAAATACTCCCCAACTGCTAGGTATTTAAAGGTCGTACATCGTGTGCGTATTTGCTTTTTTTGTCTAATCATTTTCTTTTGATGTTGTCATTAGTTGTTCGTAAAGGGTAGACCATTAAATGTTTCTTAACTTAGCTTTTGAAGTAAAGAAATGTATGGCGAATATGTTTAACTATTATATATAATTTGGAAAAACTGAATCAAAGAAAAAATTACCCTTGATGGTGCGCGATTGTATAGCGTTCCAAAACCAAGCTACCTTTACATAGTTTCCTACTAACAAAGCATAACGAGGATTGTATTTAATAAGTACTTTGACATAAACCACACGATACAATCATGCGGTAGCTAGGATTGTATCGCGTTTCAAAAGTTAGTCCCACTTTAAGTTGATCCCGACTAACAGAGGACAAAGAATATCTTATTTAAAAGGTACTGTAAAATCAATCACGCGATAAAATCGTGCGGTAGCGAGGAGTTCTAAACAATGCTAAAAATTGATTTATTGAAAAGCCTATTGACAAAATTATTTAAATCTTCCAAAAGAAAAGAATGGAATAAAAACCATATTCTAAATTGGAAAAAACCTCTAGAATTAAACAATTCTGGTTTTAGTGTTTTCCAAAATGAATTAGTTTCTAAATTAGAAAACCTTTTTGCAGATTGCGGAATTTCTTATGAAACTGAAATTACAAAACATTACGATTTAACTAGTGAAAACGAAATTGTAAAATTGACAAAACTGACTTTAAGCGAAAACTCAAAATTCTGGATTTATTACAATATGGCTGAATTAGAAATAAAAAGTAAGCACAAAATTTATGAAGAATGGGGATATTTAAAACCCGAGGATTTGATCAATGAATATTTAAAATCGACAAAAGAGTTATTAAAACTAAAATAATAGAAATTGAAAAGTAGAACTGAAAAGTACATTTTACAACAACTTGTAAAATAATTATTCACCATTGGCACACAATTGTACTCCGTTCCAAAACCAAACTACCTTTACATCGTTTCCTATTAACAAAAGACAACAAGAATTCTATTTAAAAGGTACGGTAAAATCAACCATACCATACCATCTTGCGGTAACTAGTGTTGATTTTTTATGTATGTATAACCGTTTATTAAAAACATTTAACACAATAATCACGCAACTAAATCATCGTTTTAA
>CAYGQJ010000217.1:1471-3968 GCA_964351845.1 uncultured Flavobacteriaceae bacterium | reverse complement strand
ACCATCGAGAATCAAGCCTTTCAAAATAATCTAATCACAACTCTAAGTTTACCAGAAGGATTGACAACCATAGGTAGTCAAGCTTTTAGAGGTAACGATTTAACAAGTCTTATCTTACCAGCAAGCATTACGAATATAGAAGGCCTTGCTTTTGATAGCAATCCTTTAAACGCTATCAATGCCTTAGGAAGTACTCCTGCTACTATAACCACAGGTGCTAACGATACGTTTGGAACAAACAGAAATGCCATAGATTTAGAAATACCACCCGGAAGCGAAGCCACCTATGAAGCTGCTACTTGGACAGGATTTCGTTCTGTAAATGGTATTCGTAATTTTGAGGTAGGTAATACATTTACAGCAAACAACTTTAATTATACAGTCACCTCAGTAGGACCTAATGAAGTTGAAATTACAGGAGGTACAAATGTTCCCCAAGAGCTAACTATTGCAGGATCTGTAAGTAGTGGAGTAACAGATTTTACGGTCACTCGTGTTGGAGAGAATGCTTTTCCTGGAAATTTATTAACAAGTGTTAGCCTACCTAATAGCCTTACCGAAATAAGAGAACTTGCTTTTCGAAATAATCAATTAACCAATCTTGCTCTTCCTGAAGGATTGACAACGATTGGAGACCGCGCTTTTGAAGATAATCAATTAGAAAGTCTTACCCTACCAGCAAGTATTGCAGAGATAGGAGCTCGTGCTTTTGAAGATAATCCTTTAAATACTATCAATGCCCAAGGAAGTACTCCGGCAACTATAACCACAGGAGCTAACGATACGTTTGGTACAAATAGAAATACGATAGATTTAACCATTCCACCAGGAAGCGAAGCCGCCTATGAAGCTGCAACTTGGACAGGATTTAATTCTATAAATGGTAGTAATTTTATAGTGGGTAGTACATTTACAGAAAACAACTTTAATTATACAGTCACCTCAGTAGGACCTAATGAAGTTGAAATTACAGGAGGTACAAATGTTCCCCAAGAGCTAACTATTGCAGGATCTGTAAGTAGTGGAGTAACAGATTTTACGGTCACTCGTGTTGGAGAGAATGCTTTTCCTGGAAATTTATTAACAAGTGTTAGCCTACCTAATAGCCTTACCGAAATAAGAGAACGTGCTTTTCGAAATAATCAAATCACAAGTGTTGACTTACCTGCTAGTCTCGTAACCATAGGGTTTCAAGCTTTTCAAAATAATCAACTAATGAATCTTATCCTACCTGCAAGTATTACGGATATCGAAGCCCTTGCTTTTGAAAGCAATCCTTTAAACGCTATCAATGCCTTGGGAAGTACTCCTGCCACAATAACCACAGGTACTGACGATACTTTTAGAACAAATAGAGGTGCCATTGATTTAAACGTACCGCTAGGAAGCGAGACAACCTATGAAGCTGCTGCTTGGACAGGCTTTCGATCTATAAATAATACTGGTTTTCAAGTGGGTGATACATTTACAGAAAACAACTTTAATTACACCGTTTTATCAGTTACGCCTAATGAAGTTGAAATTACAGGAGGTACAAATATCCCTCAAAATTTAACTCTTGAAGGAACTGTACGTAGTGAAGGAACAGATTTTACGGTCACTCGTGTTGGAAATGAGGCTTTTCGTGGAATTTCTTTAGCAACACTCGTGTTGTCTGAAGGTTTTAAAGAAATAGGTAATCAAGCTTTTCAAAATAATGAAATCACAAGTGTTGACTTACCTGCGAGTCTCACAACAATAGGAAGGCTAGCTTTTCCAAATAATCAGTTAACTAGCGTTATCCTTCCTGAGGGGTTGACAACGATAGATGATCAAGCTTTTACAAACAACTCATTAACAGGTCTTAACCTTCCTGAAAGGCTCGTTAGTATTGGATTTGAAGCTTTTGAAAACAATGATATTTCAGGTACACTCAGGATACCCAATAGCGTGACCAGTATTGGTGATGGAAGTTTTCGAAACAATCAGTTGAACGCGGTTATTATATCTGAGAATATTACGGATTTAGGGAATAATACTTTTGATGGTAATCAAATTAATGAGATCTTAATTCCAGCAAGTGTTACAACTATAGGCGGGGGCACATTTAGATTCAATCTTTTAACACGAGTAGTTTGCTTAGGTATGGTTCCTCCTAGTATTTTTACTGGCGCTGCGGATACTTTTGCAGGTTTAAGAGAGGATATATCCCTGATTGTACCTCAAGGGACAGAACAAGACTATGTAGATGCGGGCTGGACAGGTTTTGCAGAGATTGAAGAAATAGATACGGGTGATATCTCAGATGGATATTTAGTGTTTGACATTACATCATCAAATCCTAATGAAGTACAACTTAGAGAAGGTATCAATCCTTTAAATCCAGATATTGAAATACCAAGTACGGTATCTGATGGATCGGAGGATTTTACCGTTACTTCTATTGCAGATAATGCCTTAGCACAAGGTAACCTAACCAGCGTTGTATTGCCTGATACGGTTATTGCAACAGGTTTTG
>CAYGQJ010000217.1:0-1371 GCA_964351845.1 uncultured Flavobacteriaceae bacterium | reverse complement strand
CAATTTAATGACTTGGGCAGTATTGATCTTCCCAGTAGTGTGACGGTTATTGATAACAATGCTTTTCGTAATAACCAACTTACAGCTGTTACATTACCGGCCAATGTGAGCGCCATAGGCATCCAAGCATTTCAAAACAACCCGATAAGAGAAGTTACGTCTTTAAATACGACACCTCCAAGTATAGAAGGGAGTAGTTTTAGCAATCGCGATCAAATTATCGTAAACGTACCTCAAGGAACTAGACAGGCCTATATAGATGCAGGTTGGACAGATTTTGCAGCTATTATAGAATTTGCATTCGATATTACAGATGGTTTTTTATTCTATAAAATTAGAGCAAATGCCCCTACTGAAGTAGAAGTTATAGGCGGTCGTCCTCCTTTAGATCTAACAATTCCGAGTACGGTATCTAATGGGTCGGAAGATTTTACAGTCACTTTCATTGCAGACAATATTTTGCCACAGCGCAATCTAACCAGTATTGTATGGCCTAATACGGTTGCTCAAACGGGTGTTGCGGCTTTTAGTAGTAATGCATTAACCAGCGTTGTGTTGCCAGAAGGTATTACCACCATAAGCAAGCAATCGTTACAGTTCAATCAATTAAGCAGTATTGATCTTCCCAATAGTGTAACAGTTATAGATAACAATGCCTTTCGTAACAATCAACTCACAGAAGTCATCTTACCGGCTAATGTGAGTGCCATTGGTATCCAAACATTTCAAAACAACCCTATAACAGAAGTCACGTCTTTAAATACCACACCGCCAAGTATCGCAGGGAGTAGTTTTAGCAATCGCAATCAAATTATCTTAAAAGTACCCCAAGGAACTACAGCGGCTTATGAAGCTGCAGGTTGGACTGGATTTGCAAGTATTGAAGAATTTGACAGAGGAGATTTTACAGATGGTATTTTATTCTATAACATTACAGCAACAAATCCTAATGAGGTACAGGTTATAGGTGGGATTCCTCCTTCAGATCTTATCATTCCAAGTACGGCATCTAATGGGGTAGAAGCGTTTACCGTCACTTCCATTGCAAACAGTGCCTTATCTGAGCTTAATTTAACCAGTGTGGTGTTGCCTAATACGATTACTGCAACTGGTTTTGCAGCCTTTAACAGTAATGCATTAACTAGTGTTGTGCTGCCAGAAGGTATTAGCACGATAAGTAAGCAATCCTTTAGGGATAATGAACTCGGTAGTATTGATTTCCCCAATAGTGTTACCATTATTGATAACAATGCCTTTACTAACAATCGACTTACGCAGGTCATTTTACCAGCTAATGTGAGTGCCATTGGTATCCAAACATTTGAAAACAACCCGATCAACGAAGTCACGTCTTTAAATACCACACCGCCA
>CAYGQJ010000216.1:0-3991 GCA_964351845.1 uncultured Flavobacteriaceae bacterium | reverse complement strand
TTGAAATAAAAATCCATTACAAAAAGTATCTCCCTGTTTTACCTGTATAGTGCTTATACAATTATATTTTAAACAATTTTAAAGTTCGTATACTACTTCATTTGTTGTAACAGACATTATAAAAACACCACAGCCTTTTGATAAACTACTGATTCTGATGGAGTAACTTACGAAAATTTATATATTAGATAAAATAGTGTAGAACATTGTATATAAAATAAGCGCAAAATCGTTGTTAAAACTAAGGTTTAGGAATATTTGGAAAGTTCCAAATTTTTAAAACTTGTATTACCTGAAGTCGAAACATGAAGACTTCCAATATAAAGACAGATCCTAAAATATAAAAAATCGCCTTTTGTATCATCCGAAAAATTATCATTTATTTTGTATACTCTTTTCATATACAAACAGGTATCTAAAACTGACTACATACTGAAACTAGGGCTGACTACATACTGAAACTAGGGCTGAGAATAAGGTAATGTAGGTTGTGATCATAATCACACAAACTCTCGCTTGAATTAAATAGTATTGTGAACAAATCAAAACTAAAGAAATTGTACACTGAAAATGAAATCATACTTCGAAATATATTGAATCAATTCAATGTACTTACCGATACAGAGTTTTCAGAATTTTTAAGCGTTTGCGAATACAAAGCGTTTTCAAAAAAAGAATATCTTTTAAAAACGGGTAATTACAATCACGGAATTTATTTTGTGATTTCAGGCGCAGTAGGCCTATTTGAATTAATTGATGGGAAAGAAATGTATCAAAATTTCTTTTTGGAAAACGAATTTGCCAATGAATTAAAAAGCCTAATCACCCAAACACCTTCTACAAAAAATCTTCTTGCACTGAACGACACGACCACATTTCACTTGAGTAGGAAACAACTCCTCGAACTTTATGAAAAATCCGCTTCATTTGAAAGACTGGGTCGCAAACTTTTAGAGCATATTCTAAACGAGCAAAATGAAATATCGCATGTGCTTCAATCTTTAAAACCTCAAGAACGCTACGCATATATAGAAAATAAAAGACCTAACCTCTTACATACAGTCGCTCTCACTCATTTGGCATCTTATCTAGGGTTAGCTAGAGAGACCTTAAGCCGAATAAGAGCAAAAAAATAACGCGTGTCATTTTGTGATTGTAGTCACAACTATTCTCTTTTTCTAAGAATAGTTTTACATCATAATTTTAACTCAAAATAGTATGAAACGATTAGCAATAGTATTTCTGATCATTAGTGGCTTTGTCACAACAAGTTGTAAATCTCAAACACAAAACAATTCGATGAAAACAGAAACAGAAAAAGAAATAAAAAATGTTATAGAAACTTTCGTTAAAGCTGGAGAGGAAAGAAATATACCAATGTACAATGCTATTTTACACGAAGATTTTCGAGTGATTGCAAACCGATATCCAACTCCTGAAAAAACATCAATAATTCCGGCTGCAGGCTATATTGCTTTACTAGCAAAAAAGGTCATTGGCGGAACAAAATATGAGGTCATCTACAACAAAATCGACATTACAGAACATTCCGCTACTGTAATCGCCGAATTAAAGGCCGAAGAAGGAGGACAATTTGTTACTTTTTTATTGGTTCAAAATCAAGAAAATAAATGGCAAATTATAGCTGACATGGCCACACAACAAGAAAGATAACTATCGAAGTAGATATTAAAAAGTCATTATCCGACATCTCAAAACCCATCAATAATGTACTTCTTTACAGATATGCCGTCAACATATACTACCTTTTGACATGCTACTAGCACTGTTAGCCCCCTGAAAATAATTGTATATTAGTTGTATGCTAATGCTAGGCGGTTTATGGTGGTGTATTTGTTGTGAATATTAGGTTTTGTAGAGTCCGCTTTCGCGAAAGCGTATAAAACAATCATGAAAACACGTAATACTCCATTTGTTGTAACAGGCATTATAAAAACACCTCAACCTTTTTGATACCCTACTGAAGCCGCTAGTATATCTTATAAAATTATATATTAGTTTTATACTCATGTTGCCGCTAATCTGATCAAAAATGATAAAAACATTAATTCGTCGACTATTTCTTTCTGAAAAAAAACGAAATGAAATCATAAAAGACCAAGAAAGAAATCCAAACGTTAGAACGGGAAAAGAAGCCCAAAATCACGAAATTGATTCCGATAAAATTTCAGGTTCCAAACTAGAGAAAGGAAAAATTCAATCTGTATTTACACCTGATGTAGGAAATCAAAAAGGTTTGACTTTGACAAAATGGTATTTCAAACCCGGAGATATTGTTAAATATGGAGATATTATATGTGACATTGAAAATGAAAATATCTCAATAGAATTCGAAACAGCTTTTAGTGGTAAATTATTATCAACCTGCAAATTAAACGAAAAACTAACACGCGGAACAGAAATATTTAAAATAGAAGGAATATAAAAACGCAGTACAACACCAGTAACCGTAGCACATCTCCATAATCCAAACTAGAGCCCTTTCCCTCCTCATTTTCAGATTTTTATAAGTGAATTTGAGATACTTCTTCAAATGATAAAGCATCTCACTCATATACTTTATCTGACACCTTTCGATAACCCACCATTTTGTAATTATACTGCCAAGGCAAAACCTTTTGGAAACGTATTTAACTACTTATAAAATATTGTATATTAGCCTTATACCAATATTAGATGTAAATGAAATGAAAAAATTACTACTTATTATAATTTTATTAATTCCGCTAATTTGCAAATCTCAAAATACTTCCGATAAAAAAATTGATAGTCTCGAACAAGTTATTTCATCTAATAAAATTAAACTAGCAGAGCTAAAAAACGAGGTTGCTTTGTTAAATAATACTATCCAAGGTATTAGACAAAATAATTCTCAACAATTAGATTTTTACAAAGAGAACCAAAATAATATTTTTTGGATGGTCAGCATATTTATAGCCATAATTGGAGGTGCATTTGTACTTTTTAGTTATTTGTTTAAAAGACCTGACGAAATTTGGAAAAAAATCAATGAGACTAAATTCAGGGTCAAAGAAATTTATACCGAGGCCAACTTACTATTAGAAAGACTTGATTTCCAATATGAAAATCAAGAACTGAGGGTTATATTAAACAAAAAAAGTTTGTTCAATTATTCCGAAGAAGATTGGGATTTAGTGGAAATATATAACGGTAAAGCATTGGAAATAGAAGAAAAAAAGAGAACCTCGAATGATTGGATTTTTATTGGATTGTGGTCTTATAAAAAGGGTGATTTTAAAACTTCTATAAATGCATTCAATAATGCTGTTGAGATAAACCCTAACCATGAAATCGCTTGGAAACATCTTGGAAACGCCTATGATTTAATTTCAAAATTTGACGATGCAATTTTATGTTTCAATAAAGTCATTGAACTAAATCCCAATAATGCAAGTGCTTTTAATAATTTGGGCACAGCTTATGCTTCGAAAGAAGAATTTGAGGAGGCAAAACGAAATTTTTTGAAGGCTATACGATTAGACCCTACTAGTTGTTATATATATACTAATTATTTTGAACTTTGTCTTGTTACTAATTCTTCAATGGATGAAAATTTAATATTAGAGTTTAAAGATAGATTTTACGAAAACACAGATGCAAACGCTTCTTTTGAAATGATAATGTTATTAAATAAGATAAATGTTGGGGAAATTGAAAATATAAGAACAGAATTAATTGATTGGCGGAAAGATTTTAACTCGATTGGTTGGGATGAGGATTTTAGAATGATTGAGAGTTGGATATTAAATAAAGCAAAAGACAACAGTAAAGATGATTTAATGACCGCATTAAATTTCTTTTCGTCAGGTTCTGCAATCAAGAACTACACCTAACATTAATACGTAGCACACTTCCAAAATTCTAACAAAACAACGCATCCAATTTATTATCAATAATGTAATACCAATATAAATAGTACGTTTATACACTAAATCGTGCCTCGTACACA
>CAYGQJ010000215.1:0-4050 GCA_964351845.1 uncultured Flavobacteriaceae bacterium | reverse complement strand
AAACTTGTACCAGGAATAGTATCCTTTTCTATATCTAAATGCTGCCAGTTTTTCTGCTGATCCTCCTTCAACTGTTTTTCTTTTCTATAATTATGGTATACTACATAAGAATCACTCTTTTGTGCCTTTATAGAGACTGTCAAAAATAGCGTTAGGAAAAATATAATTATTCTCATAGATATTATAGGCGATCTAGCACGGTGTTTTGAAAATTACGCTCCTATGTTTATAAGCTACTACACGCAACAATTATGTTGTATACGCTTTCGCGAAAGCGTATAATAAATGATTATTCTTTTAATTGATAGTCGGGGTGTCCTGTTTGCCATAACATAAATGCTATTGAATTTGCATACAATCTGAAAACTGAATTAGCCCCTCCTACATTACCAGCATGGCCAGATTTAAAATCTACGTCAAATAAAATTGGTTTTTTTGATGTAGAACTAGCTTGAAGCTTAGCTACAAACTTTGCAGGATCCCAGACCACCACTCGGCCATCTTGTGCTCCTGCATATACATATACAGAAGGGTATTTCACCCCTTTCTTAATACTATGATACGAATCCATATCAAGTAGTGCTTTAAACTCATCTTCCTTTTCTACTGTACCAAATTCTTTAATACTATTTAATCCATTCGGTTGTATTTCAGACCGAAGCATATTCATTGCTGGAGATATAAATACAGCTGTTGCGTATAAATCTGGACGTGTAGTAATAGCCTTACCTGCCATAATACCTCCAGCGCTTGTACCCCACAAAGCTATTTTAGAAGGGTTAGTATACTTCTCTTCTATAAGATACTCAGTCGCAGCAATTAAATCTTTCCAAGTATTAGACTTTTTTGTTTTCGAACCATCCAAATACCACTTATTCCCTTTTTCTCCACCCCCACGCACGTGAGGGACTACAAGAACTCCCCCTTCTTTTACCCATGTCAAAAACATATAATCAAAAAAGGGTCTAGCTATTGTTCCATATGAACCATAGCCATATAACAACACAGGATTATTTGAATCCAAGACTACATTCTTTTGTTTTATTATAGAGATAGGCAACATGACCCCATCATAAGAAGGGATTTCAAGTTCTAATACTTCAAAATCTGAAAAACTCAGGGTACATACTAACCTGATTTAAGTTTACTTGATTAAATTTATTTTCTTTAAAATCATAAACATATGTAACATTATTATTTAACCATCCACTTGCATCAATCCATAAATAAGGAAAATCATCACCTAAACTATCTATCGTAATTTTTCCTGATTTAGAAGGCATTTCTATTATTTTATGAGTAATTACATCTGTAAAATTCAATGTAGCTTCTACGCCATTCTTTTCGACCACGTAATAAATACCATCTTTAGTTAGTTCGAAATCTGTTATTATTTCATTATTATTTGGCTTTGCTATAACTTGATAGGTATTAAAATCGGGATGATGTAAATCTGTTTTTGCAATTTGATAATTATCTTTTTGTAACGCAGTTAAGAAATAAATGCCATTTTTTGTGGGAATAAATTTTCTAACTTTTTGTTCCTTACTATACAGTAATTCCCAACTTATGGAAGTTTTTGCCAAGTCTTCTACTTTCTTGTAATAAGCATCTTTAAATCTTGAAGAACCGCCTATTCTAGCATATGCATACATATCATCTTTATGAGAAATGGTAATTGCTGGAAAATCCTCTTTTTTTAATGCTATATTTTTATCTGTGCCAACTTCTAAAATAACTTGTAACTTTTTAGGATCAGTCCCTAATTTATATAAGACAGATTTAGTTTCTAACCAATAGTCAGGAGAGTTAGGATCTGCATGAGGAATGTATACATAAATAAAACCACTATCATCTGGCAACCAATTGATACCATAAAAATTATTAGGGTCAGTATTTTTCAAAACAATATCATCTATTTTTTTTGTTGAAACATCCAGTATTACAACAATACCAACTTCCTTACCTCTTTGTTTTAAACCTATCGCTACTTTATTTCCTTTCCAATTAGGCTTAATGTAGGTAATCCCGTAATAATTCGTGATATCATTTTTAGAAGGGTCGAATAGAAAGTGCTCCTTGCCATTTTGAAAATCTCTATAGGCAACATATGCATAGATTGAATCTTGTTCTTTTTTTACATAGAAATACCTTCCATCATTGGTTTTTCTTGTTCCATAAATAAAATAAGGGCTATTTTCACTAATAGCTACTTGATTATTATATAAAGACTCTCGTCCATTCAATGAATTTAATATCTTATCAGCATATTCGTATTGACTTTTCATCCAATTACTAACAACACTATCTTTTGTGTTTTCTATGTTTCTATAAGGATCGGAAATAGTGATACCGTGGTAGATGTCTGTAACTTCATCACTTGTAATAGTAGGATATTTATGTTCCTCCTTTAAAGAACTACACGAAACAAAAGTAATAGCTATTACAGCTACACTAGCAAGTACAAAATTGTTTAATAAAAGTTTGAACATTAGATTTGCGACATTGCTTATTTCTTTTTCTTTGATTTCACATACCCCTCGGCCATCAGCATAGCATTATACGCGTTAACAATACCTCCAGATTTTGAGAGCTCATTGAACGGGAGTTGTTGTTCTGGGTTTTCTTTGGTGGGTACATCTACTAGAATGTCATATTTTACAGATGAATCCATAAGGATTTGTTTTACTTCGGATGCTGAAAGGGAGGGGTAGTAGGAACGTATGAGGGCGGCTAAGCCAGAAACGATTGGCGCAGAAAAAGATGTCCCTTCTGTTAATTCGAAACCTGAGTCTGATGTTGCAGAAGTTGTATATATATATTCACCAGGAGCAAAAATATCAACCTCTTCTTTTCCATAATTACTAAAAGATGCCATAAGTTTATTATTTAAAAAAAAACTAGAAGCGCCTACTCTTATAAAATTATTTGCTATTTCAACCTGATCTTTCATATCATTAGGGTATTGAACATTCTGAATTTCATCCATGTTTAAGCTCTCATTTCCTGCGCTAACTACTATGAGTACATCATTTTTTTCTGCATATAATATTGCTTTATATAACCAATAATCATGCAATGAAAATCTTTTTCCTGTACTTATGTTTATCACCTTAGCTCCATTATTAACAGCATAATGGATTGCTGTATATATATCTTTATCATATTCATCTCCATAAGCAGATATTACAATAGGCATTATTTTAATTGGCTTTTTATTAGAAGTATTTTCAATTATTTTTTTTACTACACCAGCTACCAGAGTACCATGGGGTAATATTCGTATATTTTTTGAAACATCATAATTCCCATATATTGAATCGTTTATATCATATGGATTATCAGCCAACAAGGATCTATCATCATAATTTTTATTAAGGTATATTTCATTACTCTTTTTATAAAAAAGAAAATTATCCTCTAAATCCTTGATCGAAAAATTTAATAACTTGGCCATATACAAGTTTTCAATTTCTTTTTTATTGACAATATTATTGTCTATTAGACTATCCAACTCTTCAATTTCAATTTGATTCTCATCAGAGATTCCAAGACTAATTAATTCATTTTTAAATATTGCTAGCCTTGCAGGTGCATTTTGGAGTACGTTATTAGTAACTTTCAATTCTATATCAAAACGCTCTTTAGCTCTACGATATAATATATATCCATCTGACAAGGTATCTATGGAGGAGGGAGTAAAAGTTTTCTCTAATTCTTTTATAATTCTGGTATACTCATACCTTTGGTTTATTATACTTTCTCCTTCTTTACTTTCTAAAAAGTTCCAACCGTTTAGATCATCGACATACCCATTATGATCATCATCAACACCATTAATAGGATCATTAACATTTTCATATATATAATCCTCCAATTCTTCATGATTAATATCCATCGCCATATCTAAGACAGCTACAATAACCTCTTTTCCTTTCTTCTTTTTTATAAGCTCACTATATGCTCTATTTAAGCTAATACCTGGTATTGTATCATTTTCTATATCTAAATGCTGCCAGTTTTTCTCTTGATCTCCTGTTAACTGTTTTT
>CAYGQJ010000214.1:0-4117 GCA_964351845.1 uncultured Flavobacteriaceae bacterium | reverse complement strand
CTTCTCCCTCTTTAAAAGGCTAGAGCTTGTACTGAACTCGTTTCAGTAATGAGGGTTGGATTTACTGACGCACTAGCGGAGTCACTTCTGGATTTTCTGTTGCGATGGTAGATAACAAAATGAGTTCGTTGTTTTCAAATTGGGCATCTAAATCTGTCAGTGGCGGAAACTGTGTCTTAGGCTTATAATTTCGATAATCTACAAAACGCACTCCGTTAATCATACGCTCATTAAATGCTTCTCTAAAACGTGTACCTCCTTCATCCACTTGATAGTTATACGCAAGATAATCTACCGTGAAATCTTCGGTGGAAATCCAATACATATATTGATCTTGAAAATCTTCACCCCCACCTTCTTCGTCAAAAATAACCTTCACACGGTAGTATGATTTCCCTTTTACATCATGGATATCAATCAACGTTTTAGTGACCGCAGGATCATTTAATCCGTAGGGCAACACCGAAAAATAATGCACAGAATTAATACTGTTGGCATACTTCTGTTTCATACTATCGGGTACCTGTATGGGGGCGCTTTCGCGAAAGCGTGTAAAATCCCCTTCACTTGTTAATACATCACGTTCTAACAAACAAGCAGCATCACGGCATCTCTCAAAAACACGAACGCCATTCTCACGTTTGGCTCTGTAATAATAATCTCTAAACTTAAATTGAATCTGTGCGTTTTCAACCGTCGATCCGCCACTTTGTGCGATCGCTTGGTCTACAATTTCTTGTACTTCGGGTGTTTTAGGCGTGCAGGCGTTGATCAGAAATAGGAAGAGGAAAGCCATGCTACTTTGAAAAAAAAGAAGATATGATCGTGATGAATGTGCGTTTTGTGATGGTGTCATAAGGACAAATATAGTTTCTTATAAAATGGTATCTATAGTAAGTCTCAAAAGTAGCATTTTCCTTACATTTGTAGTCATGTCAAACAAGGTAAATATACTAAATAAACGGGCACGCTTTGAGTATGAAATCTTAGATAAACTCACCGCGGGGATTGTTCTTGTGGGGACAGAGATCAAATCGATACGAGAAGGAAAAGCATCTATTGCCGAAAGTTTTTGTGAGTTTAATGACCAGCAAGAACTTTTTGTGATCAATATGACCATACAAGAATATTCGCATGCTACGTATTATAATCACAAGCCTAAAAGTGAACGTAAGTTGTTGTTGAATAAGCGCGAACTCAAAAAATGGGAGCGTGAGATTAAAAAATCAGGATTAACGATTGTACCCTTACGATTGTTTACTAATGACAAAGGGTTTGCCAAACTAGACATCGCACTTGCGAAGGGTAAGAAAAACTATGATAAACGTGAGGTCATTAAAGACCGTGATAATAAACGCGACCTAAGCCGTATCAAAAAAGCGTTTAATAACTAAGCCCCCTAACCCCCAAAGGGGGAATAAAAAATTAAAAATAGAGTATTGTTCTATTTTAGAGTACTACGCTATTTTAAAAAATCAAAGGCTAGAGCTTGTGCTGAACTTGTTTCAGTAATGAGGGATCACAATTTCCCAAAATAATCACAACTAACATTTTTTTAAGACGGAAGCGTTTGTAACTATAGTTTCTTTGAAACGCTAACAATACCATCTAACATGAATAAAATTACGCTTACGCTTACGATTCTATTTTCTTTTTGTATTTCTGTGCTTTCTGCGCAGATTGTAGGAACCGTCACTGATGATCAAGGCGAATCCTTACCTTTTGTCAATATATACCTAGAAGATTCTCGGGAAGGAACAACAACCAATGGCGACGGAGAATACGAACTTGATGTTTTAGGGTCTGGAGCAGGTCTTAGTGCTAGTGAGCTGACGTATACAATTGTTTTTCAGTTTATAGGCTACACGACAGTACGAAAAGAAATCACCACCAAAGCTTCTCTATATAAACTAGATGTTACCTTAACATCAGAAACTACCTCACTAGATGAGGTTGTTGTTGAGGCAGGAGTCAATCCGGCAGATCGTGTGATACGTGCCGCTATTGCCAATAGAAAAGTGAATCTTGATAAATTGAGTGAGTACACCGCTCGTTTTTATTCTAGAGGGGTATGGCAGGTGAAAAACGCCCCTGAAAAATTCTTAGGTCAAGAAATAGGAGACATGGGAGGTGGTCTGGATTCTACCCGTACGGGGATTATCTATCTAAGTGAGACGATCTCAGATATTGCCTACCAACGACCGAATAACTTTTCTGAAAAAATTGTCGCGAGTAAAGTCAGTGGCGATGATAATGGATTTAGTTTTAATACCGCCATCGATGCTAACTTCTCTTTTTACGAAAACACCTTAGAGCTCAACGCACAGCTCATTTCACCCATAGGAATTAACGCTTTTTCGTATTACAGATATAAGCTAATCGGAACTTTTTATGAGCAAGGAAAAATCATTAATAAAATTGAAGTTACGCCTAAACGTCCCAAAGATCGTGTCTTTAGCGGATTGATTTATATTGTAGAAGACGAGTGGCAATTATATGGGGTAGACCTGGCTACTAATGGAGAAGCCATTCAGGTTCCTTTTATAGAAAGTCTCAATTTTAAACAGAATTATAAGTATGATGAGGACTACCAACAATGGGTGAAAATCTCTCAAGTCATAGATTTTAGCTTCGGATTCTTAGGTTTAAAAGGCGATGGCCGTTTTACAGCAGGGTATAGTGACTATGACTTTACCCCTAATTTTACCAAAGCATCTTTTACTAATGAAGTGCTCTCTTTTGCCGATGAAGCTAATAAGAAAGATAGCCTGTATTGGGAAGAAAAACGCCCCGTTCCTTTAACGCTTGTTGAGTCGAATGATTATCTTAAAAAAGATAGTATTCAGGTGATTCGGAAGTCACGAAAATACCTAGATTCCATCGATGCGCGAGGAAATAAGCTAGGTCTTTTAGACCCAATCACTGGGTATTCTTATACCAATAGTTTTAAACGCTGGCGTTTTAGTTATGATGGGATTTTCAATAGCACAGGTTACAATACCGTACAGGGTTGGAACGGCTCCACAGGGATTAATTACTTTACGTGGAGTGATGATGATTATTCAAAGACGTTTTACGCTTTCGCGAAAGCGGGCTATGGTTTTTCAGATGATAGATTGCGGTATACCGCTGGGTTTACACGACAATTTGATCGGAAGAAAAGAGCGGTGCTTGCTGTGACTGGAGGTGTAGAAACCAAACAATTTAATGCCAGCAATCCCATTCCGAGTTCGATTAATACGATTACAAGTTTGTTTTTTGAACGCAATTACTTAAAGATCTATGAACGCTCGTTTGTGGATGTGGCCTACTCTCAGGAGGTTTTTAATGGCTTGCGTCTCTGGGGAAGTGTGAGTTATGAAGATCGAAAGGGACTTGCCAATACCACCGATCAAACCTTTTATCCCGATGATGATCTGGTATTTACAAGCAATAACCCGCGAGATCCTCAAAATCTTTTACCACAAGATCCCACAGGAGTTGAAGATCATGCCATTGTAAAAACACAGGTGAGCACACGTATCAATTTCGGTCAGAAGTACTATAATTATCCTACCGCCAAATTCAATATTCCAAATGACCGTTTTCCTACCTTGTTTTTAACCTATGAAGGGGGATTAGCTGCCGATGAAGATCGGTTTAACTATACGCAATTAAGAGCGAGTGTCCGTCAAGGATTTAACATTGGGAATAAAGGACGTTTTAATTACAATCTGACAGGAGGAACCTTCTTAAATACAGCTGATGGTGCGAGTTTTATAGACTACCAACACTTTAACGGAAATCAAACCCGAGTGAATCTGGATGGGAGTTACTTAAATCGCTTTAATTTATTACCCTATTATGAGCGCAGTACCAATCAAAGTTATTTTGAAGGCCATGTACAGCATAACTTTAAGGGATGGATTCTTGGGAAAATCCCAGGGATTAACAAGCTTAACTTTAATCTAGTGGCTGGTGCACATGTACTGAGCACCCAAGGGAATCAACCCTATACAGAGTATTCTATAGGACTAGACAATATAGGCTGGGGGAAATTTAGATTCCTACGTGTAGATTATGTACGATCTTCAGGACTCGGAGCGAATGATGGTGCTTTTATGTTTGGGGTTAGTTT